>DATIKE010000327.1:0-2052 GCA_035477895.1 Phycisphaerae bacterium
AACAGCGGCGTGCGGCCCTCGTTATCCTCCACGTCCACATCAGCGCCCTTGGACACGAGGTAGTCCACCACATTCCGGTGGCCGCCGAAGGCCGCCCAATGCACCGGTGTCACACCCTCGCGGTTGCGCTCGTCGGGCTTCATTTTCATCTCATCGATGAGGAACCTGACCACGTCCAGGTGTCCTTCCAGCGCCGCCCAGTGAACCGGAGTCACCCCCTGGAGGTCGTTGACCAGCATCGGCGATCCGCTCAGAACCAGTTTCTTCACCGTTTCCAGGTCGCCCTTCCTGGCCGCTTCCAGCAGCGGGTTGTCCAGCGGCTCGTAGGCCGGTGCGGTGGCGGTGGTCGGCTGGGTCGCGGGCGGCCGCGGCTGGGGCGGCGCGGCCGGCATGGTCGCCTGCTGCCGCATCTGCTCCAATACCGCCTGGTCCCGGGCGGAAAGCTCCGCCGGCTCCGCCGAAGTCTTCTCCGTCGAGGCCGGCTCCTTCTCCCGGCATCCGACCGCGAAGATCACACAGGAACTCATCAGCATTGCCGTCAGCCACGTGGTCCGCGGAAACCTTCGCCGCATGTCCAATCTCCTTGAGGCAGCCTCGTTCAGGCCAGTTTGATCTATGAATTTACCTTGACTGGTGCGGTCGATGCAACAGCGCCGGTCCCTCAGACGGACTGCATGGCTCCATGCGAATCGAACCAGGCGCCCGCCGGCCCCATAACCTCGATTTCCGGCAATCCCTGGACATCGCGTAATACCGCCGATGACACCAGCACCTCCGCCAAGTGCAGCGTGCTGCGAATCCGCACGATCCGCAAGTCGGACAGCTCGACATCCCGCAGGAGCCGCGTGGAGAATCCCATCGCCTCGCGATCCGTATCCGCAATCATCGGCACCTTCGCCCGCTCGACGAAGGTACTGGTCAGGGTATTCTCATACGTGGCCGCCCGGTCGATTTTCTCGAACAGTCGCCGGATCACGATGTCCGCCAGACCCATGCCCGCCGCGTTACCCCGCGACGCCGCGGTCAGATCCCGCACCACGATCAGCCGAATCCGCGGCGAGGCCGGCTCGGGCTGGCCCGCGATCCTCAACCGCCCCACCACGTTGGGGTCGATCCCCAGACCGCTCAGGTCCTTGCCCATCTCATCGACGATCAGGAGGTCGATGTCCTCGACCGGCAGGCGCGGCATGTGCGAGCGGGCCAGGTCCAGCAGAGCCGGCTCTGCCTCGGGAATCGCGTCCGAAGGCAAAACGCGGATCTTCAGCGTCTGATCGTACGCGTTTTCGACAATCCCCAATCCCAGCAAAATCCGCCCGTGTCGCGCGACCCGGCATGCCACCCGCGGCATCAGGTCGCGCAGACCCTGGACTCCGAACCGATGAATCGCCTCCGCCTGGCGCTGCTTGCCCAGACCGACGGCCATCATCTTCATGAGGCCGCTTTCGTAACGGCCATGAAACGAGGTGTGCGGCTTGATGCGGTTGATGACGATCACCCCCGCCGCCCGGCCGGCCTCGGCATCCATGTAAACGGGAATCTCCAGGTCGCCACGATCCAGTTCGACGACGGCCAGCGAGGACCGAATCGGTGCGCGGACGGCTGCCTCGGTGATGCCGTACTCTTCCAGCAAACACTGCTGACCCGCGGCGGTCGCTCCGCCGTGGCTGCCCATGGCCGGCACGATGAACGGCTCCCCACCCTGCGAACGCACCCAGGCGACCGTCTCGCGCACGAGCGTCGCCAGGTTCGCGATCCCCCGGCTGCCGACAGCAATGGCGATCTTCCCGGGCGGCACCTTCAGCCCGCACCGCGCGAGTTCTTGACGCAAAGCTCCAGCCACGTCCTCGATGTGCTCGGACGCGAACCGCTGACGCACGCGGGTCATCTCCGGCAGTTCCATGAAGTTGCATGATAACCGCCATTCTCTCTCGCCAACGTAACCGTTCACGGGCCGGAGGGGAGAAGAGAGGGGCCGGGGCGGCCATGGAAGTAGGCGGTGATCGTTTCGCGAAGGAAATCGAACACCGAGCGCCCTTGCTGGGCACAGGTGGC
>DATIKE010000328.1:0-8558 GCA_035477895.1 Phycisphaerae bacterium
CGAATGATGAGCCGCGCGCGGAGGACCTCGACACGAGCCGTTCATATTCCAGTTGCCTCGTGCATTATGTGTTCAGTGTTCAGCACCAAGGGAGATCGCGTTTGAGGAGCCGAACACCGCGTCGTGCGCATAAAAACCGCCGGCCGTCGCACCAACACGGATCGGAACGGGGATCGCGGATAGTTCTTACCATGAGCGGAGTGCATGACGACACAACAAGATCGGTCGCCCGGCCAGACGATGACTTGAGCTTGTCGGCAACCATGCCCAAAAACCTGTGAACGGTTACGATTATTCATATCGGTTCATCTGGTTCTGACCTCGCCCCCATACTGGAGGCTCAAGGAATACCGGGACACGCGGGGTCAGCTTGGTCACATCGACGATTACGCCGAGTTCCTGAGCGAACTGGACAAGGTCTGGCGAACCTGTTTCCGGGTGCTGGTGCCCGGCGGCCGTCTCATCTGCGTGGTGGGAGACGTGTGTCTCTCGCGAAGGGAAAACGGCGGACGGCATATGGTTGTCCCGCTTCACGCCTCCATTCAGGAGCATTGCCGGCAGATCGGTTTCGACAATCTCGCGCCGATCATCTGGCACAAGATCGCCAACGCCACCTACGAGGTCGAAAGAGGCGGTGGGTTTCTGGGCAAACCGTACGAACCCAATGCCGTCATCAAGAACGACATCGAGTTTATCCTGATGGAGAGGAGGCCGGGAGCCTACCGAAAGCCCGCTTTGCCCACGAGAATCATGAGCGTGATCCCCGAGGATGCCCAGCGTGAATGGTTCCAGCAGATCTGGACGGGACTGACCGGTGCATCGACGCGGCACCATCCCGCACCTTATCCCTGCGAGCTGGCGGAACGCCTCATCCGCATGTTCAGTTTCGTCGGAGACACAATTCTCGATCCGTTCGCGGGGACGGGCGCCACCAACGTCGCCGCCGCCAAGTGCGGTCGCAACCCGGAGGCTGGAAAACGAGACGGCCAGGCTTTTCGGCAACACGCGCGTTGAGAAGATAGCAGGGCAAATACACCGAACCTTGTGAGGAGATCTCGTTTCGCAATCTCGCCTCATCCTTGACGGGTTACGCCAAACTTCGTCGCTCCAAATGATGAATTGAAATCGATCGAGCTACCGTCCCGGAAACACAGACTGCTGCTCAAGAATTGCGCTCCTCACACAGCGGCGGCCGAAGTGCTCGTCTTGTCGCGCGGTCTAAACGCCAGGGCCTGTTCCTGGGACCACACGCCGGGTATGGCCGCGCCGCACTTGGGGCATTTTCCGTCCTTGATCCGATTGGCGGAAATCTGGTAACCAACCCGCTTGATCAGTTCGGTCTTGCAGCTGTGACAATAAGTGTTCTCGCCGGGGTGCATGGGCACGTTGCCCGCGTAGACGTAGGGCAGCCCCGCGTCCATCGCGGTCTGCCGGCATCGCTCCAGCGTCGACACCGGTGTGGCCGGCAGGTTCTTCAGCCGGTAGGTAGGGTGAAACCGCGTGAAATGCACCGGCACATGAGGCCCCAGATGCTCCAGAATCCACCCGCTCATCTGTTTGATCTCGTCGGGTGAGTCGTTCAGCGTCGGGATGATCAGGTCCACCAGCTCGAACCAGATGCCGACGTCCTTCAGCACTTTCAACGTGTCGAGCACCGGCTGCAGCTTGCCGGCGCACTGCTCGTTGTAGAACTTCTCCGAGAACGCCTTGAAGTCGATCTTGACGGCGGTCAGGTGTCGGCACAGCTCGCGGAGCGGCTTCTCCAGGATGTAGCCGTTGGAGATCATCACGCTGCCGACACCCTGCTGGCGGGCCAGGGCGGCCGTGTCATGCATGTACTCGTAGAAGATAACCGGCTCGGAGTAGGTGTAGGCGATGGTCGGGCACGAGCGGCCCTTGCAGGCCGCGACAAGCTTTTCGGGCGATACCTGCACGCTCTCAACCTGCTCCGGGCGAAATTGGCTGATCTGCCAGTTCTGGCAGAACTTGCACTCCATGTTGCAGCCGGCCGTGGCAACCGAAAACGCCGGCGAGCCGGGGATGTAGTGAAAAAGCGGTTTCTTCTCGATCGGGTCCATGTTGGCCGAGCACAGCGTGCCATATACCAGCGTCTGATACCTGCCACCCTGATTCTCGCGCACACCGCAATAACCCCGCTCCTCCCTGGCGACCATGCAACCCCTTGGACAGAGCGTGCACAGAACCTGTTTCTCCTCGCGCTCCTCCCAATACATCGCCTTGTGTCGGATGACCCCCTTGAGCTTCGGCCCTTCGGGCGGGCCTGCGGCCACATCCTGGGCCAGCGCGCCCCGCCGGCCACAACAGACACCTGCGGCGCCGCAGGCAGCGCCCCATCGAAGAAGGTCACGGCGGGAGGGATGGCTGAAATGGTTGTCGAGACGATCCATCTCACACCTCGATACGCTGAATGAGGCCCGAGTCAGCCACGCCAAGACCTCGCGCTGCGGCGGTGGTGATGTGTCTGGGCGGGCGGCCCTCGCGATCCAGCGGCTTGCGGCCCATTTTTCGCCGTTGTTGCTCCAGCAGGTCGGCCGCCACCGCGTCGGCCGCCACCACGTCCGTGCTCACGATCAGACCGCCGAAAGGCCACGAGTAATCCGCATGACGCGTCGGGCCCGCGTGGTATTGGGCCCGCGTCGCGTCACAGATCGTGAGCTTCCACTTCGGCCGGATGAACCGATGCATCACCACATCAACAATATACGGGTCGCAGTTGTCGTCGTGATACTTGTTGGGATTGTGGATGGCCCCGAAGAAGTTCTTCAGCCCAAGCGACACGCCGGACAGGTTGTGGTCCTTCAGCACCGGAACGGAGATGAGCGTATCAACGTCCTCCGCGACGATGCGCGAATAACACGATCCGATCCGCCCGCTGGTCTGGATGTCATCCTGGTAGCCGCTGCCGTAATGTTCTGCGTCGGTGCCGCGGCATTTCACGCCGCCGGCGGACTTGTTGAGCTTGAAGCCCGCGCGGGCCAACTCCACATCGAACCGGTCCCAGATGACGATGTTCTCGGCCGGCACACCCGCCTGCCGCAGGCCGCTGACAATCGCGTCCACCACGGCCGGCTGGGTCGAGAGACCCAACGTGTTGACCTTGATCCCCACGCGGGCCTTCGGCGGAATCATGTCCCGCCACGCGGTAGCCGCATCCGCGACGTCGGTCACCTTCTGCATCGCCGCATCAAGCATCCTGCGGAGCAGCGCCGCGTGCTCGCCGACCGCGCCGGCGGCCAGCTTGTCATCCCGGGCGATAACAACGCGCGCCGGCGACTTCGCGCCCGTGTCGCCCGCCCGGCCTGAGCCGCACGCGCCGCCCAAGGCGATGCCCGCGGCCCCCGCGCCGGCTTGAACAAGAAATCGCCTGCGTGTCGTTTGCCCCGGCATGGAAGGATCTCACGGCTTTGTCAGATCAGCGAGCATCGGTGGCGGGCTGGGAAGCGGACTCTCGCTCGCCGAACACGTCGGCCATATACGAGTATAACTTCGCTTCAGGTCTTCTCCAAGCATCTGGGGGCAGACCCGCCTTCCGGCACACTTGCCCGAGAAATTGCTCGCGCGTCCAGCCGCGCTCATAGGCCACCTGCGGCAGCAGCACGCCGCGGCTCGCCCCCAGCTCGATCAACAATCCGTCTCGGCCGATGACGACCTCGTCGGTGCTATTCAACGGTTTCATCGGCGTCAGGCGGCTGATTTCGATGTCGATGTCCTTCAGCTCGGCCGGCGTGACCGGATTCATCGTGAACCGTGGGTCCCGGCAGGCGTTCACCGCGTTCTGGACAACCGCCTCCCACAGCGGCCCGTGGGGTTCCATGTTCCCGATGCAGCCCCGCAGTTCGCCGTGATTCTGCAGCGTGACAAAGCACATGCCGTCCTCTCGGACCTCGGCGGGTAGGCCGGCGGCGTCATAAGTCGGCACCTTGTGCTCCGTGATATACGACGTGACCGTCTCGCGGGCGAGGCGTAACAACTCCTGCCGTGATTTCTCGTCTAACGTGTGCGGGCGCGGTGCGAACACGAAGGCCTGATAGGTCACACTATTCGCCCAGTCGCCGGTCATGCGCCCGGAAGTGTCGAACCCGCTGCGGACGGCCACCGCGCCGGCCCGCATCGAGAGCACCCGCAGTAACAGGAGGATCGGCCCATGTCCGCAAATCGTATCCTCGGTCTTCTTCAAGTGGTCGGCAAAGCCGTCGAAGTCGCAGTTCAGCAGCGGCCTGGCGGCCTGATCGGCCAGCTCGGTCAGTTTCTTCTCGACGTCGTCCTTGAACGGCACGTAGCCGTAATTCGGCCCGTAATGCGTAAAATCGCTGCTGGCCACCACCAGCACGTCGTCGCCCAGCAGCGGCAGCAGCGCCTCGGCCGCCGCGGCATGGTCCTCGGGCGACATACGGCCCACCAGCAACGGCACGAGCTTGAACTCCTTCAGCACCCGCTGCAGGAAGGGCAACTGCAACTCCAGGGAGTGCTCGTCCCGATCAACTCCGGCATGCGATACAAAAGGTCTTAGGCCTTTGAGCTTCGCGATCGCCTCGCGATCGAGCGGTATCGTTCCCAGCGGCGTTTCGTAAGCCGACCATTCCGTCGGCACGACCACGCCGTCGTACGCGCCGGCATACCGATGACTGAACGCCAGAAGCAGGACACGCCTGTATGCCTGGTCCTGCAGCGCTCGGTAAGCGGTCGCCGCCACCGGAGCGCTGAAACGATAGCCCGCATGCGGCACGATGACCGCCAAAGGCTTGCCGTCGATTTTCGGCAAGGCCGC
Source organism: Phycisphaerae bacterium (assembly GCA_035477895.1). Taxonomy (GTDB): domain Bacteria; phylum Planctomycetota; class Phycisphaerae; order UBA1845; family PWPN01; genus JAPKGY01. The sequence goes on from DATIKE010000328.1 coordinate 4,790, forward strand.
CTTGCCCAGCAGATCGTCCACGTACTTCGCCAGCGACGCGGGATCGCCGGGATACCAAGTCCCCGCGCAGCACGCAGGCCGCGTTGTCGGACCCTGCTCGGCCGCACCCTGACAGGCGGCCGGAAGCCCGACAGCCATCATGGTCACCGCCCGGGAAAGCATCTTGTCAGCTCGCATGGTGTGCCTCCGTGAGGGAACATACATAATTATACCCCGCCCCGAATGAGAACTGAGGATGGCGCCGGAGATGCCGTGTTCAGCGGTGGGCCGCAAACTGCTTGTAGAGTTGGATCAGGTGGTCCGCCCGGACGGCCTCATACCCCGGCCCCAGCAGACGTTGCAGCTCTTCGATGAGACCCAGAGTCTCCATCTGAGTCTCTTCCTGGAAAGTCCAGTTGGCCAGGGTAACGGCCAGGAACGCCGGACGTCGAGATGGAGTGTGCCGCCGGACCTGGTCCGCCGCACCCCTCACCTGCTCATCCCACGGCTTGAACCTGAATTCCGCGGCTTTCAGTACCGTCCGGAAGATCGGGACCCCGTCGATCAGATCGACCACATTGTCGGCGGTGGTGCCATCTATCCGGTTATATCCCAGAAACAGCGCGTCCACGCCCCGAGCGTGCGCGTACCGTCGAATCAGTTCGTCTGAGCTGGTCTGGTAGGTGTGGATGGCGTGCAGGTCCATCCGCCTCATGTATTCACTGGTGAGTTGCAGGAATCGATCGAAGCCCGCCTTTCGGGCCTCGGACGATAGTTTCGCTCCGTAGAGCTCCTCGTGGATGTATCCGAGACCGGATACGGCCGCCATAAAGCAGTCATCGGCAGACGCGGTTCGATAGTAGTAGTCCATGATGTCCGGGATGAAGTCCGACGTCAGCGGACCGATGGGCCAGCACATGGGAATGCTTCCGCGCTGCGGATCCCACCACCGTTTCAGAAACTCCTGTCTCCAGAAGTTCGTGCCGTCTCCGTCGGTGCGAAGAAACGCATAGTAGACCTTGTCCTCGAGTTGTGGCCGGGGCGGGGCCGGCTTCTGGCAAAAAGTCGCCTTGGTCCCGGAATGAACGCTCAGGTTGGAGGTGCCCTCGCAGTAGCCGTCCCAGGCCATGCACACCGTGAGCAGGCCGTACTCGCTGGCCAGCTCGGCGCCGTTTTTCTCGCGGATGCCCGGCTGTGGCCCCTGCCCGTGGGCACCCCACCATCCGAGCACGGGAACGTTCGGCCCGACCCGTGCGAAGAGTTCCCGGGCGAACTCGATCTCCTCTTTGCCCTGGGCATCATCTCTCCCGGACAACCAGAACGTGAATACCCGGAACTGGGCCATGTAGTCACGGAGTCGTGAGCTGAAGGGGTTGAGGTGAGCAAGAACCGACGGATGGGCCGACGCAAAAAACTGGTTGTATGCCCAGCGGTAGATGTCGATGTCGGAGCGCCCGCGCCCGCGGAGGTCTTCCCTGATGGGCAGGCGGAACACGTCAAGTAATTCCGGCGAAACGACTATGGAGTCGGTCAGGCCCGCGAGGAGGGTGCCGACGTTCGTGGTGGCCGGCACCGCCGGATCGGTCACGATGCAGCCCTTGACCTGGTCTCGGAAGCGACTCAGCGCGTCGTACGCGCCGAGCCATTCAGTGGTCTCTATGTCTCCGCGCTCACGAAGCCAGTGAAGCCAGTGGGCGTCCTCCGTGTCGAAAACGAGGAACAGGCGTGGCTGGGTGCGGTTGACCAAGCCTTGCATCACGCAAAGGGCCGTCTGTTGTTCGACCGGAAGATGGCCTACGGAGGCAACTACCAGATGACGCGCGGGCGGGTTGGAACGAGGAACCAGGGGCGAGCCCTCGGGACTTGCGAGCGCCTCGGCGCGGGAGAGTCCCTGGAAGATTCGGGAACACGTCAGGGCGGCTCCCGCCGTCACCAATCCGTTTTCGAGCAGTGTTCGTCGGGTGATCATCGAGCGTTGTTTATACCCCGGGGAGGATCGTGTGGCTACTTCTTGCCCATCGCCCGTTGTTGGGCGAAGAAGTCCCGGAGCAGGTCGCCGCACTCCTGTGCTAAAACACCCGAAGTAAGCCGGACGCGATGGTTGAGCCGCGCGTCCTCGACGACGTTATACACCGATCCGCAGGCGCCGGCCTTGAGGTCGGTCGCGCCGAAGACCACCCGGTCGATCCGGGCGTTGACGACCGCGCCGGCACACATCGTGCACGGCTCGAGCGTGACGTAAAGCGTGCAGCCGGTCAGCCGCCAGCAGTGCAGGGCCTCGGCCGCCGCGGTGATGGCGATCATCTCCGCGTGGGCCGTCGGGTCCTGCAGCAACTCGCGCTGGTTGCGCCCCCGGCCTATGATCTGTCCTTCATGGACCATCACCACGCCCACCGGCACGTCACCGGTCTCCAGCGCCGCCTCCGCCTCGCGCAGCGCCAGACGCATCATCCGCTCATCGATCTGCGACTGATCCTCGAACACCACCTCTTACCTCACATGAGCTTCGCTTTCCGCAGCGCCTGGCGCAAGCTCTTGCCACACGCGCTGCGCGACATCCGTTCCGATCGCCTCAAACAGGGCCGTCGCCTCCAGCCGCGCTTGGTTCAAGTCATCCGCCGACCGCTGTGTAATCATGTAAAACTTGATCTTCGGCTCGGTGCCGCTCGGCCGGGCGATCACCTTGGTCCCGTCGGCCAGCGTCAGCAAAATCACATTACTGGCCGGCAGGTCGTACTGCCCGACGACCCGCCCGGTGTGCAGGTCGCGCGCCTGGCCGGTCTTCATGTCCGCCACCGTCACCACCTCGATACCCCCGATCATCCTCGGCGGTGAGGTTCTCAATGCCTCCATCACGGCCTTGATCTTGTCCGATCCGTCCTTGCCCGGCAGGGTGATGCTCTTGGCCCCCTCCTGGTAATACCCGAATCGCTTGAACAGCTCCTGCAGCAGGTCGTACAGCGTACGCCCCTCGGCCGCCGCGACCGCCGCCAGGTCCGCAATGCAGGCCGCGGCGGTCACCGCATCCTTGTCGCGGACGAAGGCCGCCGGCATGTACCCGTAGCTCTCTTCTGCTCCGAAGATGTACGTCTTGCTCGGCTGGCCGGCACGAGCGAGGGCCTCGAACTGCGAGACCTTCTGCCCGATCCACTTGAAGCCGGTCAGCACCTCGATCACCTCCGCGCCGTACGCGCGGGCGATGTTCTTCATCATGTCGCCGGAGACGATCGTGGTGATCAGCACCGCGTTGCCCGGGAACCGCCCCCGCCGCGTCATCGTCTCGCAGATGTAATACGTCAGCAGGGCCGCGATCTGGTTTCCGGTCATCAGCACGAACCGGCCGTCAGGTTGGCGCACCGCGATCCCCATGCGGTCCGCGTCCGGGTCCGTCGCAATCACCAGGTCCGCCCCCTCGCGCTTCGCCAGATCGATGCCCAGCGTGAGCGCCGCCCCCTCTTCCGGATTCGGATACTTCGTGGTCGGAAAGTTCCCGTCGCCCTTCGCCTGCTCGGGAACGACCAGCACCCGTTCGAACCCGCGCCGCTTCAGCGCCTCCGGGATCAGCGTCCCGCCGGTCCCGTGCAACGGGGTGTACACGATCTTCAGGCGCCTGCCCTGCTCGCGCGATACCTCCGGAGAGAGGCAGGTCGCGTCCACCTGCTTCAGGAAGGCCTCGTCGATCTCCCGGCCGATCGTTCGGATCAAGCCCTTCTCTCGGGCTTCGTCGACATCCATGCACCTGACGTTTCCGAACCCTTCGACGCTCCGCACCTGCTCGATGATGGCGTCG
>DATIKE010000329.1:0-22194 GCA_035477895.1 Phycisphaerae bacterium
ATGATTTCGAGCCGATCAAAATAGAGCGAAGCCGGTTGACTCCGGCGGAACTGGAGGAATTCCGGCAGATGCTCCTGGCCAAGCGGAGCCAGTTGATCAGCGATGTCGCGCATCTCGAGAACGATGCCATCCGGTTCGGGAACCAGGGCGGCGGCTCATCGTCGATGCCCATCCACATGGCCGATCTCGGAAGTGATACCTGGGAACAGGAATTGACCCTTGGCCTGATCGAAAACGAACGCGGCCTGCTGCGCGAAATCAGCGAGGCCATGGATCGGATCAAAGACGGCACCTTCGGAATCTGTGTCGCGACGGGCAAGGCGATCACGAAAGCCAGGCTGCGGGCCAAGCCCTGGGCGAAGTATTGCATCGAGTATGCCCGCAAGCGCGAATTGGGTCTCGCGTGATGATCGACGCGTCGAGGGTTGCGGGGCGTGCCCGCCTGCCTCGGGATATTTCTCCTGCGATACACCAGTCTCCATGACCGACACGACAAAGACTTCAAATCGGGGAACCACGGTATCGGTAAACAGCGAGGCATTATCGGCCCGCTGGGATCTCCGGTCGCACCTGAGGCTCTGGCCGGTGGCGGCCATGACACTGGTGCTGGATCTCTGGAGCAAGCACTGGGCATTTACGCAGCTCGATCCCGACCCGTCGCGGGGCGGGTGGGTGATCATTCCACAGGTCATGGCTTTTCGAAGATCGCTGAACACGGGGGCGCTGTTCGGCCTGGGCAAGGGCCTGACCCCGCTGTTCATCGTCGCCTCCCTGGTCGCCCTGCTATTCGTGTTCTTTCTGTTCATTCACAGCACGCGGGATCGCCGCAGTCTGCATGTGGCCCTGGCGTTTGTGCTGGCCGGCGCCCTGGGCAACCTGTATGACCGGACGTTCATGATCGCCGATGTGGTGCGGTATACGGCCGCCGGACGAACATACACCGAAGTCTGCAAGGTGATCGAACAAAATGAACGGGGCGTCGTGATCGGTGTCTGGCCCGACGGCGGTGAACCCAGACGGACGATCCAGGCCCACAGCGAACCCCGGATTCACCGGCAAGGCGTGGTGCGGGACTTCATCAAGATGGAACCTCGCTTCACCATCCGCGGCTACGAGGTCGAGATCTGGCCTTGGGTGTTCAACATCGCCGACGCGCTGCTTGTGGCCGGGGTGAGCCTGTTGCTGCTTAACTTCTGGTGGGACCACAAGGCCGAGAAGGCCGCCCGCGCGGAGACGGAAACCACCCCTTCCGCCAGTTGACCTGAAGCCCCCCGGCTCGACCGACGTTGCCGGCCCGCGGTCGTCTGGATACCCTCTCCCATCATGGCGGATCGGTTCACCTCTCAGGATGAAGTCTTTATGCGCCGGGCGCTGGCCTTGGCGGCCCGCGGCCAGGGAGCGGTCGAGCCGAACCCGATGGTCGGATGCGTGATCGTTCGTGGCCGGCGCATCGTCGGCGAAGGCTGCCACCGGCAATACGGGGGACCGCACGCGGAGGTGAACGCACTGCACGAGGCAGGATCGGCGGCCCGCGGCGCCACCTGTTATGTGACTTTGGAGCCCTGCTGCCATTTCGGCAAGACCGGTCCCTGCACCGATGCCCTGATCGCCGCGGGTGTTAAACTGGTCATCGCGGCCATGCGCGACCCGTTTCCAATGGTCAAGGGCAAAGGTTTTCGGAAACTTCGAGCCGCGGGTATCCCGTTGAGGGTTGGCTTGCTGGAACACGATGCCGTCCGGTTGAACGCGCCGTATTTGAAGCTGCAACGTGCCGGCCGGCCTTGGGTCATTCTCAAGTGGGCCCAGAGTCTTGACGGCAGAATCGCCACCCGCACGGGGGAGTCCAAATGGATCAGCAGCCATAGCTCGCGGGAGTATGCCCATCGGGTGCGCGGGCGGGTGGATGCCATCATCGTGGGTGTGAACACGGTCATCGCCGATGATCCCATGCTGACCTGCCGGTCGGGCAAGCCGCGTCGCATCGCTTCCCGCGTGGTGATCGATCCGGACCTCCGGGTTCCGATGGCGGCGCAACTCGTCCGAACCGCCGGCCAATGGCCCACCATGGTCGTCGCGGATAAGGTAACCTTGAAAAAACACAAGGCGGCAGGTCTGCGCCGGGCGAACGTCGAACTGGTCGGCCTGGGCCGAAATCGAAAAGGCGGGCTCGACCTGGGCGATCTGCTGGACGAACTCGGCCGGCGACGGATGACCAATGTGATGGTCGAGGGTGGCGGACGAACACTGGGGGCATTCCACGAAGCGGGGTTGGCGGATGAATCGCTGGTTTTCGTCTCCCGCCGGTTGATCGGCGGATCGCGGGCGGTTGCGGCCCTAGGCGGGCTCGGGGCCGCACGGATGCGGGAGGTGCGCGAGCCGATCGACACCCGGGTGCGTCGCATCGGAGCCGACGACGTGTATCACCTGCTTTTCACCGATCCGCTGAAGATCTGACCATCGGGCTTGCCTCGGCCTGACGATGCTCGAACAATAGAGAGATGGTGGCAGATATCACTCAGTTCATCGGCGTCAGTCTGATCGTCCTTGCGGCGGCGGGGTATCTGTTTCTGGTGATTCGCCGGACGCGGCGGAGAGGCGGAGGCGGGAGTTGCGGTTGCTGCGGAGGCAAATTGCCGCCCTTCATGCGAGACCCTGCCGCAAGCCCTACGGTCGGGGAAAAAAAGGAGGACCGCGTGCCGACCCGGCAGATCATTCCACCGGGCCGGCTTACCGAGGCCGCCAAACGCCTCCAATCAAACGAGACCGACTCGCAGTCCACGAATCGCGCCCCATGACTCAGCTTGACCCCTACGACTGGCCCGGACGCCTGGCGGAGCTGGAAGAGCGCGGCCTGCGGCGCGTATTGCGCATCGTCGAGTCGCCCCAGGGCGCCCACGTCACCGTTTCCGGGCGGCGGCTCGTCTGCTTCTGCAGCAACAACTACCTCGGCCTGGCGAACGATCCCCGGATCAGGGAAGCGGCGATCGAGGCCACCCGACAATGGGGCTGGGGAGCGGGGGCGTCGCGGCTGATCGCCGGCACGATGACGCCGCACCGGCAACTCGAGGAGAAGCTGGCGGCTTTCAAGCACACCGCGGCCGCCCTGGTCTGCTCGACAGGCTATCAGGCGAACCTGGCCGCGGTCCGCGCGCTGGCCGGCAAGGGCGACGTTGTTTTCCTGGACAAGCTCAACCATGCCAGCATTATCGACGCCGCCAGAGGCAGCGGCGCGGTCGTGCGCGTCTTCCCCCATCGGGACTACGGCAGACTTCAGCGGCTGCTCGAACGCACGGCCTCGGCCCGTCGCCGCGTCATCGTGACCGACTCGCTGTTCAGCATGGACGGGGACCTGGCAGACCTGCCTCGGCTGGTGGAACTCAAGAAAAGGCATGAGGCCCTTCTGGTGATCGACGAGGCGCACGCGACCGGTGTCGTGGGCCCGGGCGGTCGCGGGGTGGCCGAGCTGCAAGAGGTCGAGGGCGGGATCGACCTGACCGTCGGCACATTGAGCAAGGCGCTGGGCGGGATCGGCGGTTTCCTGGCCGGGGCGCGGGAGGTGATCGACTGGGTCATCAACACCGCCGGCGCGTTTATCTACACCACCGCGTTGCCGCCGCCGGCCTGCGCCGCAGCCATCACCGCGCTGGACATCGTCGAACGGGAACCGCATCGACGGGAGCACGTGCTGGCCCTGGCGCAACGCCTTCGGACGGCCTTGGCCGAGCGCGGCTTCGATCCGGCCGGCTCGCAGAGTCAGATCGTTCCGATCGTCGTCGGTTCCGCCGAGCGGGCCTTGGCCGTCGCGGCCCGTCTGGAGGCCGACGGCCTCCTCGCCCCTGCCATCCGACCGCCCACGGTCCCCACGGGTCGCTCGCGCATTCGCCTCAGTCTCTGCGCCGACCACACCGACGAGGACGTGGATCGCCTGATCGCCTCGCTGGATCATCTTCAGTAGCGGGATTCGGGCGGCGGCGTTTCATGGAGCACGTGTCGCGGCCTGACTGCCGCCCGCTTCGTGGTACTGCTCCTCGATGTTCACGTCCCAGATGTTGGATTTGTCTTCCCTGCCGCTGACCAGGTTGTCCACGGCGATCATGGCGGTCAGCATCGAGTGGTCCTGGTTGTTGTAGCGATGCTGACCGTTGCGACCCAGGCAATACAGGTTCTCCAGCCGGTCGAGGTACCGGCGCAGCTCGGCAAAGCGGGCATACGTGCCGAAGTAGGCCGGGTAGGCCTTCTTCATTCGCACGACGCAGCCGTCGAGCACGCGCCGCCGGTCGATCACGCCGATCTTGTCCAGCTCGCCCGCCCCCAGTGCGATCAACTCGTCGTCGCGCCGGGTCCAGAGCCCGTCACCCTCATTGCAGAAGTACTCGAGGCCAAGCCAGGTCTTCGACGGGTCGGCCACAAGATAAGGGCTCCAGTTGTTGAAGATCTGGAGCCGGCCGACGAGGACGTCCGGATCCTGGATGTAAATCCAGTTATCTTGAATACCGGCACCGGACTGGTCGCGGAGCCTGAGGTCATCCATGAACAGACCGACGGTGAGGAAGTCCCGGTAGGCAAGCCCCGCGGCCGTGTCACGGCAGCAGGCGGGTGCCGCGTCGCCAAACGCGCCGAACAAATCCCTGACGGCCATCGAGGAGAAAACCAGGTCGCAAGGCAGCCCGACGAGCTCGCCCCCGGGTTTTCGGGTCGCGCGCACCTCGACGATTCGGTCCCCTTCGAGGCGCAACCCCACGACTTCGTGGTCGGTCAGAATCTGCCCCCCCCTCCGGCGGACCTCCTCCGCGGCACACTCCCACATCTGCCCCGGGCCGAACTTGGGATACAGAAAACGTTCGATCAGCGAGGTCTCCGTGTCCTTCTGTTCCAGATCCGCCTCGTTGCGTCGCCACGCGGACAGGGCGTGCAGGATGGCCCTGCTGATGGACAGACCCTTGATCCGTTGCGCGCCCCACTCCGCCGGAATCTCACTGCAGGGCACTCCCCAGACCTTCTCGGTGTAATCCCGAAAGAAAGTCCGGTAGAGTTCCCGGCCGAAGCGGTTGATCAGGAACGCCTCGAGGTTCGTCTCCGGCCGGATCGGAAACAACGCGGAGCGCATGTAACTGCTGGCGGCCAGGGACAGGCGCCCGAGCCCCATCTTGCGCATCGTGTCGATAGACAGGCTCAGGGGATAATCGAACAACCGCCGCCGCCAATAGATGCGGGACTTGCGCGAACGGACGAGCATCACCCGGTCGGTCCGGTCGGGATCGGGCCCGTCATCCGGTCCCATCGAACCGGTTTCCAGCCCGCAGGACAAGCCGGGAGCACCCCGAAGAGGGAGTTGCTCAAGCCACCATTTGAGAACCCGGTCGGACTTGGTGAAGAAGCGGTGGCCGCCGATGTCCATCCGGTTGCCGCGGTGATTCACCGTCTGGGACAAGCCGCCCATTTGAGCGCCCTGTTCCAGGACAACAGGCCGGATGTCCGTCCACCGCAGCAGTTCAACCGCCGCGGTCAGGCCGGCCGGCCCCGCCCCGATGACCACCGCTGTTCGACTGGACATGCCCGCCAACATATGGAAGGATCAGCGGCAAATCCAGGTTCACTAACATGACAGCGCTACGACGGTAGCGGCCGACTCCCCTGCCTGCCGGCCGGCAGGCAGGCAGGCGTGTCGAGCGTTTTTTGACGGAAAAAGCCATCATGCCCCGGCCGACAGGGGTGCCGCCCGCTACGAATTGTTTCGCGGAATCGCATGAGTAGCGATGTCAACCGAACCGGCCGCTCCGCCCCCCGGAAGCCACAGACCACAAGGGGACGCGAAGTGGCTTGCGCCACGACAGACGGAGCGGGTTGACCTCGCAAGTCGTCCCGACTATCTTAATCTACTGAACTTCGCGGCCCCCATCGTCTAGTGGCCCAGGATATCAGGTTCTCATCCTGAAGACACGGGTTCAAATCCCGTTGGGGGTATGAGGCGGCGGATGCCGCCACGAGATGCCGGGAGCGGTCATAAATGGCCGCTCCTGCTGCTTTTACGGTGCTCGTTATCTGGGAGTCCCCATCGCGATCGGTGTCAGGCGGTGTCAACGAGTTGTATATCGATGACCCTGTTCCGCCGAGTTTAACGGCAGGAAAACTGCCGTAACCGTTCACGGGTCAAAACCCAATCGAGGAGATTGGGCATATCATTGACAAGCGGGCCATGGAAGAGGTGGGCAGGCCGGGCGGGAATGCTCGTGGCACACGAGAGCGGGTCGTTCGACAGAGATCGGCTGTCCGGCTATGCTTTCTGGAATCTGTCGTGCACAAAGCTGCGCAACGAGACCCATGTTCGGAGCGGATGCGTTCGGCTGGGAAAGGAGATGCCGGCCATGAGACGAGGCTTGATCTGGACGGTTATGTCGATCGCGGCGGCCTTCACACCATTCAAGCCGGCCGGGGCCGCCGATCCGTGGGTCACTTACGATGGCCACGACGGCCCGGGCAGGGGCAAGCACGTCGTTCTTGTTTCGGGCGATGAGGAGTACCGCTCAGAAGAGGCTCTTCCGCAACTGGGCAAGATCCTCGCCCGGCACCACGGCTTCAAGTGCACGGTGCTCTTCGCGGTGGACCCCAAGACCGGGACGATCGATCCCCAGGTCCGGGACAACATCCCCGGGCTTGAGGTGCTCAAGACAGCCGACGTGATGATCATCGCCACGCGCTTCCGCGACTTGCCCGACGAGCAGATGAAGCACATCGATGCGTACGTCGCATCGGGCAAGCCGATCCTCGGGATGCGGACGGCAACGCACGCGTTCAACATTGCACAGGGCAAGACCTACGATCGGTACAGCTTTGACAGCAAGAAGGAGGGCTGGGCTGGCGGGTTCGGTCGCCGGATACTCGGCGAGACCTGGATCAATCACCATGGCCAGCATGGCAAGCAGAGTTCCCGCGGCGTCATCGCGCTGGGGATGAAGGACCATCCGATCGTGCGAGGCTGCCGGGACATCTGGGGGCCCACCGACGTCTACACCGTGCGGCTGCCCTTGCCCGACGACAGCAAGGCCCTGGTCCTGGGCCAGGTTCTGGAGGGCATGAAGCCCACGGACAAACCGGTATCGGGCAAACAGAACGACCCGATGATGCCCATTGTTTGGATCAAGACATACCAGGCCGACAAAGGTCGGACCGGCCGTGTCTTCACGACCACGATGGGGGCCGCGACCGACCTGGAGAGCGAGGACCTGCGCCGCCTGCTGGTCAACGCCGCCTACTGGTGCCTCGGTATGGAGGAGAGGATTCCACCGAGGGCCAACGTGGATATCGTGGGTCGATACAACCCGTCGCCGTTCGGTTACGGAGGCCACAGGAAGGGCGTCAAACCATCCGATTACGAGATGAAATGACAGGGTCGATGTTGTGATTTGACGCAGGGCCACTCAGGCCCGCCGGTTCCTTGAATCCGCGCGGTTCGGAGCGGCCGGCAGGCTCACGCAACGATGGAGGACGCCCCGGTAAAGAAGCCGTAACGGGCCGAACGCCGCTCAAAGCACCTTGGAGTGCCCCGGCATCGCCACCGGGTAGCGACCCTGCGCATCAGGCACGACCGGAGGTGCGGAGTCCATCGTGAGGTCCTCCAATCCCGGGGCGAGGACGAGATCTGACGCAAGGGCCTGGTCCCAGGTGATCTCCTGACCCGATTCGGCGGCCATGCGGCCAAGGATGCCTACCAGCGAAGCATGGGCGGAACGCTTCGTCTCGTTGTACGGCTTGTTCTGCCGGATCGCTTCGAAGAGTCGATCGTGCTCGAGTTGGTACGGATCGACCTTCTCACTCTTGTACCGCCAGATGATGCTTTCCTCGGCACTCTTGTGCCCCTTGTAGATGAGCGGATCGGGAATCCCTTCGCCCAGCACCGCGGCGCCCTTGGCTCCGTGAATGACGCTGCCCCAGAACTTCCAACAATCAGCCATGTGCCGGCCCTGGGCGAACATCCGCGTCCCATCGGCGAACGAGTATTCGACGGCATAGTGGTCGAACATCTGATCCGGTTCGGTGCGCGCCTGCCGTCCACCCTGCCCCTGGGCGGATACCGGCCAGGCGTCCTTGACCCAGCAGCACACGTCGAGGTTGTGAATCAGCCAATCCAGGATGAAACTGCCGCCCAGCCAGTTGAAGTTGTGATAATTCTGGATCTGGTGGGCCATGTCGCTCATGTCCGCCGTCTTCGGCTTGAAGCCCACGGGCCCATGTTTGCGGTAGGCCCAACAGGTAATGACATCGCCGACGATGCCTTCGTGGATTCGGCCCACGGCCTCCGCCAGCGGCGTGTAATGGCGGCTCATCAAGCCGCCGGCGATCTTAAGATTCTTCTTCGTCGCCTCCTCACCGGCCTTGAGGACACGACGAATCCCCGGGCCGTCGACGGCGAACGACTTCTCCATGAATACGTTGCAGCCCCTGCCGACCGCGTACTCGAGGTGGAGCGGCCTGAAGCCTGGAGGCGTAGCCAGGATCACCACACCCGATCCGTCCAGGCAGTCAATGGCCTTTTTATATGCGTCGAAGCCAACGAACTGGCGGTCTTTCGGAACGTCGATCTGCTTGCCGAACCGTGGGGAGAGTTTTCCGAGGCTGGACTGAAGCTGATGGTCGAACACATCGGCCACGGCCACCAGCTCGGTCGGGCCGCTCTTCGTGGAGAGCGCATTGGCCACGGCGCCCGTGCCACGTCCGCCGCAGCCGACCAGGGCCAACTGGATCGTGTCGGCCTCCTGGGCGGCGTGGACTTTCGGGATGGCCACGCCCGCGAGGGCTGATACAGCGGCGGCTCGGCCGGAGGTCTTCAGGAAGTCGCGACGTGACGCTGTACGCTTCGGACTCTTGTTCATGTCACACCTCTAATGAATAGATGGTTTACGAGTGGCCATGTTCTTCGATTCACCTCCGCGGCCGCTCCGGGCGCTCCCGACCCTTCTTCCGACCACAGTTCCCGCCTCGGTGGTCACTTCTTCTGCTGCACCCAGAGGAAATCCAGGCCGATGACCGGCTGCTTCACATCCGGGCCGGCGGGCGACGGGCCCTCGTAACGGAACACCAGCTTGTGATTGCCCCCGGCAAGTTGCACCGGCTGGCTGGTCCGATCGCGCAGCAGCGTGCGGTAAGGCACGTACAGATCGAGCGTGCCGAGGCCGACGTCCTTGCCGTCGAGCGTCACACTCGCGGTCCCGGACCGATCGTCCAGGCCGGCGACGATGTGAACATGGTAGTTGCCGTCCTCCGGCACGGGCAGCTTGAGGGTCAGCTCGTCGCCCTTGTTCTTCGGCTGCCAGACAAACAGCCGCCCGCCGGCGTAGAAGCGGTCCTTGCGCAACGTCGGGAACAGTTGCCCGGCGAGATCCTCGGCCTGGTGGAAGGTGACGCCCTTCACCCGGCCGGCGGCCTCGGGCATCCAGCCGTCGGGCAACTCCAGGCGCCGCAGATCCTCCGGCGCGATCGGCAGAATGTCGTCCATCATCCCCGGGCGGGCGTAGTGGTACGCGGTGCGGCAATACGAGAAGCCCGGCACCGTGCCGTGCGGGTACAGTTCCATATAGAAGGCGAACGACTCTCTGAACGGCATGGCGTCGACGATCTGCCACCGGTGGTTGGTGACGAAACCGTGGTTGGCCGGCCCGTCGTTGCGCGGCTGGCCGCAGTACGGGAACTGGAAGATGTCCGACGACGACCAGGCGTAGTTGAAGTAGTCCTCGGAGCCGGTGCCGAAGGTCGACGGCTGAACATCGTCGTCGACGAACACCTTCTCGTCGCCCTCGCCCCACCAGTTGCCGCCGGAGCTGGGGATGGTGTTCGGGTTGAGCAGGTACGCCCCCGCGCCGACGAAGACACCCTTGCCGCGGGCGATCAGGTAGGGCACGTCCTGGACGTTGTCGTGGCAGGCGACGAGATTGTGGTCGGCCCGCCATCGGCCAAAGAAATACATGGACGTGTCGTCGTTCCAGGCGTACTTCGCGGTCCGCAGCGAGCCGGCGATCTTCACATCCTGGTCGCCGCGGTTGTCGGCCAGGACGCGGATATTGTTCTTGAAGGGCATGACGAAGCGGCTGGTCATCGCGCCGTCGGGCCTGACGGTGAACGGCAGGCTCACCAGCGGGTTGATGCCCGGAGCGGCACCGAAAAAGTCCCCGATCGGGCTTTCCACCTGGGCCCGCGGATAGTCGTCGCACACGACCCGCAGGACGGTCTGGCGAAGCACGCCGTCGATCCGCTCGCCGGTCGCCTTGAGCGTGAGCTGTTCGATCGTGCCGGGGCCTTCGAGTTTAGACAGCTCGACGGTCTTGCCCGGCGGCACGGATGCGTCGACGGCGACTTCCCTCGCCGCGGCATCACGGGGCCACTGTCCGTCGGGGTCGGCCAGCACCCTGGCGGCGTGCTCGATGTCGGCCTTGTAGGTTTTCAGATCGGCCGGGGTGAAGGTCGCCACCTGGGCGCTCGGCTCGTACAGCCGGACCTGCACCTGGTAGAAGTGCACGTGGCGATGACTGCCGACGAAGACCATTCTGCAGCCCCTGGCGAACGGGATCGGGTAGTACCCCGCGTCGCGCTGGCGGAAGGTGTTTTCGAGCACCGTTTCGTCGATGCCGGCCGCCTTGGCCCAGCCGTGCCACGTCTTCTGCAGAAACTCCGTCGCGTCGCCGTCGTACACCGGCGTGTCCGAGCCGTCGAGGTACAGCCGGATCCGGCCTATGATCCGCGCGGTCCATACGCGCACGACGGCCCCGGGGCCTTTCACGTCGCAGATCAGGTATTCGCCCTCGCCCTGACCGTTCTCCGGGGCCTCCTTGATGACCGCCTCGAAGTTGGGGACCGGTTCGCGCCCGAAGCCGTCTGAGTTGGCGAACCACTCCGGCCCGCCGGGTATGCTGCTGCGGCGATCGTAGGACGAGAACTGCACCGTCTTGTAGGCCGGGCTCGGGAACTCCGCGAACCGCCGAAGGTCGATCATCTCGCGAACCAGCGATCCGGTGGTGATCGGCTCGGCCGAAACAGCCGAAGTCACAATGATTGAGAAAAAAACGGCCATACAAATGATCGTCGAAATACGCATCACGGTCTCCAGTTCATTGAAGCGCGCACCATTCAGAAACCCCCGGGGGGGGGTCGATCGATGTCACCTTGCCGGGCCGCACAAAGACCCGCAGAAACCCACGGAGACCCGCAGAAACCTACAGAGACCCGCCGTGTGTTCACGGCGGGCTAATACGACAGCGCTACCCTGTCTTCCTTCTCTCCGCCTTTCGGCGGCGGCTTTCGTATGAGGCCGCGTTCCGCCACTGGTAGTACTCGCACCGCTCGATCAGTTCAGCCCACGAATGCCAGTACCGATTCCAGATCTTGCTCGCCAAGCCGTTCGCAGCCTCCGCCACTTGCTCCAGCGTGATCCGCGGATTTTTCCCCCCGAAGCCGCTCGGTTTGTTCGGCCAGGAAATACATCGCCATCCGACTACACAGCCAGTGGCGGATCAGGCTCTGATACGTTCGCACCTCGAACGCCCCGAAGCCCGTCTCCTGCTTGGCCCGCTCGAACCACTTCTCCACGTGCCAGCGAGCGAACGCCGCCCGCAGCATCTCGTCCAGCCTCGTTTTCTTCGAGGCGTTACTCGCGAAGTACTTGTACTCCTTCGTGTCCACGTTTCGGGCCACGATCAGCCAGTATTGCCGGTCTGTCGGTCGCGACGGCTTCGTCGAGCTGTCTACCAGGTGAACCTGGGCCGCCTTGACCTCCCAGATCATCGGGCCACGTGTAGTGTCCTTGATATGGAATCGCTTCCATTGCTGATCCCGGAACACGGGACTGAACCGGCACACATTGTCTGCCCGCTTGGATGCATGAGCCGCCTGTGGCGATCGCCAGCGGGGCCACGTCGGCCAACAAAAGAAATTCGACGGGACCTCGCCGATGGACCGCTGACCGAGCCGATCCATCTCGAACCAGAATTCCGGGATCTTCCCGTAATCCTCGTCGAACGTCATCCACGCAAAACGCACTCCGTTGCCGATCGCGGATTCGACCTGGTCCACGCCGATCCGCCACTTGGCGCGGTAACCCAGATCATCGGGAATCTTGGCTGCCCGGCAACGCTCGCGATCCTCGGCCCACACTTTGGGCAGGTAGAGATCGCTGGCCAGCATACAAGTGAACGGATTCTGCAGGTCGTTGTCGGTGTACAGCAGGTGTTGACCCATCACACAGTTTGCCTGCTTGCCGACTTCGCCACACCACTGGTGCTGAACCCCGGGCGTCTTGTTGCCCTGCTTCACGTGGCCCGAAGCGTCGAGTACCCCGATCCCCGCCTCGCAACCGTGTTCGTCCATTACCAGCCGCTGTAACTGTTGGTCTACACGCTCGTGGTCCCACGCGAAAAATGCCAGGAACTCCTGCAAGGTCCGAACCGCCACCCCGGCCGCCAGGGCAATCGGCTCGATGCTCTTGCGCTTCAGGTCCGCCATCAGCCCCAGCAGATATCTTTGCCAGTGGCCAAACGTCCTTTCCGTCTGAAAACATCCACGAAACCGAAGCAGCAGCGCAGCCAAGGCCGGCTGCAGCGATCGTATCTGATCCGCAGTCATGTTGGGTCTCCTGATATTCGGCCCAGGAGAGCGCGCTCCCGAAATCACCGCCAGAAAACCCATCGGCTGGACCGCCCATAAATCTTGAGCCACAATAGCGCTGTCGTACTAACCCGTTCCGCGCGATGGGTTTGCCTCTCGACAGCGCAGGAACTCACAGGCCGCCCCGGCAATCAGCGCCCTTCTCGGCCCGGCGTATTCCAGCCCGATTGAAGCACGCCGGACGCCCGGTTCTCCAGCACCGTCATGATGATCATCAGCACGCCGCCCAGCACGCCGAAACCGGCCATACCGTACAACCACGCACCCCAGCCGTAGGCGTCGATCAGCGCCCCGAAGCCAATTCCTGCCAGGCCGGCCCCGATGTATTGCCAGGAGTCGATGAAGCCGGCCGCGAAACCGGCCATCTTTCGCCCGCCGATGTCCATCGCCGCCGCCGTCCCCAGAATCGAGTGGGTCGCGTTACAGGTGAACGCGACCAGGATCAGGGCCACCGATACCCCGCTCAGCGATGAGAGCTGGGTACCGACCAGAATGATGGCCGTCTCGGCAAAATAGAGAAACGCGGCCACCGGCGCCCGCCGTCCCTTGAACAGCAGATCCGAAGCGTAACCCGAGGCAATCGAGCCGAGCGTCGCCACCGTCGGAATCATGAACGCCACGGCCTGAAAAACCCCTGATCTCAGATCGATCCCCTGGGCCTCCTCGAAGTACTTGGGGAACCAGTCGTCCACGCCGTAGCGAACGACTCCCGTGCAAAAGTAGGCCCAGGCCGTCAGCCAGGCGAACTTGTTGGACATGATCGTCCGGAACACCAGCCCCAGCGGCAAGGGGCTGGCGTCATCGCCCGCGCCGTCGTTGTGCCGGACCGCACCGGCGTAACCGGCCTCCTCCGGCGTGTTCTTGGTCAGCAGAAGCATCAGCGTGGTCGTCACCACGATGAAGCCCGCGGGCACAAAGAACACCAGTTGCCACATGCCTTGAGGAGAGTGGTAATTCCAGATCGTAAAACCGGCCAGCAGGATCGGGCTGACCGTGTTGTTGATGTAACGCCCCAGGTTGATCATCAGGCCGAAGATGCCCGCGAATCTCCCCCGCTCGGAGCGGGCGAACCACGCGGTGTTCATCTTGACCATCCCCGGGGCGCCGAAGGCCTGGATGTATCCATCAATCCCACGGATCACGATGAACCAGCCCAGCGTCGTCATCATCGGCCCGGCCAGCTGATGGTAGGCAACGAGCCCGAACAGCAGATTCATGACCGCCGTGCCGTACCCGCCGATGGCCATCGTCATCCGGCCGCCGACGCGATCCGCCAGCAGACCGTTGAGGAATTGACCCAGCGCGTAGCACCAGCTGCGCGCGGACTGGATCTGCCCGTAATTGGTGTTGTCGAACCCGAAGGTATTGCACAGCGTCGAGCTGGCGAACGACAGGTTGTACCGGTTGAAATAGTACGACGCGTAGGTCAGACCGATGAAGAACCAGTTCCGACCGCGCCGAAGCCGAAAGCCGGGCGGGTGTCGTGTCTCACCATCAACAGCAACAGGCTCCTGCTTCGAAGCGGCACGATCAGTCATGTCAGGTTCCGGTCCTCGACCGTCACGGCAGGACCGTGCCCGGCGCGATGGTGTCCATGTGCAGAGCCGTCGGGTTGTTGATCACGCTCCCGCTCGGGTAGTAATACTGCGGGTGAACCGCCTTGCCCGTGAATTTCGTCTGCGTGCGATCGGGCCCCAGCGTCAACCCCTCGACGTGACCGTCGAAAAATCCCGCGTTGATCCGATTGTTGCTGCCGTGACGGTACGAGTACGACCGGGCCAGGTTGTACTCGCGCCCGTAATCGTAGCTCGTCCCCCCGGTGGACGGCGGCGTCGCGCAGGTCATGCCCTTGGCGTCCCGCGTGGCGGTCGTGTAGGTGATGTTGTTGGTCGTGTTATCGAAAAATCGCAGCCCGTCCGCGACAAAGACCTTAAGCTGCTCCCGCCCCAGCCGGTTGTGACGCGGCATGTAGCCCGCCGGAACCGCGATCTCCCAGGCGTCCGACTGGGCCACGTGACCCGGCAAACCCGCGCCGGGATACCGACTCGGATTTCGGGAAACCTCCTGGTACATCAGCGGCCCGGGATTCATCATCGTCGTCATCGTCATCTGGCTGACCGCCCGGATGAAGTTCGGTCCGGGCAGCGTGCTCCCCGTCCACCGGCTGGCAATCTCCTGGCTCACCGGGCAGGCGAATGGCTCCTGCGTCATCTCCATAATCAGGTCGCCGCGGTCCCGCGAAATCGATCCGCTGCCGAGCATCGTAGCCCGCAGCGGCGTCACGTAGTCGAACATGTTGACCGAAAGGCGGTTGAAACCCGGCAGAATCGGGTTCCACATCGCTCCGGCGGTCGAGGTCAGGAACCAGTATCCCGTCGTCCACGGCGAGCCCGGGATCCATTCCTTGTTCTCCGACTGGTACGAGCTTTCCGCCCGGCACATCTGCCCCAGGTTGGCCGAGCACACCACCGCCTTCGCCTGGTCCCTCGCCCTCTTGAGAGAGGGGAGCAGGATGCTCACCAGCAGGGCGATGATCGCCACCACAACCAGCAATTCGATCAGCGTGAACCCCCGCCGATGCCCGTTGCACCGATCGGAGGCCGTTACGCGGCTCGTGTCAGCGTCCATACCACACCTCCGCGCCGCACTTCGTGCATTTCGTCGGCGGCTTCAGACCCCGATACTCGTTCAACACCTGCGGTGTCTTGCACTTCGAGCACGCATACGCCGGTACCAGCGACACCTTGTCGCAATGCGGACACTTGGCCGGAAGATCCCCGCCGATTTTCGGCGTCACGTCCGCCAGCTTGGCGCAATCCATGCAGATCCACGTGCCGGTGGTCGGGTGTTCACCTTTGGTCCAGGCCCGGTACGCGAACAGTCCAAGCAACAAAACCGCCAACGCGATCGTGCCGTAGGCGGCAGGCGGCCGGACCATCCCGTCATCATCGAGAAACCAACGCTTCAACATCCTCGCCCCGCGCCTTAAGGCGAACGCCAACCTCGATATGTCCGTCCCGTCTGCGACGGGATACTTTCTTCGCCAGAATCCTAAATCGCTTTCACGCCGTCGGCAAGAGCCTTTTTCCCGACATGGCGAAATTGAAATCCCTCCGGCAGTCGGTTCGCAGAGCATGCCCGGCCGCCGAGGCGTCGGCTAATTGCGAGCGGAAGATGCCCCATGAGCCTGTGAGTTTCTCCGACACCCCGCGGGGCCGGCTCACAAAAAAACTCTGGCCTCGATCGTTCGCCCTGGATATCATAGGCGGATCAGGCCGTTTCGTTTCGCGGCGGAGTCCGGTCCGCCCACATCCGATCCAAGCCGGAGGAGGGCACAAAATGAGAGCGAGCCGCGGATTAAACCGAATCCTAACCGGCGGCCTGGTGCTGGCCCTGCTCGCCCCGGCCGCAGCCGCCGTCCAGGTCAGGATCCTCTCCTGGAACATCCTCACCTACAACGACCCCGGCACCGCTGAATTCGAGGCCCTTAAACGCATCGTCCAGGCCCTCGACCCCGACATCATCCTGTTCCAGGAAGCCAACAACTCAACAGGGCGAAGCCGATTCCTGACTGATTTCCGCACCCGCTACCCCTACAACTACCTCGGCCCGCCGTTCTACGAGAACCCCCGCAACCAGGTCGTCAGCGCGTTTCCCATCAAGAGCGCGGGCATCATCTGGTGCAAGGTGGGCACGACCCAGACCAACTTTGAAAGACCGACCATCTGGGCCGAACTCGACATCGACTCCCCCCCAGACGGGGCGGCCGATGTCCGCGTCTTCTCGACCCATTACAAGTCCGGCTCGACCACCACCGACGGCCAGACCCGGCTCAACCAGGCCACCGAGGACGACGCCGTCATCACCGGGCTGCTCACTTCCGACCCCAACTACCAGATCTATTATGCCGGCGACCTCAACTGCCAGCTCGGCGATGCCCCGCTCAATAGAATCCAGAGTCACCTGACCCGGCTGTCCATCATCGATCCCAATAACGGCAGTCCCGTGACTTATCCCTCGTCCGGGCGGATCATCGACCACATTCTCTACTCCGTCGCCCTGCAGGGGAGGATCACCAACCAGCGGATCTTCAATTCCGCCACCGGAACGCCGCCGCCCCCGGCGCTGTCCGGCGACTCCGCCACGGCCAGCGACCACCTCAGCCTGATCTCCACCGTCGATCTGCTGACCACCGTCACACGTTACCCCCCGTCGATCACCGCCGCCGCTTCGCGAAAGACACACACCACCGCCGGCACATTCGACATCGACGTCTTCGCCGCCCATCCGACGGAGCCGCGAAAGGACGGCCCCACACAGGTCGTCGTGACCTTCGATCGCCCGATCCGGCAGTTCAGCAACACCAATGATGACGTTCAAGTGACCAGCGGAACGGTCGGCAATCTCGCAATCAACGGGAATCAGCTCACCATCACCCTGAGCGGCGCGACCAATGCCAGTCCGCTCTACGTCGGCTTCGCGGGCATCACCACCGCCGGAAACCCCGCCCTCGGTTGCTCCGATGTGCTCTGCATCCGCGTGCTCCGGGGCGACGTGACTACGACCACCGGATCCGAGACGAGTACCGTGAATTCCTTCGATTTGATCGCCACCCGAGCCCAACTGGGCCGACCGGTGACCTCGTCCAACTTCCGCTCCGACAACGATGCCAGCGGCACGGTGAACTCCTTTGACCTGATCAACGTCAGAGCCCAACTCGGCCGTTCGGTGACCGGATGTCAATAGCAGTCATGCTCAACTGTAAACGGAGTTCTTGTCCGCAAACAGTGAGTTTAGAGTAATCCACAGCCTCTTCGATCGCCGAACCGCTTTCCGGCACGGCAGTTATGCCGGTTCGGTTCGCATTCAGCGGCCGACACATGGGTCGGCCGTTCACCAGTAACCGCTCGCGACCGGCCGGCAGGGCCGCCGGTCGCCGCATCGGGCCGCGGAGTGCGTTGGTCGGACGGGGCCGGGGTCCGCGGCGACAAACGACCCGATTTCACGAAATTCTAACCGATAAAACCAGCAACTTTTTCTTGGCGCAGCTCCGTATCATCGGCATAATAACGCCTCGGTCGGCGCCCGGACGGGACGCGGAGGAGCCCGCTCCAGGAAAGCCGACGGGTTAGGGGAAGGACAACTCCACAATCGTTTCCCGACAAGAATCAAAATGTTCTCGTGTGCGCCGATGAACTCTGTAACCGCTTAATGGAGGGACGAAAGATGAGACGATGGACCGCAATCCTGTCCGTACTCGCCGTCGCGATGTTCGCGCCGTCAGCCCAGGCCGGAACGATCGCTCAGGCCAAGGCCCAGCCCAACGGCACTCTGGTCACGATCAATAGCGCCGTGGTCGCCTCGGCCACGGACCTTATCAACAGCACGAACTCCAAGAGCATCACCCTCCAGGACTCGACCGGCGGAATTACGGTCTACGGCTCCAACGCCAACATCGACGCCATTCTGGCCATCGGCGGCGAGGGCGACGCCATCGATATCACGGCATACACGGGCTCCTTTAGCTGTCTTGCGCAACTGGATGTATCGAGTCAGGCGGCCACGAACATCATCAAGGTCGGCTCGCCCGGCGTCCCCGGCCCCACACCGGTCACCACGGCCGACTTCGCCACCAGCCCCTACAACATCGAAGCCCACGAGAGCAAGATCGTTCGCCTCAACGGAGTGTCTTTCACAACCACCGGAAACTTCGCGGGCCTGACCAATTACACCGTCACCGACGGAACCAGGAACGTAACCGTCCGTATCGCCACCAACGCCCTCGACATGGTCGGCCAGCCGATCCCCGTCGGCAACGTCGACATCGTGGGCATCGCGATCCAGTACGATTTCACGCCGCCCTGCGAAGGATGGTATCAACTTCAGCCGCGAGGCATGGCCGACATCATCGGCCCGCCCTTCACCAAGAATCAGAAACTCCACCTGACCCAGGGCAACACCACCCCGATCACCATCACCCTGGAAGCCTACGACCTGAACCCCGGCCCCAGTCCCCTGAGCTACACGATCGGCTCCAACGCCGGCGGAATCGGACCGTCTACCGGATTCACCTTCCCCGGCACGCTGACCGACCCGGGCAACAGCGCCAATGTCACCTCCGGCGGGACCCTCATCAACAACGGCAACCAGGTGGTCTTCACCCCGAACGGGACCAGCACCGGCTGGTTCCAGTTCGGATTCACCGCCAGCGACGGGCAAAACACCTCCAACCAGGGAATCGTCGATATCTTCATCCAGGACACCGGGAAGGTCGTCATCACCGAGATCATGTACAACCCCAGCGGCCGGCCCGTGACCTACCCCGCCAACGCCGACAACGACTGGGAGTGGCTCGAAGTCAGGAACCTCACCGGATCGGCCGTCTCCCTCCACACCTTGTTCAACAGCCGGCTGAATACCGAGTTCAACGTCTACGGGCTGACCATTCCGGCCAACGGCACGGCCGTGATCGCCCGGCCCGACAACGCCAGCCGGACCCTCGCCGAATTCATCACCGAGTGGTCCCCGCTCTCGGCCGGCAACGTGCTGGCCATCACCCCCGGCGGCGAACCCGCGTTCACGAACGTCAGCGATGCGCTGTACCTCTTCGATATCTCCGGCGGCCTGCTCGACACGGTTCGCTACGAGAATGGGACGAATGGCTGGGCGATAACCAACGATCGCGGTTCCATCTTCCTGGCCGGCGATCAGATCTCGACCGCCGCCAACGACAACCCCGCCAACTGGTACCTCTCCGTCGCCGGGGCCAACGGCACCTGGCGGACCCCCGAAACCCTCGGCTGGCCCGCCGACACCGATGAAGGCAGCCCGGCGGTCATCCCGACTCCTCCGACCGTCCCCGCCAGCCCACCCTGGGGCGACTCCGTCGCCTACTTCCTGAACCAGAACGGTGGTCCGACGACCTTGACCCTCGGCGGCGGCGGCACCGGCACCCTGAGCTACACCATCGAGTTGTTGCCCACAGCCCTGTCACCCACGACCGGCTCCGGCGGAACCCTCAGCGACCCCAACGGCGGCGTCATTGCATCCACGCCATACACCCTGCTCGGCAACGGCAACCAGGTCGTCTTCACCCCCGCCGCCGGCATCACCGGCTACTTCAACTTCGGATACCGCGTGTTCGACGGTACCTATTACTCCACGTACACCTACGTGTTCATCTACGTGCAGGCCACCGGCAGCGTGGTCATCACCGAAATCATGCACAACCCGGGCAACCTCAACAACGACGGCATCTACGACAGCGACTGGGAATACCTCGAGATCTATAACCCCGGCGCTTCCACCATCAACCTCGGAACCGTCTGGGACGCCGGCCGATGGTCCACCAACAACCTCACCGGAAAGTCCATCGGGCCGGGCGAGACCAAGGTCATCACCCGCAGCCAGCAGACCGGCGGGCGGTCGCTCACCGACTTCCTCACCGAGTGGAGCACCGCCGGCCTGACCGGCGGCAAGGTCACCGAGGTCGTCACCGCCCAGATGCCGTACCTCGACAACGCGGGCGAGCGGCTCTACCTCTTCGACAGCGCCGGCGGCCTGCTCGACACCCTCAGCTACGGCAACGGCGGCGCCTGGCCCTACGACAACAACAGTGCCAGCATCTTCCTCGTCTACAACAAGCTCAACGCCCAGGACAACGATCTCGGCACCAATTGGAGGCTCTCACTGGCCACCTTCGAGAACGCCGTCGCCTCAAACGGCGGCGGACCTGACGTCGGAAGCCCCGGCCTCCAGGCCAACGGCACAAATTACCCGCCGTCGGCCCAGAACGTCCGGACCGGCGTGCTCATGAACTCCACCAACAACCCGATCACCCTGCTCGCCACCGACGACGGCCTGCCCAGCGGCATCCTGAGCTACACCATCCAGACCCTGCCCGCCAAGGGCGGAACCCTCAGCGATCCCAACGGCGGCGTCATCACCACCGTACCGTACACGCTGCTCAGCCAGGGAAGCGTCGTCCTGTACACGCCTCTGACCGGCTACACCAGTGCCGTCAGCGTCGGTGACGACATCTTTGACTTCCGGGTCAGCGACGGCGGCGGCACCTCGCCCAACTTCGGCCGGGTCACACCCGTCGTCCAGAAGGGTGGAGTCATCATCACCGAGATCATGTACAACCCGCAGAACGAGGTCGACAACGACTGGGAGTGGATCGAGGTCTACAACCCGACCGCCGCGCCGGTCACCGTCCAGATCTTCACCGACGATGACAACGAGCCGGACGGCAACCTCGTCACCGCCGCCAGCATCCCCGCCGGCGCGGTCCGGATCATCGCCCCCGCCAACAACGACAGTCGGACCACCACCCAGTTCCTGCTGGAGTGGTATCAGCTCACCTCGGGGCAGGCGATATTCGCCGGCGCAACCGCCAACTGGGAGCAGCTCGCCAACAGCGGCGACCGCCTCCAGATTCTCGACGACAGCGGGACCCTTCTCGACGATGTTCTCTACCTCGATTACGCTCCCTGGCCCACTGAGAGCAACCAGTCCAGCATCTACCTGCTGACCGGGTACCTCAACACCGTCGCCAACGACAGCGGTGCTAGCTGGGCCATCTCCCAGACCGGCATCGACAACGCCTACAGCACCCGCACCATCGCCCAGGGTGGCGCGACCAATCTGGTCGATGTCGGCAGCCCGGGCTCCCTGCCGGTCCCGCCGCCGGCTCTCAGCGTGACGCCCGCCAGCCGGAGCGTCGCGGCTGCGGCCGGCAGCACGACCTTCACGGTCAGCAACACCGGCGGAGGCTCGTTGAACTACACCTCCGCGGTGACGGTGGGCGGCACCTGGTTGAGCATCGCCAGTGGCGGTAGCGGGACTTGCCCGCCGAACCAGACGCTCACGGTTAACTACACCGCCAACACCGGCGCGGCCCGTGTCGGAACGGTCCGGGTGACCGCCGCCGGCGTGAGCGGCAGCCCGGTGGACGTCACCGTCAGCCAGGCCTCCGGTTGCCCGGCCCTGAGCATCGTCAGCGCCGTGTCGCGGAAGGCTCACGGCGTCGCCGGCAGCTTCGACGTGGCCTCCGGCTCCTGGGAAGGCCGATACATTGGCAC
Organism: Phycisphaerae bacterium; assembly: GCA_035477895.1. Classification (GTDB taxonomy): domain Bacteria; phylum Planctomycetota; class Phycisphaerae; order UBA1845; family PWPN01; genus JAPKGY01. Next base: position 21,735 of record DATIKE010000329.1, read on the forward strand.
CAGCAGCATCGGCCCGACCCAGGTCATCACCACGTTCAACCAGAACATCCAGCGGGTGAACGGCAACGCGACCGACTTCATCCTGTCGAGCGGCACGCTCGGCACGGTGACCGTGTCCGGCGCGGTCCTGACGGTCAATCTGACCAGCGTGGCCGACAGGGGGCCGTTCACCATCCAGTATCCGGGCATCGCGGCCGCGTGTGACATCAACACCCGGCTGGCGCCCATCACCACCAACAGATGCTGGCGGGTTCTGGCCGGCGACGCCAACGGCACCGGCACGCCGCTGATCGTCAACTCGTTTGACCTGATTGCCGTCCGCGGCCAGTTGAATCTCCCGGTGACGAGTTCGAACTTCCGGAGAGACATCAGGAACGACGGGTCGATCGGCTCCTTCGACTTGATCAACACCCGGAGCAAGCTGAACAACACCTGCGGGGCTTGCCCGCCGTAAGGTGCG
>DATIKE010000330.1:0-2847 GCA_035477895.1 Phycisphaerae bacterium
GTGGTCGGTTTTCGGCGCGAAGGAAGGTTTGTGGGATGCCGATCTCGAAGCCCGCTGGCAACAGGCCCACGGATCAGCGGAAGCCGAGCACAATGCGACATCTGCCGGGCTCCGCGCCTGGCAGCGAACGGTGGGCGACGAGCGGATGGGGTACCTGCTGTTCGCGCTGGCCCTGGCGGGCGCGGCGTGCAAGCGCGATCGACTCACGCTCGGATTGATCGCGATGCTGACCTGTCAGTTGATCGTCTGGCTGCTGGCGACACATCTTTTCGCGCGGTTCGCGGTCGTGTTCCTGTTGCCGCTGATCGTGCTCGCCGCTCGCGCCGGCGACATCGCCCGTCCGCCGTGGCCGACCGTCGTCGGCGTGCTGCTGGTGCTCGGCGCAGGTTGGAATCTTTACCGTCTGTGGGGGCTTTATTATCATCATACCCGCGTCGGGTCGGATCTTCAGCCGCTCCAGGCGTACGGGCAGACGCCGTGGTTCACGGAAGGCTCGTGGCCCGGAACCGAGCCGTGGGGGGCGATCAACAAGCTCGGTTCGAGTGCCCGGGTGATGCTGGTCGGCGAGGCCCGGACGTTCTACATTCACCGGCCGACCGAGTACGCGGTGGCTTTCAGTCGCCATCCGTTGGCCGAGGCGGTGCGATATCGTCGCCAGCCCGCGGACGTCCTCGAGCGGTTGACGCAAAGCGGCACGACGCATCTGCTGGTTCATTGGGGCGAAATCCGCCGGTTGACGGCGACGTACGGAATGGATGCGGAGATCACCCCGGCGCTGTTCGAGCGACTCCGGGGGGCCGGCCTGAAATCGCTTCGGGATTTCGCTTATCAGGAGGGGGCGAGCCCTTACGCCACGTTGTTCGAGGTACCGGGACCATGAGTGAGATCGTCAACATCGGCATTTGCACGGTGGACGCCATCGGTCAGACCATCGACGACTACCCGCCGCCCGGCGGCCTGCGGTTGTTCGACAAACTCACCCTGACCACCGGCGGAAACGCCATGAACTGCACCATCGCCCTGCGCAAGATGGGGATACCGTGCGATGTCATCGTCAAGGTCGGCACCGACGCCCTCGGCGACTTCGTGGTCAGCGAGGCGAAACGCTACGGTGCCGGCGCGGACGGCATCATCCGCGGCACCGACGGCGTTCACACGCCTTACACCTTCGTCTGCGTGCTGACCGGCGGGCAGCGCAGCTTCTTTCACACCATGGGCACCAACGGAACGCTGTGCTACGACGACATCAAACTCGACATTGTCCGAAAGGCGAAGTTCTGCTTCGTCACCGGAACGATGGTGATGAAGACCTTTGACGGAAAACAAACCGCGCACCTTCTGTCCGACGCGCGAAAGGCCGGCGTCAGGACACTGCTGGACACCGTCTATCTCGACAACGCCTCGACGCGGCTCTGGCACGACAGCATCTTCCCCTGCCTGCCGGTGCTGGATTACTTCATCCCGTCGCAGCCGGAGGCCCGGGCGATCGGCGGCCTGAAGGAACCATCCGATATCGCACGCATGTTCCAGGACCGCGGCTGCAAGAACGTGGTCATCAAGCTGGACGCGGCCGGCGCGTTCTGCCGGTCGGCCGACGGTGCCGAGACGATCGTGCCCGCCTACCAGGTGACCAACGTGGTCGATACCACCGGCGCTGGCGACTGCTGGTCAGCCGGGTTCCTGGCCGGCCTGAAGCTCGGCATGGCCATGCCCGAGGCCGCGCTCCTCGGCAACGCCACCGCCGCCCACTGCATCCAGGCCCCCGGCGCGTCCACCGGCATCGTGCCGCTCGATGAGATTCAGGCGTTCCAGAAGCGAACGCCCTTGCGAAAGTGACCCGACCCTTTGAGGGGCGGGCAAACCGATCCGCACCGACAACACGAAATGGAGGTACCCATGGACAACGCCAAAATGATCATCGAAGTATCGCTGGTCGGCATCCTGTGCCTGGCCACCGCGGCTCACGCCCAGCAATCGCAGCCCTTCAACGGCCTGCACATGAGCCTGGGCAACCTGTCGAAGCTCTCCGATGCCAAGACCCGCTCGATCTCGGCTGAAAACTTCACCGGCGAGAAAGGCAAGGCCGGCATGGCCACGGACGGCACCGGGGCCAACGCCGCCCGCGAGCTGGGCCAGGGCTGGAAGGTTTCGCCGTCGGTCCGGATCAAGGCCAAAACCACCTTCACACTGGCCGACATCACCGGCTCCGGCTCGATCCAGCACATCTGGCTGACGCCCACCGGCACCTGGCGGTTCCTCATCCTGCGGGCCTACTGGGACGGCGAAACCGAGCCCTCCATCGAGGTGCCGGTCGGCGACTTCTTCGCCTGCGGGTGGAACCAGTACGCTCAGGTCTCCTCGCTGGCTGTCTGCGTCAATCCCGGCAGCGCGTTCAATTGCTATTGGCCCATGCCCTTCCGCAAGTCGTGCAGGATGACCATCGAGAACATCGCCGAGGAGGACTGCACGGTTTACTACCAGATCGACTACACGCTCACCGATGTCCCCGCCGACGAGGCCTACCTGCACGCCCAGTTCCGCCGGGTAAACCCGCTGCCCTACAAGCAGGTCCACACCATCCTAGACGGCGTCAGGGGCAAGGGGCACTACGTCGGCACGTACATGGCCTGGGGCGTCAACAGCACCGGCTGGTGGGGCGAGGGCGAGATCAAGTTCTACATCGACGGCGACGACGAGTGGCCGACGATCTGTGGCACCGGCACCGAGGATTATTTCTGCGGTTCCTACGACTTCGATCTGGGCAAGGAGAACGGGGGCTACCGCGAGTTCACCACGCCGTATTCGGGGCTCCCGCAGGTGATCCGGCCCGACGGGCTGTACCAGTCG
>DATIKE010000331.1:0-13163 GCA_035477895.1 Phycisphaerae bacterium
GCAGAGGGCGAGCCAGAGCGTGTTGACGCATCCGGGGCCGCCGCCCATGTAGGACTCGCCCTGGAAACGGAGGATGGCGCCGCCGCCCTTGACCGGGCAACGAAGCTCATGGTCGATGCCATCGAGCGTGTCAACGGCGATCTGACGCATCTGCGGATTACGAAGGTTGAGTATTTCCCAGGGATCGATGAGGCCCATGGCGGAGGAGTCGAGCGTCGGGTCGGGGTGGCCTTCGGGCGAAATCCCTCGAATCCAGCGTTTATGGTCAGCCCGCCAGAAGGTGGCGATCATGGCGTCATACAGTTGGGCGCGGATGGCCGGCCCGGTTTGGCCGGAGTCGATGCCGAAGACCTCTTCCGCTTCGGTGAGGGCGGCGATGACGGCGGCCTGGGTGTAGGGGAACGAGCCGACGCTGTTTTCCCAGAGATCGGTGGCGGGCTTGTGGAGCCGATTGTCCCCGATGTGTTCGAGGACCGCGCGGGCGGCCCGCTGGGCGATGGGGCGGTAGGCGTCGACGAAAGAAGCGGCATTGGTGCCGAGCCGGCGGGCGAACTGGCCCGCGGCATGGAGAACGGCACAGGTCTGGTCGAGCTGGATGCGGTCGGCGTCAACGCACCACGAGGGCGCGACGGAGCCGTCGACCCAATAGCGCTGGTACCAGTGCCCGCCGGCCAACTGGGTCCGTGCGGTCCACTCGAAGAAGCGTTTGGCCATGTCCGGCCGGCCGATCCGCTGCACGGCCAGCGCGCAGACGGCGGCGTCGCGCGGCCAGCAGTACCCGTAGCCTCCGGACAGTTCGTAGCCGAGATCGAACTCCGGCGCGGCGATGAAGGTGCCCTGTGACTCGTCGTAGAGGTCGTGGAGGGAGATGACGGCGCGGTCAAAGGTGTCGTCGATCTCGGGGACGGGGCATTTACCGGCGGCGGCCAGTTCGGCGGCGACGCGGTCGTTGGCCCGGCTGACGGTGGCCTCGAAGCCGAGGGCGAGGATCTTCCTGGCCTGGATGATCGCCCCGTCTCGTGACGGGGCCCCGGCCAGCACGAGCGAGGTCTGCCAGCGCGAGCCGAGCACGGGCGGGAACCCGACGGCGAAATCAACGCGGCCGATGGCCTGCGGCGAACCGAGCCGGCCGTGAAGCATGGCGTCCTTGGTGTGGGTCTGGCCGGGGTCCTTCAGGCTGCCGCAGTGGGCGGCAAAACGCTCGCCGGCGGTCACGGCGACGGCGATGTCGCGAAAGTGCTGGACGACCATGTTGTCGGCCGAGTTGGCCTGGATGCCGTTGCGATAGTCGACGTCGCCCAAGGCCAATCGGAAGTAGTGCATGAACTGGACGGCCCCGACGCGCTCACCCTTGGTAATCAGCACGCGGCGGAGCAGTGCGTGGAAGCCCGCGGGGCAGACGTCGGTGATTTCGAGGATGAGGTCGAGCTCGCGATGGGTGAGGCGTGTGACCAGGACGTTGCTGGCGTGCTCGAAGGACTGAGTGATATTCCAGGCCTCGTCGAAGCACCAGAGGAACCTTCCGGCCTGCGGCCCGTCGTTGAACCGGATGGCGAACATGCCCTCGCGGACGTTCTGGGCGTAGTCGATCCGGGGATAGAAGAAGCCCATGAGCTCGCCGGTGCGGCCGAAGGTCGCCAGGCACAGGCCGTTGCCGGCAGCAGCGGTCGGGATAAAGACACTCATGCTCAGGCAGGCGTCCGATAAAGCACGTCCAGCGCCTGGACACTGTATCCTGGCCGGTCAGGTTTTTCCACGGCGTGAATCCCGGGGCGGGTTCCAACCCACTAGGGAATATGAGCTTCAGGTTATTCATCGGCGGTTCGCGGGGGTCGGCTGCATGAATTGGCGGCAACGGGGCGCTTGCGGCACACGGGGGGTTTGCGTTGGTGGGCGGGGCGTTATTCTCGGACGTCGCGAACGGGTGTGATCTGACGCGTGTCCGTGAAGCCGCAAGCGGCGGCAGGGGCTCAGCCCAGGCGAACTTCGACGGGGCGGCCAGAGCGGATGGATTGGCCGGTGAGGTCGGCGATCGCGACGGCATCGCGGCTGGCCCGGGGCGGACAGATCGCCGGCTTGCGATTCTTCTCGATGCAGGTGAGGAAGTAATCGATCTCGCCGTAATAACCGTCCTCGGCGGAAGGGAGTTGGGGCGTAGTCGGTTCGGCGCCGTCGGTGAAGACAGACAGGGTTTTGCCAGTGGAAAGATCCCAGACGATCGCGGCCTTCTCGAAGCGTGCGGTGAAGCCCATGTTGAAGCCGAACCCGTTCGGCATGTCCCAGTATCCTTCGATCTGCACGTTCGTGCCGGAGGGGTAGTGCCACATGGCGTAGACGCGGTCGAAGCCGTCGGATGAGGGCCCCCAGCCTTGCGCGGTGATCGCGCCAGGCTTGCCGAGCAGGAACATCGCGAAGTCGATGTCGTGGATGTGCAGGTCGAACAGCGCGCCGCCGGACAGTTGGGGCTGGTTGAGCCAGTTGTTGAGCGAGTGGCTGGGCTTCTCGGACTGGCGTCGCAGGTTCAGAGCCAGGAGCCTGCCGAACCGGCCGTCATCGCAGGCTTGCTTTAGCAAGACGTACTCGGGCCAGAAGCGGATGCACTGGGCGACCATGAAGAGCCCGCGGGCCTTGTCGGCGGCGGCGAGCATCTGGTCGCAGTCGGACACGGCAAGGGCCATGGGCTTCTCGCAGAGGACGTGTTTGCCGGCGGCGAGGGCGGCGACGGTGATGTCCTTGTGCAGCGTGGTGGGCAGGCAGATGTCGACGAGGTCGACGTCGGGGTCGGCGACGAGGTCGTGCCAGTCAGCGCAGGGCTTGATGCCGGTGAGATCGCGGCGGGTGCCCTGCCTGTCGCCGATGTTGCCGCCGACGCCGGACCAGTCGCCGGCGAGGCGTTCGGCCTGCTTGTCGCACAGGGCGTGAACGCGGGCCCGGCGGGCCATTTTCTCGTACTGATTGAAATGGTTCCGGCCGATGAAACCGGCCCCGATCAGACCCACGCGAATCATCACGCCAGCTCCTGTGCTTCTATCAAGATCAAGACTTATGTTCCCGTGGGGGAGCATGGTAATCGAGGGCAGCGGCTTGCGGAAGGGCGGGGCGGGCATATCATGGTCGGCATGATGCGAGCAATGATTCTGGCGGCGGTCCTTGCGTGCTTTCAAACCATTGTTGCCGCGGGGCAGTCGCCCTGGGCCGAGCATCCCCGGCCGGACTTCGAGCGAGCGCCGTGGGTGAACCTGAACGGGCCATGGAGCTTCGCGTTCGATCCGGACGACGCGGGCGAGAAGGCCGGTTGGTTCAAGCGTCGCCCGGGCGAGTTTGAAGGCCGGATCATCGTGCCCTTCCCCTGGGAGAGCAGGCTGAGCGGGGTGTGCAAACCTGAATACAAGGGCGTGGCGTGGTACGCGCGCGAGGTGACACTGCCGGACGGCGAGGGATGGGACGGCAGGAACGTCTGGCTTATTGTCGGGGCGTGCGACTTCGAGGCGAAGATATGGGTGAACGGGGAGCCGGCCTGCGAGCACGAGGGCGGATACTTGCCCTTCGAGTTCAACCTGTCGGGTTTCGGCAAACCCGGCGAGACGGTGACCGTCGTGATCCGGGTCGTCGACCGGACGGACTGGGAGCAGCCGATCGGCAAGCAGGTGGATCGCTGGTACACGCGGACCAGCGGCATCTGGCAGACGGTGTACCTTGAACCGCGGTCGGCGACGTTCATCGATGCGTTTCGGGCCGAGACCCGCGTCGGCAGCGGCACGGTGTCGTACAAGGTGACGATCAACAAGCCGGCGCCGGCCCATACGGTGGTGGCGGTCAGTCCGGACGGCCGATTCGAGCCGGCCGGGTCGTCCTTCGTGCACCAGGAGACGACGTCCCAGGTGCTGGTGAAGGTGCGCGAGCCGAAGGCCTGGACACCGGACTCGCCGGTGCTCTACCCGATTGTTCTGAAGCTGACCGATCCGACGGGCAAGACCATCGACGAGATCAACGGCTACTTCGGTCTGCGCGAGATCTCGGTCGGCAAGGCGCCGGGCGGAAAGTTCAACCACATTCAGCTCAACGGCAAGCCGATCTACCTGCTCGGCGCGCTGCACCAGTCGTTTCACCCGGACGGAATCTACCAGTACCCTGACGATGCCGCGGTCAGGCTGGACTACGAGTTGAGCAAGCGGCTCGGGCTGAACTTTCTGCGGATTCACATCAAGATACCGACGCCGCGCGAGCTGTACTGGGCGGACAAACTCGGCATTCTGATCATGCAGGACATGCCGTCGTTCTGGCGGTACACCGAGCAGTCGAGGCAGTGGTGGCAGGAGATGACCGCGAAAGCGATCGCCCGGGACTTCAACCATCCGTCGGTGTTCTCGTGGGCGCTGTTCAACGAGTCGTGGGGGCTTGACGACGGGCAGTACAGCAAGGGATTGTACAGCCCGGACCGCCAGGCGTGGGTCGCGAAGATGTACTGGTGGGCCAGGAAGCTAGACCCGACGCGGTTGATCGAGGACAACTCGCCCTGCCATTACGATCACGTTGTTACGGACATCAATTCCTGGCACTTCTACATCAACGATTACGCCCGGGCCCGCGACCATATCGCCGAGGTGGTGGAGAAGACCTATCCCGGTTCGGGGTTCAATTACGCCAAGGGGTATACCCAGGGCGACGCCCCGCTGATCAACAGCGAGTACGGCGGGATCGGGGCCCGCGCGGGCGATCAGGACGTAAGCTGGTGCTTCAAGTACCTGACCAACGAACTTCGCAAATACGCCAAAATCGGCGGGTACGTGTACACCGAGCTGAGCGACATCGAGTACGAGCACAACGGGTTCGTCAACTACGACCGCTCGCCGAAGGAGTTCGGCTACGACTTCTGGTTCCCCGGCATGACGGTGGCGGATTTGAACAACCCCGATTTCGTGGTCATCGACGCGCCGCCGGTGATCGAGCTGGCATTGAAGCAGGACCGGCAGGTGCCGGTGCGGATCAGCCATTGGTCGGATCGCGAGACAAAGGATCTGCAGTTGCGCTGGCGGTTGGACTGGCTGGATCGGTTCGGCCGGCGGTACGAGGGGCAGAGGCAACAGCAGCCGGCGCAGTGGCGGCAGTATGATGTGGTCGAGCAACCCGCCATCCACGTGGCGGCGGATCATCCGTCGGGCACGGTGGGCGGGCTGCTGGTGGAGCTTGTGGATGGCGAGCGGGTGCTCGCGCGGAATTACGTGAACGTGCTGGTGAAGAGTGAGCCGGCGGCGTGCATCGAGGCGATCGACGCCAATGTACTGGATTGCCGCGTGCGGCCGACGGATTACGCGGCGTGGACGTTCGACGGGCCGCTGCCGATGGACGAGGGTGTGGCGGGCCAGAAAGTGGCAGGCAGAGGGACGGGGGCGGTGGAATACCACGTGCGTTTGCCGGCCAATATCGCGTTCGAGAAGCTGCGTGGCATGAAAGTGCTGGCGGAGCTGGCCGGTTGTGCCGGCGAGGCGAAGCTCGACTGGCCCGCACGGCGGAACGACATGGACTATCCGCAGACGGATGCCAGGAAGTGGCCGACCGACGTGCGGCTGACGCTGAACGGGCACGAAGCGGCGCGGGTGACGCTGGCGGACGACCCGGCTGACGCGGCCGGCGTGTTGTCGCACCATCGTGGACACCAGGGCGCGCACGGGCAGCTCGTGCAGGTTGATGTGCCGGAAGATGTGTTGAAACAACTTCGGACGGAGTTGACGAACGATTGCGTACTGCGCGTGCGGTGGGAAGTGCCGACCGACGCCGCCCACGTCGGCGGCTTGAGTGTGTACGGCGAACAATTGGGCGCGTACCCGGTGCTGCCGACGGTGCGGGTGGAGGTGGAGGGCAGTCATGGCGTGGGTGAGCTGTTCACGTCGGATGTGCCGGTGGCCCAGAACCGCCTGCTGGCAGGCAAGGTCGTGCTGCTGCCGACGGCCGAGCAGGGCGGCATGTCCTGGAAGTACACCACCGTCGCACCCGGCGACGGCTGGCAGCAGCCGGAGTTCAAAGATGGTTCATGGAAGGTCGGCAAGGCCGGTTTTGGTTCGAAGGAGATGTCGAATCTGACCGTCGGCACGACGTGGAATGTGCCCGATATCTGGCTGCGGAGTGAGTTCACGATCGATGAACCATCCCATGTCGTCGGCGGGCAATGGCGGATCGCGCATGACGAGGACGTGGAGGTATATCTGAACGGCGAGCGGGTGTTGGTGCGGGCGGGCTTGACAAAAGAGTACGTCACCGTCGGCTGGCAGAAGGGTCTGTTGAAATCATTGCGTCCGGGGCGCAACGTGGTGGCTGTACATTGCCGCAACCCGTCGGGCGGGCAGTATGTCGATCTGGGTGCGGCGGTCGTGAAGGCACAACCGGGATCGAAGAGCGAATGACCAGCAAAGAACGTTGTTTGAATGCCATTGCCGGAGAGTCGGTGGACCGGGTGCCGGTGTTTCCGCTGTTGATGTTTTTCGCCGTCGATCGGGCGAAGATCACGTATCGACAATACGCGACCGAAGCGGCGGCGCTGGCGGACGCGCAGTTGAACATGCGCTGGCGGTTCGGCGTGGATGCGATCACGGTGTGCTCGGACGCGTTCCGGCTGTCGGCGGACCTCGGCGGCGAGATGGATTACCCGGAGATGGCTCCGCCGCGACTGGTGCGTCCGCTTGTGGGGAGCGAGGCGGACTTGAAGCGGCTGAGTCGGCCTGACCCGACGGCAAAAGGCGGCCGGATGGCCGACCGCGTCGAGGGGGTGCGCCGGCTGGCGGACGCGGCGGGCGACGAGTGCCTGGTGCTGGGCTGGATCGACATGCCGTTCGCCGAGGCGTGCGCGATCTGCGGTATCACCGAATTCATGATGCTGCTGGCGGATGATCCGGCGCTGGCGCACAAGGTGCTGGAGTTCCTGACGCCGCTGGTGATCGATTTCACGCTTGCCCAGGTCGAGGCGGGGGCTCCGATGGTCGGAGCGGGGGACGCGGCGGCCTCGCTGATCTCGCCGAGGATGTACCGCGAGTTCGTGCTCCCTTACGAGCAGCGGGTGTGCGAGGCGGTGCGCGAGCGGGGCGGCACGATCAAGCTGCACATCTGCGGGAACACAAACCTGCTTCTGCCGGACATGGCCCGATGCGGGGCGGATCTGTTCAACGTGGACCACATGGTCGATCTGGGGCGGGCGGCCGACGTTTACAGCCGGGCGGGTAAATGCTTCAAGGGCAACCTCGACCCGGTGACGGACATGCTTCAGTCGACGCCGGACCGCTGCCGGCAGCGAGCATTGGAGTGCATCCACATCGCGGCCGGCAGGCCGTACATGCTCAGCGCCGGCTGCGAAGTGCCGGCCGGCGTCAGCGACGAGACCTTCCGGGCGTTCTGCGAGACGCCGTTACAGGTTTGAGGGGGTCGGGAGCCTTCGTTGCCTGCCATCCGCCATCACCACGCCGGACAGTAACGTTCGCCAATGAGTCATCGATACCCCCCTTTCATTCGCGCGCATCTTACCCATGTCCGGATCGCCCCGCCACGCGTCCGACTCTCCGGTAATAAACGCGGAATCACCGACCCCTGCCCTCAGATCCATGATCCCTTCCTCACCCCGCCGCTTGACATCGGGCGGCGCGGCCGCATGATCCTGTGCGGCAGAGTCCGGCACTGTGCCGGGCGGCTGAAGGGGTATCCGTGAGGGTCACGCCGTGAGTCTCTGGTTGGTTATCGTGGGCGTGCTTGTCGGTCTGTCGAACACCGATCGGCGGATCAATCTTGCCGAGTTCGGCCGGAGTGTCAGGTTCGAGGGCGATACGCCGGCGATGCTCGAGGCGCACGAACTGGAGAGCAGCCCGGACGGCTGGGCCGTCTGGACCGGCGAAGACGGCCAGTCGATGATCGGCCTCGAGTGGGACGAACCGCGGGTGCTCGCGGAGGCCGAAATCGAGTTCCGCCACGCCATCGCCGACCGGGACCAGATCCGGGTTCAGTACTTCCTCCCGCACATGCCCACGACGCAACCGGCAGCCGAGCCGATGCCCGACGATCCCTTCCACGGTCAGTGGGTCACGGCCAAGTCCGACTGGTGGGCCGGCGACCGCTTCGTCGGTTTCGCGTTCGCCCCGATGAACGAGGAACTGAAAACCGTCGGCGTGCCGGCCGATGCGACTCGCCGAACGCGTCGCCTGCGATTTCTGCTCGGCAAACGTAACAAGGAACTGCCGCCGGTCCGGTACCTGCGGGCGTACGGACCGGCCAGGCCGGTCGAGGCCGCCTTCGAGATTCGCCTGGACCGGCGCAGTCCGCTGATGCCGCCCCTGCGGGCGAGTGTGGTCAACGGCCTGCTGATCGACGAGGACGGCAAACCCACCCGCTCGATGACCGTCGAGGCGACGCTCGCCAGGCTGAAAGTCCGCCACGCCGAGGGCGATCGCACAAGCGGCAGCCGGACGATCGTTACCCTCGCCGATGACAAGAACTCGACGACCGGCTTTTCCTTCCTGCCCGCCGAAGTGGTCGAGCGGGGCACCATCCATGTATCGCCCTACGGGGCGTCGATCGCTCACGTGGGGACAAGCAAGGACTTGGCCGCCGACTCAAAGCCTGCCGGCGCGTCGGTGTTCGATCGGCTCAACAAGGGCGGCTCGCTCTCGCTCGAAGAGATGCGGCGCGAACTCCAGGGCGTCAACAGTGTGGCCGCCGGTCTCGACGATCTGCTGAAACGGCACGGCGATCGCTACCGCCCGCTGCTGAACGAGGCCATGGCGGTCGAACTGCCTGAGCCGTTCCTGAACACCTTCTGGCAGGCGCAGATTCTGAAACTTCTGGTCCAGGCTGACGCCCGCCCGGACGATCCGCAGGCCGCGGCCTCGGTTGCGGCGTTCGCCAGGAGCGTCCGGCTGCCTGCCGACTGTCATCACGTGCGGGCCCTCGAGTACGTCGGGCTTTCAGCCTTGAACGATGCCTTCTTCGATGCGTGTGTGATGGACGAGACGTTACACAGGCTGGCCGGCCGCTTCCCGACAAACCAGGAGGGTGTTCTTGCGATTCCGACTGCCGCCGGCCGCGAACGTCCGGACCGCTCGTGCCTTGAGCATGCCGCCGTGCTGGAATTGTTCAGCGAGCACTATCGATTTACGGGTGATCGGCGATGGCTTGCCCGGCAGGCCTCGCGCCTGGCGGCGGCCTGCGATTTCATCAGTCGGCATCGCGAGGGTGACGAAGAGAGCGATACTCTCGCGAAGGAGGATAAGTACTGGGGACAGGGGTTGCTCCCGCCAGGGCCGATCGAGGGTTCGCCTTCCTGGCTGTGGTGGTTCACGGTCAATGCATACGCCGCGCGCGGGCTTCGCATGACCGCCGAGTCGCTCGCGGAGGTGAACGACGTTGCCGCGGATCGGCTGGCGGGTCAGGCGACGGCTTTCAAGGAACATCTGGCCAGATCGTGCGGCGAGTCGATGCTTCGCTCGCCGGTCATGCGGCTGGCGGAGGGACAGTATGTGCCCATACAGCCGATTTGCAGCCGGCTTCGCGGGCGCGGCGAGAGTCCGCAGGTGGAGGTTGCTTACGGCGCGGTGCACCTGATCGGCACCGGGGTCTACGCGCCGGATTCACCGCAGGCGGAGTGGATTCTGCGGGATGCCGAGGACAACCTCCTGCCGTCCGTCGGCATTGAGTATCCGGTCAAACCGGGCGCCGGCGCGGACCTGGCGAAACTGCTTCGGCTTTGCGAGGCCTCACCTGTCGGTCCGCCACCGCTGGTGAGCGCTTACCTTCTACGGCAGCAGCCGCAGCACGCCTTGCGGGCGTTCGACCTGTTCATGGCCGCCGATCTGGCAGTCCATGCCGTGCGCGGCGATCTCGATCGCGACGCACCGTCCCATATCGGCGCGGCGCTGCTGGTTTGGCTTCGGCAATTGCTGATCCTCGAACACGGCGGGGAACTGGATCTGCTCGCGGGCGTGCCGGCCGACTGGCTGGCACCGGGCAAGCGCATCACGGTGCGGCGGGCCCCGACCTGGTTCGGTCCGGTGAACCTGGATATCGAGTCCGCCGCCGACGCCAACCGGGTCACCGTGCGGCTGGACGCCTCCTGGCGACAGGAGCCGGCCGGAGTGCGGCTGTGGGTGCGAACGCCTCGGCCAATGCGAACCGTTCTCTGCAATGGCCAGCGGTTGGCAAGCCTCGACGTCGTCAGCGGCATGATTCGCCTGCCGGCAAGCACCGAACGTGCGGAGATCGTGGTCACCTACTGAAAAGCGCGGGGAATCCAAGTCGATCGGAAAAAGGGATTCGCGCGGGCTCTTTGGATGGATCAGATCGTGTCACCGACGGCGTTCGCGATGAGCACGTAGAGGTTGAGGAACCGTTCGCCGATCAGTCCGATCGCCCCAATCGAGACGATGATGACCAGTGCGAGCAAGATGGCGTACTCCGCCGCCGTCGCCGCATCGGTCGCCGACAGCCGCCGCCGCCAGCACATGCGCAATAATGTCAGAGCCTTTGCCGGCATGATCTTTCTCCATTTTGCCTGTCGCTCAAACCTAAGATTCGGATTCGATCGGGGCAAATGCTTTTCCGCCGATTTCCTGGCGGATGGTTTTACGGACGTTGCCGTTCGCGGGGCCTCCAAGGCAGTTATGGGACAACATCCTGCTCGGCATTGACCGGGGGGCTATAATCGGGTGATGTGGAACCTGCTGAACATGCCCGGGCGTTTGCTCGGCCGCCGAGCCGCCTGCCGCGACGATCGCCGCCATTGGCTGGTATACGATGGTCAATGTGCTTTCTGCCGGGCAATGGTCGGACTGGTTCGCCGGTGTGACCTGCTTGGGCGAGTCCGGTTACTGGACCTGCATACCCAGGCGGAAACCGTATTTCAGCGCGCCCCACAACTGGATCGCGAGACACTACTGCAGGCCGTGCACCTCATCTCGCTCGAAGGGGATGTCCGGACGGGCTTCGGCGCGGTCCGCCGGCTGGCTTGGATTGTCCCGCTCCTGTGGCCGGCCTTGCCTGCGTTGTATACCCCCGGCTCGTCGTTGGCGGGCCCCGGCGTCCAAGTGTGGGTGTCCCGTAACCGCCACCGAATCCTCGCCTGCGGACCCGGTGACACATGCGCGACGCGCACCAGTCAGAGCCCATAGTGAAAGCGACGCCTGCCTGCCGCAGGCAGGGCAGGCAGGGATTCTCGTCCGAGCCGATCACTTGGAGACAAACTGCTGACGCAGCCGGGCGGCCGCCGCGGCCAGGCGTTTGAGCTTTTCGAACGCCTCGTCGATCGTCGGCGGCTCGGTGGCCTCGGGGGCAAACCCGCAGTCGGGGTTCAAAGCGATTCGCCGCGGCTCGATGACGGCGGCGCCCGCCGCCGCGATGGCTTCTATCTGCTCGACCGTCTGGAGCTGCTCGCCGCGAACGTCGACCACGCCCATCCCCGCGCCCAGGTGCTTGGGCAGCAGCTTCAGGTCGCTGATGTCGCCGGTGCCGGCGTAGGCGAACTCCAGGTTGACGTAGTCCGCCTTCAGATCGGCCAACCCCGGCAGAATGGGACCGTAGTTTCCCTTCACGTCGCTCCGCCGCTTGTAAACGCTGTGACAGATGTGCAGGTGGACCTCGGCGCGCAGCCCCTCGGCGATGCGGTTGATCGCCCGGACCGCGAGCGGCAGTTCCTTCCCCGGGTTCCACTCCCGCCGCAGCCGTTCGTCGTGCGAGCTGGTGCCGGCCATCAGCTCCCGGTCGCAGAAGTAGGCCAGTGCCGGGTCGTCGATCTGAACAATATCGATGCCCGCCTGCACCAGCGCCTGAGCCTCGCGGGCAGTGACTTCCGCGAGGTGATTCAGAAAATGCTCCATCGTCGGGTACGCGTCCCGACTGTGGTCCGCGTGCCAGTAACGCACGGCAATCAGAAACGGGCTCGGGAGGGCGAACTTGGTGACCCGATCCGTGTGCCGGGCCAGGAAAGCCGCGTCTTCAGCGAAGACCGGCTCGATCGCGGGGATCCGCCGCACGACCACGTCGGTGTACTTGACCTCGCCCTGATGCTCGTACCGCCGGCAGCGCTCGAAGCCGCCGAGCCGGCCCAGATATTCACGGATGTACTGTTCGCGTCGCCACTCACCGTCGCTGACCACATCCAGTCCGGCCTGCTCCTGCAGCCGGATGGCGAACAGCACGAAGTCGTCCATCACCCGTTGCAGGCGTTTCGGGTCCATCTCTTTTCGCCGGGCCAGCACGTCGAGGACCGCCTTGGGCCGCGGCAGTGATCCGATCGGATGCGTGAAGAACGGCGGGAGCCTGGCGGTTCGCGGGGTTCGCAACGTGGTTGCCTCCTGTGATGTCGCGCCTGAGTTTTTCATGTCGCTGATGGAAAAGAGAGATTGTAAGTGGCACCGCGGAAGCCGACAACCGCATGAAGTACGATAAGCGGTGAAGCCGGGGAGCTTGCACGAGTCTTGCGCGAGGGACGTGCCTTCCGCGACCCATTCTCGAACGTGTTTACTCCAGCTCGAAGCTCTCGCCGCCGACGGCGATGTGGATGTTGTTGAAGCCTCGCTGACGCATGGCGTCGGCCAGCTTTTGCGACTGGTCGGGCTCGCCGTGGATCAGAAACACCCGCTTGACGGTGCCGGCCAGCGGGGCGGTGGCGTCGAGCAGCTCCTCGGCGTTGGCGTGAGCGCTGAAACCGTTCAGCACCTTCACGTGTGCGTGGACCTTGTAGTACTCGCCGAAGATCCTGATGCGTTTCTCCTTTTCGACGAGTCGTCGGCCCAGCGTGTGGGCGGCCTGGAACCCGACGATCAGGATCGTGTTTCGCGGGTTCTCGACGTTGTTCTTGAGATGGTGCAGGATGCGGCCGGCCTCGCACATCCCGCTGGCCGAAATGATGATCATCGGGCCGCCCTGCGCGTGCAGGGCCTTGCTCTGCTCCACGCTCTCGACGTAGTTGCAGCCGTCGCAGTCGAAGATGTCGCCGGTCAGGTGGTTGAACCGGCTCGCCTCGCGGTCGAACACCTCCGGGTGCTTGCGGAACACCTCGGTCGCCCTGACCGCGAGCGGGCTGTCCACGTAAACGGGAATCCGCCTGTGGATTCGCTTGTCGTGCAGGAGCAGGTGGAAGTAGTACACGATCACCTGGGTCCGCCCGACGGCGAACGACGGGATGATCACCT
>DATIKE010000332.1:0-3955 GCA_035477895.1 Phycisphaerae bacterium
CGCCCGGCAAGAGACCCCTCAGGATGGAGTCCAGCCCCGGCAGTCCGGTGGTCAGCGAGGTGTTGGTCATCGGCGGCGTTCTCCCGCACGGTTTGCACCCGGTGCGGACATCTCCTCGAACAGCGTGGCATCCGACTTGCCCCATGGATGGTATCACCGGACACGGCGGCATACCAGCCCATCACCAGCCTGTCTGCTCGTTTCATTCGCCCCTGGCAGCGCTCTTTGCACACTGCTCCCCTGCTCCCCGGGCAAGAGAATACCCCGCGTCCGGCACATGACCGGACGCGGGGGTAGTGAAGTTTCTAAAACCCTCTTCGACCGGTTCGCCTGCGGCCGCCCGCTCAGCTTGGCGGCAGAACGACGGCGGTGGGCGAGGGAGCGTCGGACTTGGATTTTCGGGTCCGCTGCCGGCGAGGAGCAACCACAGGCGCCTCGTCGGGCTGGGTGGCCCGGGGCACGGCGATCACGCCGGTCCGCGAGAGCTGCTTGATCCCGTAAGGCCGGCACAGCTCGACGAACGCCTCGATCTTGTCCTCCGGCCCGGTGAGCTGGATCACCACCGACTGCGGCCCCACGTCGACGATGTTTCCGCGGAAGACCTCGGCAATCTGCCGCAGCTCCCCGCGCTTCTCCGGCGGGCAGTGCACCTTGATCAGCAGCAGGTCGCGCTCGACGATCGCCTGTTCGCTCAGGTCGCGCACCTTGACCACGGTGACGATCTTGCCGAGCTGCTTGCGGATCTGCTCCAGCGTCAGCTCGTCGCCGGTCGAGGCGATGACCATCCGCGAAAAGGCCGGGTCCTCGGTGGTCCCGACCACCAGCGAGTCGATGTTGAAGCCGCGGGCCGCGAACATCCCCGAGATATGGGCGAGCACGCCAGGCTGATTCTGCACCAACACGGATAGAATGTGTTTCTTCATCGTTGTTCGTCCTGTCTTTCCCGATCGCCGCCGCGGCGGCGTATCGTCTTTCTCAAGAACTTAAATCGTCCCCGCATCAGCCGGGGAATGCGACGAGGGTTTACCGCCGCGAATCGGTAAATCGTCGACCCGAACCGGGTGGATCTTGTCGAACGGCACCTCGGCCGGGCTCAATATCCCGCCGGACATCACCATCTTGACCGTATCCTCCACGCTCCAGTTGGTCTCAGAGACTTCGTCGAGCGGCAGGATCTGCATATATCCGGTGGTGGGGTTCGGCGTCGTCGCGATGAAGACGGTGGCCATGTCCCGTCCGGTATCCATATCCCTCATCACCGCGGTCAGAAACGCCACACACTTCATCCCCGGCCTGGGGAACTCCACCAGCACCACCCGCTGAAAACCGAGCGGCTGACCACCACCAAAGGTCAGGACAATCTTCTTGGTCGCGTTGTAGATCGTCTTGACCAGCGGCAGTCGGCCGAACACTCTTTCTATCAGCAGGATCATCCGCCGCCCGAACACACTGGCCGCCAACAGCCCCAGCATGTACAGCATAAACAACGTCAGCAACACCGCCAGAAGCGGCACCATCCAGTCGACGTAGTCCTGAACCTTCTGGGGCACGAGATCCTTGTTGGCTTTAATGATCGCGTCGGCCGCCTTCTGGGCAAGCGGCTCGGTCGCCGCTTTCATCGTGTCGAACACGAACTTGACGACGACCCAGGTCACCCAGATCGGAATGACGGTCAGCAGGCCGGCCACCAGGCGCGTGCGAAGCAGCGCGCGGACCGCAGGCCAGAGCCGGCGAGGCCTGCTTGCCTCTGCCGATTGATTACTGCCTGAACCGGGCTGATCTGGCACGAGGTCCATTCCGACTGCCTCAAGCCATGCCGCCCATGACCATCTCGTGGAGACTACGTCCGACGGCCACCATCGGATAGACATTCTCCTCCTGGGCCACGTGCACGTCCATGACCACCGGACCCGGCGTCGCCAGCATCTGCCGGACGGCGTCGGTGACGTCCTTGGGATCCTTCACGTCTATCCCCGTGCAGCCGAAGGCGTCTGCCACCTTCGCAAAGCTCGGGTTGGTCATGACCGTGGCCGTGTACCGCTTGCCGTAGAACAGCTCCTGCCACTGGCGGACCATGCCCTGGAAGTGGTTGTTCAGGATCACCACCTTGACCGGGATCTGGTATTCGGCGGCGGTGGCCAGCTCGTTGCAGGTCATGAGGAAGCTGCCGTCGCCGTCGATGTCGATGACCTGCTTGTCGGGCCGGCCGATGGCCGCTCCGATCGCCGCCGGGAAGCCATAACCCATCGTCCCCAGCCCGCCCGAGGTCACCATCTGCCGGGGAAACCGCCACCGAAAATACTGGGCAGCCCACATCTGGTGCTGCCCCACGCCGGTGGTGATGATCGCGTCGCCGCCGGTGACCTCGCTGATCGCCTCGATCACCTCTTGCGGCATGATCGCGCCGTCCTGCCGACGATAGCCGAACGGGTACTGCTTCTTCCAGTCATTGATCTGTTCGAACCACGGCTGGCGCTCGCGATACTCGACCTGCTCGATCCAGTCGACGAGCACAGCCTTGGCGTCACCCACCACCGGGATGTCCACATCCACGTTCTTGCTGATGCTGGACGGGTCCACGTCCACGTGGATGATCCTGGCGTGCGGGGCGAAGGTTTCGAGGTTGCCGGTGACACGATCGTCGAACCGGGCGCCCACGGCGATGAGCAGATCGCTCGCCTGCACGGCATAGTTGGCATAGGCGCTGCCGTGCATGCCGAGCATGTGCAGGGTGAGATCGGCGTCGGCCACCTCGTCAAACGCGCCCATGCCCAGCAGCGTCGTGGTCACCGGAATGTTGCCCTTGCGGGCGACCTTGCGGAGTTCCTCGGCGGCCTCGGCGGCAATGACCCCGCCGCCGACGTACAGCACCGGGCGCTCGGCCGCGTTGATCGCGTCGGCCGCCAGGCGCACCTGGCGCGGATTCGCCTTGGCCCGCGGGCGATAGCCCGGCAGATCCATCTCGGTGCTGCCGTCGCACTCGATGGCCGTCACCTGGATGTCCTTGGGCAGATCAACGAGCACCGGGCCGGGCCGGCCGGTCCGGGCGATGTAATACGCCTCGCGGATGATCCGCGGGAGGTCCTTGATGTCCTTCACCAGCACATTGTGCTTGGTGACCGGGCGCGTTACGCCGACCACGTCCGCCTCCTGGAAGGCGTCGTTGCCGATCGCCGCGGTCGCGACCTGCCCGGTCAGGGCCACCATGGGAATCGAATCCATGTAAGCCGTCGCCAGCGCAGTCGTCAGGTTGGTCGCCCCCGGCCCGCTGGTCACGAGGGCGGTTCCGACCTTCCCGGTCGCCCGGGAGTAGCCGTCGGCCATGTGGCCGGCGCCCTGCTCGTGCCGGGTAAGATAGAACTTCATCGGTGTCTTGTGCAGCACGTCGAACGTCGGCAGAATCGCCCCGCCCGGATACCCGAACAACACCTCGACGCCCTGCTCGATGAGAACGTCATGCAATGCCTGCGAGCCGGTCTTGGTGACGGGCGTCGCCGGCGGGTTCTGTGGGGTAACGGACCGTGACGTGCCTGTTGCGGTCTGCGCAGAGGGCTGCGCTTGCGGATTGGCCGCCATGGTTTTCTCCTTTCCAATAGGTTTCCATGGATTGCCCGCCGCGATTCCGCTGACCGCGACGGTCGGGTCCAACCGGCTCATCGCCGGCCCCGCCGCCCCTCCGCACCGTGCGGGTGGACAACGGGAAACCCGGTATTCAATTGTCTGGACCGGCCGCGGGCACCGCCCTATGGATACGGCCCCGCCACCAGCCTGAACCCTGTATTATAGCCTCGGGCAGGCTCACAATGCAACTCAACCCCTGACTTCAACATTGGGACACCCAGTCAGATAAAAAGGTCGTAGAGCCGCTGCTGGTCGTCGTCCATCTGGAGCAGTGTCCGGCGGGATTCGGGGTCGTTGGGCAGATAGAACGTCAACTCGTACATCGTCTGGGTCA
>DATIKE010000333.1:0-2143 GCA_035477895.1 Phycisphaerae bacterium
CTCCTGCGGCTGCCTGTCCGCAGTGCGCGGATGACCGCCTTGGCCTGTGGCGAAGGCCGCACGTGGTGTCGTACGGTTTTCGCCACCGGCCCGGCCTGAGACAACGCTGGGTTGGTGCTGTGACGCAACAAGAAGCCCTGCAAAGCGCGCAGGAGGTGATGGGTTACACGTTTGCCGATCCGTCCCTTCTGGTTTCCGCCCTGACCCACGCCTCCAGTACGGACTCCCGGGTCCGAAGCAACGAACGCCTGGAATTCCTCGGCGACGCCATTCTAAGCATGGTCGTTTGCTGCGAATTATACGACAAGTTTCCCCGGTATCTGGAAGGGGAGTTGACCAAGGTCAAGTCGGCCGTGGTTTCACGGCAGACGTGTGCCCGGATCTCTCACGAGCTGGGGCTGCACCGCTGCCTGATCCTGGGCAAGGGGATGACCGGCCGGGCCCCGTTGCCGCGCTCGCTGGCCGCGGCCGTGTACGAATCGCTGATCGCCGCGATATACCTGGATTGTCAGGATATGGAACGGGTGCGGGAGTTCATCCTCCGCACCATGTCGAAGCACATACAGGAAGCCGCCAACTCGCAGCACCAGCGCAATTACAAGTCTCAGCTTCAGCAGCATGCCCAGAAGGCGCTGTCCGCCGCGCCGATCTACGAGATGATGGACGAGAAGGGGCCGGATCACAGCAAGTGCTTCGAGGTCAGCGTGGTCATCGGCAAACACCGCTACGCCAGCGCCTGGGGGCCATCCAAGAAGGAGGCCGAACAGAAGGCCGCTTACCTGGCCCTGTCCGAGATGAACGTCCTTGATTCCAACGAGGAATATGAGCCGCAGATGGATGTCGGCTGACCGATCCATCTCCACTTCCTTATCTATTTCCGACGCCCTGTTCACGGCGGTGACATGAGAGTCCGCACCCGATGGTTGCGTTTCGGCCGTCCGCGGACCATCCTGGGTGTTATGAAGCTGCCGCGCCTGATTCATCGCTGGTCGATGACGCCGCGCTCCGCGATCCGCCTGCAGCAGCGACTGGCAGATCGCATCCAGATCGAGCCGCTGAAGCGAAAGGTGCGGCTTGTGGCCGGCGTCGACGTGGCGTTCAGCCCGGACGGCCAAAGATGTCTGGCCGGCGTGGTGGTGTACGACATCGAAAACGCAGCGGCGATCGAGCAGCGGCTCGCCTGGCGGCCGGTCCGGTTTCCTTATGTGCCCGGGCTGCTCAGTTTTCGCGAGGCGCCCGCGGCACTGGCGGCGATCCGCAAGCTGCGATGCGAGCCGGACGTTTTTCTCTTCGACGCCCAGGGGTTTGCCCATCCGCGTCGGCTGGGGTTGGCGTCACACGTGGGCCTGCTCATCGATTGCCCGGCGGTGGGCTGCGCCAAGAGCCTGCTGTGCGGCGATTATGCGGAGCCGGCGCCACGAGCAGGCCGTCATTCACCGCTGGTTCACAAAGGAGAAGTGGTCGGCGTTGTCCTGCGGACTCGCGACAACATCAAGCCGGTGTTCGTCAGTGTCGGCCATCGCGCGACCCTGGCGGACGCGATCTGCGTCGTGCAGGCCTGCGTGACACGTTTTCGACTTCCGGAACCAGCCCGGTTGGCCCATCAACTGGTGACTCGGCACAGAGCGACCGACACCGATCCGCCTTGATGCGCGAGCAGTTGGCCGCCGGGTTTATCCCGGCGGTGCGGATTCAGGGATCGCCAGTCTTACGTGGTTGGCGCCGACGCGTCCGCCTTGACGGTGCCGAACCGCCGATCGCGGGCGGCGAATGCCCGGATGGCCTCGTTGAGGGTGTCCTTGTTGAAGTCCGGCCAGAGCGCCTCGGTCACGTAGAACTCGGCGTAGCTGATCTGCCAGAGCAGGTAGTTGCTGATCCGCATCTCGCCGGCGGTGCGGATGAGCAGGTCGGGGTCGGGCACGCCGGCCGTGTACAGATGATTGCCGATCGCGGCCTCGTCGATCTCCTCGGGATTGATTTGGCCGTCGCGCACCTTTCGGGCGATGGCACGCATTGCGTCTACCAGCTCGTCGCGCGAGCCGTAGTTGATCGCCAGTTGCAGCCGCAGGCCGGTGTTGTGCCGGCTCATGTTTTGGGTGGTATCCAGTTCCTTCAGCACCAACTCGGGCAGCGGCTCGCGCCG
>DATIKE010000334.1:0-8103 GCA_035477895.1 Phycisphaerae bacterium
TAACTATGAGGGTCCTAAGGTAGCGAAATTCCTTGTCGGGTAAGTTCCGACGCGCATGAATGGCGTAACGACTGGAGCACTGTCTCAAGGACCGACTCGGTGAAATTGGCATTGTGGTGAAGATACCACATACCCGCGGCAAGACGGAAAGACCCCGTGAACCTTTACTGTAGCCTGGTATTGGCCACAGATATCGCATGCGTAGGATAGGTGGGAGGCGATGAAGGGGCTGTTTTGGCAGTCCTGGAGCCAACGTTGAAATACCACCCTTGTGCTATTTGTTTCCTAACCGTGACCCGTGAAACCGGGCATGGGACAGTGCTTGGTGGGCAGTTTGACTGGGGCGGTCTCCTCCAAAAAGGTAACGGAGGAGCGCAAAGGTCGGCTCAGCACGGTTGGCAATCGTGCGACGAGTGTAAGGGCATAAGCCGGCTTAACTGTGAGACCGACACGTCGAGCAGATACGAAAGTAGGCCCTAATGATCCGGTGATCCCGTGTGGAAGGGTCATCGCTCAACGGATAAAAGGTACTCCGGGGATAACAGGCTGATCTCCCCCGAGCGTCCATAGCGGCGGGGAGGTTTGGCACCTCGATGTCGGCCCACCGCATCCTGGGGCTGTAGGCGGTCCCAAGGGTTTGGCTGTTCGCCAATTAAAGCGGTACGCGAGCTGGGTTCAGACCGGCGTGAGCCAGGTCGGTCCCTATCTGCCGCGGGCGTACGAGACTTGAGAGGATATCTTCCTAGTACGAGAGGATTGGAAGGTACTGGCCTCTGGTGTACCTGTTGTCGCGCTAGCGGCAGCGCAGGGTAGCTAAGCCGGGAAAGGATAAACGCTGAATGCATATAAGCGTGAAGCCCCCCTCAAGATGAGGTCTCGGTTCCGACTCGTCGGATGAAGGCCCCTGGTAGACCACCAGGTCGATAGGCTGGAAGTGTAAGGGCAGAGATGCCTTGAGCGGACCAGTACTAATGGCCAAAGGCTTGATCGTATGGATGATGGACTCTCCGGACAACCGTCCGGGTCTCCCATCCGGCAACAAGACACCTTCAACGCTCGAAGTGCGAACTTCTGGGGTACTCACTCGCTTGATTCCACGATTTGATTGACATTCCGACCGCCGGCGGCCGATGAGGTCGCCGGCGGTTTTCTTATGCGCGGGCAACTGATCCGGTGCTTTCCGGCGGCAGCATGTGCGCTACATCACCCTCGCCCAGACGGCCTTGAGGTAGGCGCTTTCAGGGCAGTTGGCCATAACCGGGTGGTCTGGACCGGCGCCGGTCACGTCCACGATCTGTAGCGGTCGGCGGAGGCGGGCGGCCGCGGACTTCACCATACCCAGGAAATCCTCGCGGCCAACGAGGCCCGAGCACGAGCAGGTCAGCAGCAGGCCGCCGGGCTTCAGCACGGTCATGCCCAGGGCGTTCAGGTCGGCGTACTTCTGAGATCCCTCGCGGTAGTCGTCGCGCGTGGGCACGAACTTCGGCGGGTCAAGGACGACCGCGTCGAACAGCCGGCCGTTGGTCTGCATCTGCCTGAGGTAGCTGAAGGCGTCGGCGTGAGCAAGGCTGACGCGGGCCTGGTTGAGCTTGGCGTTGGCCTTGGCCAGTTCGATAGCGTCCTCGTCGAGGTCGACGGCGGCCACGGATGCGGCCTGGCCGAGCGTCATCGCGTAGATGCCGAATCCGCCGGTGTAACAGCAGCAGTCGAGCACGTCGAGGCCTTTGCAGAGCGAGGCCAGCCGTCTGCGATTCTCCCGCTGATCGCAGAAGAAACCGGTCTTGTGCCCGGCCTGGAGGTCGACGCGGAAGCGAACGCCGTTCTCCTGAATGGTGATGGTCCTGGGCGGAACGTCAGACAGCGCGGGCGAGACGTGGAAGCCCTCAATCCTCTCGATGTGTTCGTCGGCCCGGACAACGAACCGGGTGATGCCGGTCTGCTCGCTCAGCAACCGCTTGAAAAGATCGATCCGCTTGATGATGCCGAGGGAAAAGACCTCGATCGCGATCCAGTCGGCATAGCGCTCGGCGATCAATCCGCTGAGCCCGTCGCCTTCGGCATGGATCAGGCGGCAGGTGTCGGTGGCGGAGTCGTCGCCTATGAGTTGCCGCCGCCATGCGAGGGCCTGGCTGATCCGGCCTGCGAAGTACGAATCGTCGATCGGTGCCGGATCGTAAGACAGTATCCGCAGGCCGATCTGCGAGCGGTCGTGATAGAACCCGTGGCCGAAGAACTTCCCATGCCGATCGTAGACGGCCACGACATCGCCGGCCCTGGCGACCGGGTCGACGTTCTCGATCATCCGGCGGTAGATGAATGGGCTGCTGGCAGCCGAGCGGAGACGGATCCAGGGGTAGGGGTATTGATGGTCGGCTGGTGTTGTCGACCTGGCTCGCGAGGCCGCATCATTGGATCGCATCTTCATGATGGCATCATGGGGCGCGTGGAGTACTCACGCAAGCTTGAAAACCCAGCGGGCCGATCGCTTGAATCACCCAAGCAGGACCGATAGCATGGTGCTGCGGTTGTGAAATGTTCACAACGTGAGGAAAGACATGGGTTTCGCGACGGTTGACGAGCAATTGGCGGTACTGACCCGAGGGGTCGAGCGGATCGACACGCTGGACGAGTTGCGGCGAAAGCTGGCGGCTTCGCGGGAGCAGAATCGGCCGCTGCGGATCAAGCTGGGGCTGGATCCGACGGCCCCGGACATCCACCTGGGGCATACCGTCGTGCTGCGCAAGATGCGGCAGTTTCAGGACTTGGGGCACAAAGCGGTCCTGATCATCGGGGATTACACCTCGCGGGTGGGCGACCCCTCGGGCCGGAGCAAGACCCGGCCGGTGCTGGACTCGGCCCAGATCGAGGCGAACGCCAAGACGTACTTCGATCAGGCGGGCAAGATCCTGGATACCCGGACCGAGAAGCTCGAGGTGCGGCCGAACAGCGAGTGGCTGGCGGGGATGACCTTCGCGGACGTGCTCAAGCTCGCGGGCCAGATGACCGTCGGACAGATGCTCAAACGCGAGGATTTCCGCAAGCGGTTCGAGGCCGAGGTGCCGATCGGCGTGCACGAGCTTCTCTACCCGCTCATGCAGGGGTGGGACAGCGTGTGCGTTCAATCCGACGTCGAACTGGGCGGCACCGATCAGACGTTCAACAACCTGGTCGGCCGAGATCTGCAGCGTAACGCGGGCCAGGAGGCCCAGGTCGTGATGGTCATGCCGATCCTGGCGGGTCTGGACGGCGTGGAAAAGATGAGCAAGTCGCTGGGCAACTACGTGGGCGTGGCCGAGGCGGCCCACGACATGTTCGGCAAGCTGATGAGCGTGCCGGACCCGTGCATGGCCAATTACCTGACGCTGCTGACGAGCATGCCGGAGAACGAGATTCGCACGCTGGCTGACCCGAGCAGGACGCATCCGATGGATGCCAAGAAACTGCTGGCGGTAGAGATCGCCGCCTCGTTCCACGGTTGGGCGGTCGTCGAGCAGGCCCGCACGGAATGGGAGCACATCCACCAGAAGAAGGCCGCCACGGGGGACTTCGTGGTACCGGCGGACACGCCGACGGTGACGGTGGGGCGGGATATCATACAGGACAGCAAGGTGCCCGTGCTGAAGTTGTGCGTGCACGTCGGCTTTGGCGCGACGAACGGCGAGATCCGGCGGCTGATGGCCGAAAGCGGCATCCGGCTCAACGGCGAGGTGCTGATCGAGCCGACAGCCTTGCTGGCGATCAAGACGGGGGACATCCTGCAGCGCGGCAAGCGGAAGTTCGTGCGGCTGGAAGTCACGGAGTGAGACTCAAGCAGGACGGTATACGCGGATGAAGTTTCCAGAGCTCCAAAATGCCGAGAAATACGCCGGCCTGTACGTTTTCGATTTCGGCAACGACCATGTGGCGGTCGGCTACACGGCTGACGAGATCGCGGTGTTGCTGGAGTCGGAGCGGTACAAGGACGGAAAAGTGTACCGCATCCATAGAGCGATGCCGGACGGCACATTGGAATTGGCCGGCGTGTCGCGGCGGATGTTCGACCAGGAGGACGGGGTATTCTTCTACGCGGCCAGCGAGCAGCGGTCGCGCGAGGGCTTCGAGCGGTTGTGTGCCCTTGCCGCACAGTCGCCGCCGCCGTGCCGGATGAAGCTGCAACGGGCGAACGTACCCGGGGCGAAGTACCCGAACGTGTCAGCCATCCTCTTCCCGGCCGAGTGCACCCACGACGTGGCGAATTGGCTGAACGCGGCC
Organism: Phycisphaerae bacterium; assembly: GCA_035477895.1. GTDB lineage: Bacteria > Planctomycetota > Phycisphaerae > UBA1845 > PWPN01 > JAPKGY01. The sequence continues at coordinate 4,252 of DATIKE010000334.1, forward strand.
GGCTTCGACGGCGGGGAGTTCGTGGAGGGGGGGCCGAGCCAGGTGACGACCTATTACGAGGCTCAGCCGGCCATCGTTGAGCGGCGGCAGCTCCGGCCGGCACGCAGCGGCGCGCGATCGGCAGAGGAAGTGCTGGCCACGACGCACCTGGCGATACAGAGGATCCCGGCATGAGCATGCTACGGCTCAGACTGTTGTCCTTTCTGGTGGCGTCGGCTGTCCGGTCGGCCCGGGAGAACATGGACCCCACTGAAGCGGCCGATCGGGCGCGGAAGCTCTCGTTCGAGACGAACGCAGGCAAGCTGGGCGTGCGAATGACCGAGCATTTGCGCGATCGCATGCGGCGGATGTGGTTACGATTGAGGAGCAAACCATGAGCAAGCAATATGGATTCGGCGTGATCGGCGCGGGGATGATTGGAAACTTTCACGCGGACGCGATCAAGCAGCTTCCCAACGGCAAACTGGTGGGCATCTGTGATACCGCGCCCGGGGCTGCGGACAAGGCGGCGGCCAAGTACGGCTGTGAGGCGGGCCAAGACCTGGAGAAGTTCCTGTCGCGCAAGGACATCGACGTAGTGACAATCGCGACGCCCAGCGGCACACATGCCGAGCTGGCGATCGCCGCGGCCCGGCTAGGCAAGCACTGCATCGTGGAGAAACCCCTCGACATCACGCTCGACAAGATCGACGCGGCTATCGCCGCCCACGACAAGGCAGGGACGAAGCTAGGCGGCGTCTTCAACATCCGGTTCCTGAAGACCGCGCAGTTGTTCAAGCAGGCGGTGGCTGAGGGGCGGTTCGGAAGAATGACCTACGGCATGGCCTACGGCCCGTGGTGGCGCGATCAGGCCTACTACGACAACGGCGGATGGCGCGGCACGTGGAAAATGGACGGCGGCGGGGCGCTGATGAACCAGGGCATTCATACCATCGACCTGTTGCAGTGGCTCATGGGGCCGGTCAAGCGGGTCCAGGCGATGTGTTCGACGCTGGCTCACGAGCGGATCGAGGTCGAGGACACCGGCGTGGCCACGCTCGAGTTCGCCAGCGGCGCGCTCGGCACCATCGCCTGCACGACCAGCATGTGGCCGGGGCATTTCCGCATCGTCGAGGTGTCGGGCGCCAACGGCACGGTGGCGATGGCGGACCAGAACTTCTTTTTCTGGCAGTTCCGCGACGAGAAGCCGCAGGACAAGGAAGTCCGGGAGAAGTACCTGGAGTTTCCGGCGGTGTCGATGGGGGCGTCGAACCCGTCGGCGGGCATGACCGCGGACGGCCACCGGGACAACTTCGCGTCTTTCCTCAAGGCGCTGGACGAGGGTCGCCGGCCGGAGATCGACGGGCTGGAGGCCCGCAAGGCGGTGCAGATCATACTGGCGGTGTATGAGTCGGCCCGGACCGGCAAACCGGTCGAGCTGAAGTGAAACACTGAAATGTCGTAATCAATGCAAAAACATTGAGTCGGGTTCGTCACACGCAACAGCGTAAGACAGGTGCGAAGTCATTGTGACAGTTGTATGGCTTAGCGCGGCGGTCGCGGCGGTGTGGATCGGTGTGGTGTGGATCAACCGCCGACGTGTCGCCCGTTATGATGGCAGCGGCGATCCGGCTGCCGGGATCGTGGTCTTTGTCGAGCCGGTTCGCTGGCTGTTCATCATCTGGGGATTTGTGGGCGCCTGCATGGGGTTGCGGCAGGGGGACGCACGGCACGCGATTTACCTATTCCGGTGGAGCCGTCGTGCAGGGAGCCTCTTTGTACTACCCGATCTGATTCGCCGTCACCGACTGAATGCCAAGGCCGGCCGACTGGCCCGTTTCATCGAACGGCTCGCCTGGGAGCACCCCCGATCGACGATCCACCTCATTGGCTACTCGTCAGGCGTGTATGTCGCTTTCGAGGCGGTGAAGTTGCTGCCGGCTGAGATTGTCCTGGGGCGCGTCATCGCCGTGCACGGCACGATATCACCCGCTTACGATCTGCGACCCGTGCTTGCACGCGCGGATATCGTGAACGTTTTCGGCAAGATGGATTTTCTGATCAACGGTATCGGGCCCCTGCTGTTTGGCGCGAATGACCGAGTCCGCAGCCTCGCGTGTGGCATGGTGGGGTTTCATATGGCCGCCGAGAGATTGAGCCAGCGTGAATGGTCCTGGACGGATATCGCGGATGGTTACTGGGGCGGCCATTTCACGGTGATGACCAGCTCGTGGATTCGGCGAAACATCGCATCTCTGCTGCAATGAGGTTTATCCAGGGTGAGGGGATGTCGTGAGCGAACTGGTACCCAACCGCTTGCTGTTCCGGGTCGAGATCCCGTTGCGGTATCATCCGGCGCCGGCGATCGACGGCGACCTGTCCGACTGGGGCGACGAGTACCTGTTGCCGGACCTGAGCAGGCTGGACGGGCGCGAGGCGTTCGGTCGGGTCTGGATGGCCTGGAACGACACGGGTCTGTTCATCGCCTGCCGGGTGGAGGGTCGCAAGAGTCCGTTTCAGTGCGATCCGAAGTGTTTCTGGAAGGGCGACAATCTCCGTGTGATGACCGACATGCGCGACGCGCGGGATATCAAGCGTGCGTCGCGGTACTGCCAGCAGTTCTGGTTTCTTCCAGCTGGCGGCGGCAGGGACGGCAAACAACCGTCGGCCGGCGCCGCCGCGGTCAACCGGGCCACGGAGGACGCGCCCCTCGTGGAAGAGGGCCTGATCCGCGTGGCCGTCGGGAAAAAGGGCGGCGTCTACACGATTGAAGGTCACATCCCGACCGATGCATTGGCGGGCTTCGATCCAAACGAGCATCGCCGCATCGGCCTGTACTACATGCTCGAAGACCGCGACCATGGCCAGCAATACCTCACCGTCGGCGACGACCTCAACTGGTTTGCCGACCCGAGTACCTGGGCGACGGCGGTCCTCACGCACGAGTGAGTCAGATCGCGAGGTAAAAAGCGGATTGAACCACCAAGGTACCAAGGAATGCGGAAAAAAGAGAGAGTTGAGAATGGAGAGCGGTCTCGCGGGTTCTCATGAGAACCTACGGGTCGTGGATGATCGTTCTCGACTCTCCCTCTTGGTGCCTTGGTGGTTCAATTTCATCACTCGTTTTGGAGTTTGAGCGCCCGTCGCCAGGCGCGGGTCTGGTGGTCCCACCAGGTAGGTCCGGCGGGGCGGGTGGTCTGCGGGGCCTGGCCGGCCCGGGCGAAAGGCTCCTGCGTGGATGCGACCCAGGCCTCCCAGGCGTTGGCGTCGTAGTCGTGCGTGACGCCGGTCAGCAGGATCAGGGAGCGTTCGGCCCGCTCGGCGATGCCAAAATCGCGGTTTCGCAACGCCCGGATCAGCGGCGTAAGGGTCTCGCGGTCCTGGAACTCGCCGAGGGCCTCGGCACAGACGATCCGCACCGTACGGGAGGGGTCGGTCTCCAGCAACTTGATCAGTATATCGCGGGCCAGAGCCCGCTGATCTCCCTGCAATACACCCTGGCGGGTCAAGGCGAGCATCGCCCGCACCGTTTCCCAGCGGACATCGTTGTCGGCCGGCAAGGCCTGTTCCGAGCCCGGCCGGGTCTGCAGGACGGCCAGTAGGGGGCCGACGGGCCGGTCGTCGCGGTAGTTGGCCAAAGTGCGGATCGCGATACACCGGATCTGGCTCACCGGGTCGGTGCGGGCGACAGTGTCCAGGACGGCAAATGCATCCGGGCGGTCGTAATACAGGCTTTCGCCGATGCGGGCGACGGCATCGCGGCGTTCGTCGGCGTCTTGGCCCTCCAGGGCGACTCGGTAATTCTGCTCGGGTGAGCGGTAGATCCACGGGCGCTTGTCCTGTTCGGCACAGCCGGGAAGCCAGAAGCCCGTC
>DATIKE010000335.1:0-2238 GCA_035477895.1 Phycisphaerae bacterium
TGTAGAACCCCTCGAGGTCGGCCACGCGCACGTCCGACGATCCCTCCAGGGCGCTCGGCATCTTCTCCTTCAGGTACGCGATCAGCATGCCGAACTGCGTGCCCCAGTCGCCGACGTGGTTCTGGCGGACGACCCGGTGACCTTCGAACTCAAGCACCCGGGCAATCGTATCGCCGATGATCGTGCTGCGCAGGTGCCCGACGTGCATCTGCTTGGCGACATTGGGGCTGGAGTAGTCGACGACGACGATCCGCGGCTCGCCCGCCGGCGGAATGCCGAGGCGGTCGAGGTCCGCCGCGGCCGGGATGGCGTTCAGCGCCTGCTGCAGCCAGCCGTCGGCCAGGTGGATGTTGATGAAGCCGGGTCCGGCGATCTCGAACCGCTCGAACATGCCCGCGGCCGCGGGCGACAGGGCGTCGACGATTCTTTGGGCGACGTCGCGCGGCCCGGCCTTGATCTGCTTGGCCAGGCCCATGGCAACGTTGGACTGGTAGTCGCCGAACTTCGGGTCGGTCGCCGGCCTTAGCAGCGGATCGACCGCCCGTCCATCCTCGCCCAGCACCGCCACAAGCGCTGTCTGAAACATCACCCGCAGTTGTTCGACGATCGACCGCATCGCACGCGCTTTCTCCGTATCCCAACGTCAAGGCCCGGATTGTACCGAATCGGCCGAGGTCCGCCATGCCCACCGGGGCCGCCGCTTGCCATGCCCTCCCCAGAACCGCCTTCGGCCGCAAGCACAGGGACATGGAACCGTGGAACATCAGATGCCTTGATCCCAACCATGTGAATCCTGTCGGAATGAGACAAGTCAAGCCTCGGGCCTGTGGTACCGATACCGCAGATGGATGCGCGCCGGCGAGGTTCCGCGCGCGAAAATGGGCCTCATTCGTCCGGGATCGTCGAAGTTTCCGGACGCACGGGAGAAAGCGATGAACGCCACGCCCGCCTGGATGAAAGCGTTGAGCCAGACCGCGGTCCAGGACCCGCCGAAGCACGAGTCGCAGGGCGAGCCGCCGGTGGAATCGCCGGCCGAGACCGGGTTCCGTCCCCGGCCGGTGCAGAGCCTCGCCGAGGCCGGCCTGACGCCCGAAATGATCGACGCGATCATCTTCAAGTACCTCCACATGGTGGGGTCGGCCGCAGGCGCGAAGATCGCGGGGACGCTCGCCCTGCCGCACACGATCGTGGTCGAGCGGCTGGCGGACCTGAAGCAGCACCAGTTGCTGGGCTACATCGGGGCGGCCAGCATGGGCGATTTCACCTACACGCTGACCGATGCGGGACGGGAGCGGGCCCGAAAGTACCTGGAGGAGTCGTTCTACGTGGGGACAGCCCCGGTGCCGCTGAAAACCTACATCGAGGCAATCAAGGCCCAGTCGATCACGCTGGAGAGACCCGACGAGCAGACGCTCCGGGAGGCCTTCAGCGACCTGCTGATCAACGACGCGATGTTCGCCACGCTCGGCCCGGCGATCAACTCCGGCCGGGGCATGTTCCTCTACGGCTTCCCGGGAAACGGAAAGACGAGCATCGCCGAGCGGATCACCCGCTGCTTTGGATCGGCGATCTACATCCCGCGCACGCTGCACGTCGACGGCTTTCTCATCAAGCTGTTCGACCCGGAAATCCATGAGGAGATCCGCACGGAGCGCAACAGCATCCTCAAGACCGACCAGATCGACGAGCGCTGGGTGAAGATCAAACGCCCGACGATCATCGTCGGCGGCGAGTTGACCATGGACTCGCTGGAAGTCCGCTACAACGCGACCTCTCGGATCAGCGAGGCCTCGACGCAGCTCAAGAGCAACCTGGGCACGCTGGTGATCGACGACTTCGGCCGGCAGCGGATGAACCCGTTCGAACTGCTCAACCGCTGGATCGTGCCGCTGGAGCAGCGGTATGACTTCCTGGCGCTCGCCAACGGGCAGAAGATCCAGGTGCCGTTCGACCAGCTCCTGATCTTCTCGACGAACCTCGAGCCGCGCGACCTGGTGGACGAGGCATTCCTCCGCCGTATCCCGTATAAGATCAACATCATCGATCCGACCGAAGAGGAGTTCCGGGATCTGTTCCGGATCATGTGCCGTCACCTGGAGATGGAGTACGACGACGCGGTCGTCGACTACCTGATCGAGCAGCACCACCGCTCGACCGGCCGGGCGTTTCGCTGCTGCCAGCCTCGCGACCTGCTGACGATCATCAGGAACCAGGGCCGCTACGGCGGCCGGCAGGCGA
>DATIKE010000336.1:0-1889 GCA_035477895.1 Phycisphaerae bacterium
CCTCATCGGGCCAAGAGGCTCTGGCAAGTCCACCATTGTCGAGGCGCTCCGATACGTGTTCGGGTATAACCGCACCTTGAACGAACTTGACACCAGCAATAGGCTGTCAGACCCAGCCCTTTTACGGTGACCTCGCGGCCAGAATTCGGGCCGTGGATACGTGTTTGGTTTTGGCCCCGTTGATTTTCTTGGGTTGAGGTTTCTTGGGACCGCGAGGATGTTTGCGAAACTGCCGCCATTGCATCTTGCCGGCCAAGTCCAGCAGCACCCGAGCCAACTCCCGGTTCGTCAGGCGCCGGAAAATCGCCCACTTCTCGGCCGGGATGGCGACCATCATTCCCGCGTACATCCGCCATACGTGCAGGCACACGTAGTACCACGAGATCTCCTGTTCCACCTTCTCTTGGCCGTGCTTGGCCCGCAATGACGCCTTGACCAGCGAAACGGCGTTGTAGGCCGCCAATGCCAGGCAGAAGCCGAACAACGCCGCCCTCGGATAGCCCAAGGTATTCAGTTCGCACACCAACGCCACGGTCAGGTCTTGAAACGCCTTTTCAATCGTCCAGCGCCTGGCATACAGCCGCGCCACCTGCCGGGCGCTGGCGTCGGCCGGCGGCAGGTTCGTCACCAGGTGGATCTCGGTTTCGCCGTCTCGCGTCGGTTCATCCAATGCCACCGTCACCCGGCGGGCCAGGAGGATCTCGCCCGAGGTCGGGTTCTCCAGCCGCATCGTCTGCTCATAGACCCGCCCCGTCTCGATCCGGCCGCAAGCCTTGCGTTTGCCCGCCAGTTGCCAATGCAGGGTCGAAGCATGCTGGCGGACCAGGAAGCACGCTTCCCGCTCGGCAATCCCGAAAACAAGGCCCGTCGTACAGAAGTTGCGATCCTGAATCCACAGGTCCCCGGCCTGCACCAGGGGAAGGATCTGGTCGAACAGCGACCGCTCCTGGGCGTGCCCGTCCTCGCAGGGTACCACGTCGGTCATCAACATCAACTGCGGGTCCAGCACCACCAGCGACTGGCCCGGCAGTGCCGCCGCCCCCAACCGTCGCAGGCACGCAATCCGGTGCTCGGTTCCGGCCAGATGGTTGCCATCGAGGATCCGAACCCGATAGCCGCTCAGCAGCGTACGGGCTTGGCCCCGCATGGCTTGGATTACGGGGGCCAGTTGCCGCGCCGAGTCCCGGACCAACTCGGCCGAGATGCTCGTCTCGATGCCTTGGAGTTTCTCGTAGACGGCCTTGACCGTCACCCCGATCGGTTCATCCGATTGCTGGTAGGCCGCATGCACGCTGGGGGCGGACCCCAGGACAACCTCGCTCAACAGCCGCACCACGGTGGAAAAGAACAGATCCCGGGTGTACCCGGTCTCGGCCGTCCGCGCAAACAAATCGTCCAGCCGATCAGGATCGAACGCCCTCTCCAGAACCCCCCGGACGATCACCGCCACGGGACTTTTCTCCGCAAATCGCTCAAACGCCTTGCTCAGCAACATCCTTGTCGCCTCCTGTACCCCCTTTGCCTTCCCTGTACATCGGCGACAATCTGTCATAAACTATTACACTGCAATGGCCTAACACCACCGTGAAAGGGCTGGGTCCCAAGGCACACCGCCCGATCCCCACCAGGCCACCCGATGAAGTGATCGACGTGCCCTTGCCGGCGAGATCCTGGAAGAGGGCGTGCCCAAGCTGGTCACCGACATGAGCGATCGCGAATTGCTCGACCTGGTTCGAATGGACATTGCCAAGGCAGTGGAGAACTGACACATGGACTACTACGGCTGGCGACCCAGCCCTTTCACGGTGGTGTTAGGCCGTTGAAGTGTAATAGTTTATGACAGATTGTCGCCGATGTACAGGGAAGGCAAAGGGGGTACAGGAGGCGAC
>DATIKE010000337.1:0-23023 GCA_035477895.1 Phycisphaerae bacterium
CTTCCCGCCCGGGCTGTCCTCCATGAAGTGGGTGTGTTATTACCCGGAGTTTATGAATCGTCCGCCGGAGCAACTACTCAGCCGCGACATCCGCGCCCCTGTCGGCTCGCGCGTGGAGCTGAGTCTGACCGCGGATAAACCCGTCCGGTCGATCGAGTTGGCGATCCGGAATCATTCAGGGCTGCAACGCGAGCCGGTGCCACTGACAGCGGACTACCAGGGCGCCGCCTCATTCATCATCCGGTCGCCGGGTTGGTATCAGATCGCCCTCACGGACCTCGACGGCATTACGGACGACGACCCGCCGACCTACCGCATTGTTCCAATAGAGAACCCGCGTCCGACGGTGACGCTGCTTGGACCACCGGCCGAACTGACCGTCACGCCGTCGGCACGTGTGCCCATCGAATTCGAGGCTGAGGACGGCCCCACCGTCACCGCCGCGACCATCGTTTGGCGGCGCCCGCTTGCCGACACGGCCGACACGCAGCCCGCGGCTCGTGTGCCCATTCCCTTGCCCGGGCCCGCGAAGAACATCCGACAGAGCTTTGAATGGGCCCTCGCATCAATCGAGAGCCGCCCGGGTGAGCTGTTATCCTGGTACATCGAGGTCGATGACCAGGCCGAACACATGAATCCCCGTCGCCCCGGCGAAGGCATGTCCGGGGCCTGCACCTTGAGCGTCGTCGACACCGCGACATTCATCCGCCAACACCAGGACCGTCTGCAGGCCGCCCTGAACGAGATCGATGATCTGGCCGCGGAAACGGCCCGGAGCTGGGACGAGGTCTCGGCCATTCTCAATCTTCTGGAGAATAAAAAACCACCTCCGGGTACTGATCTGCCCGCGCAGTTAAGGCCGGTCCACGAACGGCAGGCCCTCTCGGCCAAACGGCTCCAGGCGCTGATCGGCTCCATCGAGCATCTGCTGACCGAATGGACCTTCAGCTTTCCGGCCGGTACCGCTCCCCGGGGAACCCAACTGCTCGCGAACATCCTGGTCCGGGCGGCGCAAGGCCCCCTGCGGAACCTGTTGGACGACTGGGACCGCGCGATCACCCAATCGCAGGCATCGCCGGAATCCCGCCCGGCCCTGGGCTCGACCCTCCGACAAATCCAGCAACACCAGACCTCCTTGTTGGAAACCCTGGCCGCACTTTCCGGCGCACGGCCGAAAGCATCCTCCGAACTTTCCGCGAGCGGTCCCGCTCGGGAGAATGTCAACATCCAGGCAAACGCCTTTGAACAACTGCAGACTACTCTCGCGAATAATATGGAACGTATCGCCCGGGTCGATACCCCCGGCAAGAGCCCCAAGGTCTCCCCCGGCCGGAGACCCCCAAGGGAGACTCCACCTCCCGCCGCGCCTGTGGCCGCCGGCTCGCGAAACGGTCGGGCTGTGCCGGCAACCGGCGCAACCGGAACGATCGTCGGACATCGCGATTTGCTGCCGATGGCCGCGCCGGTTCGCGCCGACCCCGGAAGTCCGCCCTGGTACTGGAGGTTGCCCGATCGCCAGCGCGAGATACTGCGGCAGGCAACAACAGAACCCCTTCCGCCCGATCACGCGGAAGCCATCCGTCTCTACTACGACCTGCTCAACCAGTTGTCGGAATCACAGCCATGAGCCGCACCATCCATCAACGAGTTTTCTCCAGCCATGCCGGCGTCCTTGCCTGCCTGTTATGCCTGCCGACCGCCCCCGGCCTGGCTCAAACCACGACCCAGGCAACCTCGGCTCCCGCCGACCGGAGGATCGTGCTCCCCCCCACAGTCCGCACCTCAATCAATCGGGGACTGGCTTACCTTGCCGGGCAACAGACCGCTGCCGGCGCATTCCGCGGCCTCAACGGGCACAACAGCGGCGTGGCCTCGCTGGCGGTCCTGGCCTTTTTGTCCACCGGAGAAACCCCCGAACGCGGCCCGCGCGGCGACGCGGTTGCCCGCGGTATCGACTTCGTGCTGAGCCTCGCACATCCCACGGGCCTCATTTGCAACCCCGCGGACACGACGAAGGGCACGATGTACGAACACGCCCTGAGCACGCTGCTGCTGGCTGAGGCTTTCGGTGTGTATCACAAGGCCGGCCTGCGGGATACCCTGGAACGCGCCGTTCGGCTCATCGTGACCTGTCAGAACTCCGAAGGCGGCTGGCGATATGAGCCCCGGCCGGCGGACGCGGATATCTCCGTCACCGTGATGCAGCTTGCCGCACTGAGGGCGGCCACACAGGCCGGCATCCGCGTCCCCAGGGAAACCTTCGAGGCCGGCATCCGCTACGTCAAACGGTGCGCAGCCCCGCAGGGCGGGTTCCTCTATCAGCCCGGTGTGGGCGAACCCGGCTACGCCCGCACCGCCGCCGGTGTCTGCTCGCTTCTCACCAGCGGCGAGTATTCCGCTCCCGAGGTGATCAAAGGCCTGCAATACCTCCAGGACCACAAAACCCGCGAACGGCGCGACGACGCTTATCGGCTGTACGGCTTCTACTACGCCGCCCAGGCCATGTACCTCGCGCCGGACGAAAACCAGTGGGCAGAATGGTTTCCCGTCATCCGCGACGAACTCCTGGTCGACCAGCAGGCCGACGGCCACTGGGAAGGCGAGGCCGGCCCGATCTACGGCACGGCCATGAGCGTGCTCACCCTTTCGATCCCCTGCCGATACCTGCCGGCCCACCAGCACTGATCCGCAGGCGGGCCAACCCTTCGCCCGCAGGCGAAGGAACGACCTGCCCTGCGTTTTTTGTGCCCGCCGTTGCCGTCACGGACCCTCCCCAGGAGTACCACCGCGGGTTTCCTGGCAAAGCAACGCCGCCGGTGGTATAAAGGCCGCCAATGACGGCTTGACGGCAAGCCACAAGAGTAATCGCATGAGACTTTCGTACGCGACAATCCTTCTCCTGACAACGGCCGGCCTGCTCGTCGGCTGCCAGGCACCGCCGCAACCGGGCGGACCGACGGTCGACCGGGCACCCACCGTAACGGCGGAAGACCGCGAACGCCTCTTCGAGGCCGCCTGCGACACCTTGCGCGGCTCCTTGTTCCGCCTCGACCGCCAGGATAAGGTCAACGGCGTCATCATCACTTTCCCGGAAACCACCTCACAGTGGTTCGAGTTCTGGCGACCCCAGCCCCGGACCGCTTACTACTGGTGGGAGGCCAACCGTCAGACCATACAGCGGCAAGTCACCGTCGAACTCAAACCCGCCGATCGGGCGGACGAAACCTCGATCGACGTGAGAGTTGATCGCCTGCGATACCGCCTGGAGGAACGTCAGATCGATAACGCGGCCGCCGCCATGCGCCTGTTCAGCGCCGATGCCCCCGTCGAATCAGGCAGACTTGAAAAACCCAGCAAGACCGGGCAGTGGATACCCCTCGGGCGCGACGGCCGGATGGAAACCTCCTTGCTCTCCGCCATCCTGGCCAATTACCAGAAGCACCTCGGCTCGGGAATATCCAACGAACCACCCGCCGCAACGCAAGCGGCCGATACCCCCTGAAACATGTGATAGGCTCGAAATCCGGGTCCGTATGTCAGGACCCCGGGCGGAAGCGCCGGGCCGCCGCCGTGTGGGACCGGCTTCCCTTGACACGCCGCCCGCCTGCGGCGGATCGCTTGGCGATGGACGCGAAGCGTTCGCGGCGCGTCAAGGGCTTCCAGCCGGCCCGCTCCCGTGTCCGGTGCGATCGGGTTCTCTTCTGCCTGATGCCTTTGTGTCTTTGTGCCTTGGTGGTTCAATACGTCTTTGAATCCGTGGGGTCGTGAGTCTTATTGGTTGCCCCTGTCACCCTTCTATTTCTTCCGCGGTCGGGTCGATGACTACGCGCGATAGCTTCATGCCGTTCATTCCCTACCCCCTTTACGCCTCCGGGTTCTGACTTGCGGGCCATCCCTCAAGGTTTATCTGAGGGGTCTTCTTCGGACCGCTCGTCCGTTCGGCCAAGACCGGCCAGGAAGCCCTCGGGTTCGTCGGTTGTCTCGACACCCGCCTGATGGACGGTATCCGAGTGCATCGGCGGATCGGAGCGCGAATCAGAAACCGGGCCGGGGTCCGCGGGTTGTTGCAGGCCGGCGGTGTTCGTTTTCATCCATCCCGGCCCGCGACAAGAACCCCAATTCCGGGCCGCCGACCGGACGAACAGGCCGCCGAAAACCATCACCAGAATGCCATGTAAGCCGTCGCCGTTGAACAGCCAGATCAGACCGATGCCCAGCATCCCAAGGCCGATCAACACCGAACAGGCCGCATCAAGCAGAAGAGCCGGACGCCAATTCAAAAAAAACAGCAAAGCAACCAGCAGCATCGCCACGCCGCCGATCCGCATCACCCAGTTGAACACGACGACCGAACCGTTGTACAAGGCGGATTCCGAGGTGCCCGTGAACGCGGCGTAATAGCCGAACGCGACCATCACCAGCCCGGCCACCAGGGCCGACCCGGCCGCGGAACCGGCTTCCCGGTCTTCATCGAGAGCCATCATCGCCCCCCGGCGCAATATCCAGGCGCCCGTTGAGCCGCACCGGGTGTGCCTTCGCGCCAAGCCGCGTGAGGGCGCGGCTCAAAAACAATATGTGTCCACGCATCGCCCGGCGAAAATATCGGTCCGCGGAGCCACCTGCTTGTCCGCGGCGGCGGCCAGATCGACCTCCGCCCTGGCATATCCACCCGGCCCGGCCACCGCAAGCAACTCACCGTTCGGCCCGACGATCGCCGCGAACGATTCCCCCGCACCCACGACATAGACACGATTCTCAATCGCCCTCGCTCGCAGCAGGGCCGGGTCGCCGCAGACGCCCACGAACGCCAGGACGTCAGCCCCCTCCAGGGCCAGCACACGGGCCGGCGCGAAAGATCGGACCTCCTCGCCCCTCAGACAGCCCACCCGGGCCGAGCCGACCGTTCGCATTTCCGCCGCATCGCAGGAAAAAATCAACTCCCCGTCGGGATTACTTTCGTTTTTCGCACCATTCCTGACACAGGTTCCCGTCGGCAGGTGGGTCACGAGGATGCCGCTTCCCGGGCTTCGCCGGCCATTTAACCATCCTCCCGCGGGGCTCGCGGCACCGTGTTGAAGGAAGATTCTGCCGGGAACTGCCGCGAGGAGCGTCTTCCCGGGCTTCTCGCCGAACGGTGGGATCGGTGAGGTCGAGTCAAGCAGCCGTCGGCGATGATCGTCCGACAGAGGAGGAACCGACGGCGAGCGCAACTCCAGCCTGGCCGCCACGATCGTCTCGCCGGTGGGAGGAGCTTCAGCCAGCAGTTCCCCGCCGGCGGCCACGACGCGACTCATCCCCACGTACCCGACACCCGGTATCTCGAGGCCGGATTTGTCCGCGCACACGAAGGGTACGCCGAACTCCCTCGCCCGTGCCTCGATGAGAAAGGACACCTGCGGATTATCGAAACACCCAGGATCGCGCGATCCGTTGATCCAGCAGGTCGGCACGGCAATCAGTCCGGCGCCGTCGGCCACGAGCGTCGCCAGGATCTCCGGCACGCGCGTGTCCGCGCAGATCGCGATCCCGATCCGCCCGAGCGAAGTGTCGAAAGCACGAATCTCGCGGCCCGGCCGGAACCAGTCACGGTCCATGTGCCACAGGAAACACTTCCGCGACCGACCAACCTCTTGTCCGCCGGCGTCGATCAGAACGGCCGCGTTGTACAGGGAATCTTTCGTTTCCTCGATGAAGCCGCTGATGATGTGCATGGCGTGCCGGGCCGCCTGGGCGCAAAGCCACTCCACGAAGGCCACGCCGGACAAGTGCCCCCCGCTCCGGTAGGATTCCGCCGAGCCGAGCAGATAGGCCGGGTATGCGCACTCCGGAAGAACCAGCAGATCCGCCTTCAGCGCCGCCGCAGAATTGACCGCGGCCTCGATAGAGGCCAGTGTGGCGTCCGCCTCGTTCATCAACCGGGCCTCTATCTGCCCGGCCGCGGCGGTGATCGCTCTGGAACCCCGACACATGATCCCGGATCGTAGGCCCCCCGACGCGGCTTTGCAACCGGCACGCCGGTGCCGTAGAATCCCATGTACGGACGTTATGCCCGGCAGGGTTCGCCGGGGTTAAACATGCCTCCACGTGACTACTATGAGATCCTGAGTGTGTCTCGAACCGCCTCGGCGGACGAAATCAAGCGCGCCTATCGCAAGCTCGCCAAGAAGTACCACCCCGATCGCAACCCCGGCAAAAAGGACGCCGAAACACGCTTCAAGGAAGTCCAGGCGGCCTACGATGTACTCGGCGACTCGGACAAACGCAAGGCATACGATCGTTTCGGCCATGCCGGCGTCGGCGGAGCCGACGGGGCACCTGCATGGCGGTCCGGACCCGCCGGGCAGCATGTCTACACCTGGCAGAGCGGGGGCGGCCCGGACATCCCGGTGGAGAACCTTGAGGACCTCTTCGATGTCTTCGCGCGTGGCTCCGGCGGTGGCGGGTCCAGGAGCCGTTCACAAAGCAGCATTTTTGACGAGTTCTTCGGCCGGATGGGAGGGCAGCGCCGGGGTTCCGGCAGCGGCCCGGCAAGCGCCGAATCGGCCGCCGCCGTGCAATCCGTCTCCCTCACCTTCGAGCAGGCCATTTACGGAACGACGCTCGACCTGCACCCGACGGGTCAGGATCAAAGTGAAACACTTCGAGTGAAAATCCCGCCCGGGGTGGCCGACGGCCAAAAAATTCGCGCCCGCGGCAAAGCCTCCCGGGGAACACCCACCCCGGCCGGCGACCTGTACATTACCTGTAACATCATTCCACATAAATACTTCCGACGAATTGGCGCGGACATCTACATCGATTTGCCGCTCACTCTCAGCGAGGCCTCCCTGGGGACCAAAGTGGATATCCCGACACTCGATGGCAAGACCGTTCTGACCATTCCGCCCGGCACCCCCAGCGGCACAAAGCTCCGCCTTAAAGGCAAGGGTGCCCGGACACCGGGCCGGAAAGAGCGCGGCGACCAATACGCCGTGGTTCGCATCGTCCCTCCCAGGCCGCTTTCGCCGCGGCAGAAGGACCTCCTCGAGCAACTGAGGGCGACCGAAGAACCCCCGCGAAAAAATCTCGGTTGGTAGAGGCGGAACGCGCTCGTACAGGTGGCCTGAGTTAAAATCCTGAGAGGGGCGGCCCCGGGCATGGATCGCCCGGGGGCCTGATCCCCCTGCCCGATCACGGGTTTTCTGAAGGAGCCTTCATGGCTGGTGTGGACGAGAGCCATCGCGGGCGGATCGCCATTTTGCTCGCCCTGACGGGCGCCGGGCTGGTCGTCATCGGCCTGTTTCTGACCATCCAACACTTTCAGCAGACCGAGACTCTGCTCCGACGCCCATCGACCCAACCGATCGGCCGGCGCGTGGCTGACGCACGCGTGATTCAGACCGTGCTGTTCCTCCTGCTCATGCTGGTGGGGGTGTTCACCGTCGCCAGCCTTGCGTTTCTACGCTGGAGCAGAAGCTTTCGGAGATGGCTGCTGCACAAGCCCGCCAAGGCGACCCCGAGTTCGGACGTCTGGGCGATGCACACGCTGCCCGAAGAGCATCCCTCGTCGCCCGGTGACGAGCCGCCTTCTCCGGAAGCTGATGAAGGGGCGCCGCCCCCGTTCAAGTGAACGAATTGCGTGCGTCAATCCGATCCTCGCGTCTGTTGGAGATCGCCGTGAGCACACCGCCGCAAGCCGAGCGTGACACAGGTCAAATGGCCGACCCGCCCGCCTCCCTGGCCGACGAGGTTCTGCCGCCGCCCGCCGCGGTGATCCACTGGCTGGCGGCCTTCGTGATCGCCGTCGCCCTGATGACGCCGGTCGGGCTGGCCGCGGGGGTTCTGCTGCTTGGCCTGAAACCCGTCGGCGCAGCCGGGGTCCATATACTTCTTTTTACTGGAGTTCTTATCCTCGGTTTGTCCGCGATCGGCGTCTTGATATCGGCTGTCGCCGCGATCCGCCGGCTGGACCGCCTGGCCGAGAATCTGGCTTCCCTCCAGCAACACATGGCCATCCGGGCCGAGCAGGCGGCCGCCGGCCCCGCCCGGGCGACACCGGCCGACCCCGAAAGCCCGCGAATCCGAAAACGCCTCGATGACATCTTCGATATCCTCCTGCTGCCGGACGACCAGCGCAATCGACGCTTCGAACTCATCCGGGAAAACGAGATCGAGGCTTGTCTTGTCTCGTCCGAGAAGCTCGCGAACGCCAACGACTTCCACGTGGCTCGCGAACAACTGCAAGCCTTCCGCGACCGCTTCGGAACCGACCCTCGGATCACGGAAATGGAAAAACGGATCGAGCAGCAGGCCCAGGCCGCCCAGGAGATGGACCTCCGGCAGGCGAGGGATCACATCTCTGATCTGATTTCACTCAACCAATGGGACCAGGCCGAACTACTGACCCGCGACCTCTCCGAGAGGTACCCGAACTCGCTGGATACGATGGCTCTGTTTCAGCATGTGTGTCGCGAGCGCCAACTGTTCGAGCAACGGCACCGCAGCCGGCTTCATACGGAAATCCAGGAACATGTCCACCAACGACGCTGGCAGGAGGCGGCCCAGGCCGCCCGCCAGTTCCTCGGCACGTTCCCGACCGGTCCCGATTCCGATGCCCTGCGGGCCCAACTGGACGCACTGGAAGCCAACGCCGAGATTCAGACCAGGCAGCAACTGGAAGCCGAGATTAAAAACCATCTACACAGGCAGGAGTACTGGGACGCACTGGCGCTCGCCCGCCGGATCATCGCGGAGTACCCGTTCAGTCCACAGGCGGGCGCCTTGCGCCGACAGCTTGCCCGACTTGAGGAACTCGCCCGGAACCAGAAGTGAACGCGGGAATGGCCGAGTATTCTCAGATATCCAGGTTCTTGACCAGCAGGGCGTTCTGTTCGATGAACTGCCGCCGGGCCTCGACATTGTCGCCCATCAGGATGGAAAAGATCCGGTCGGCTTCGCGGGCGTCTATCTCCGCCTGTTCCGGGTCGTCCGGTTCATCACTCACCACCACCTTGAGCATCGAGCGCTGCTCCGGGATCATCGTGGTCTCGGCCAGCTCATGAGCGTTCATCTCACCGAGCCCCTTGAACCGCTTGATCTCCGCCCCCCGGGTTCCGAGTGTGCGCACCGCCTCGACCAGGCCCGCGAGATTGTCCAACTCCGTCGTCTGTTCTCCCTCGCGTTCGAGCAGAAAACAGGCCGGAGGCAGCGTGCCGTCCACCTGTTCGAGACGCTCGGCGTAGTAATCATCGATTTGAATGCCCATTTCCTTCACTTTGCACACAATCTCTTCCAGGACCCGGCATTCCGTCAGTTCCGTACGTACGATCCGGTGGCCCTTCTCCCTGCCGTTGCCGGTCATGATTGTGCCGGCTTCCACGACGGTCACATCGCCTATCCGTTTGCGCTCCTCGTCGCGGAACCGCTCGAACTCGGCATCGTCATAGCCGAAGTACTCGGCCGGCTGGTTCTCCCCTGGCCGCTCGACTTCCGCCCGGTAGCTCGGCAGCCGCCCCGCCTCATCCAGATGACGCGTAACCAGTACGCGCATGTCGATGTTCCGCCGCCGAAGAATGCGATTACTCCGCTCCATCTGCTCCAGCAGGCCGACCAGCCTCTTCAGCTCGTCACCGACGATACGGCGCTCCCTTCCGTCGCGAAGCACAAGGGTTGTGCCGGCCAGACCCCACTCCGCCAGTTTCCGGTTCAGCACATCGTCGTTCAACACATATTCGGTCTGCCGACCTTTCTTCAGCAGGTACAGCGGCGGCTGGGCAACATACAAGTGCCCCCCTTCGACCAGCGGCCGCATGTGCCGGAAGAAAAACGTCAGCAGCAAGGTACGGATGTGGCTGCCGTCCACGTCCGCGTCGCACATAACGATAACCTTGCCGTAACGCCGCTTGGTGATGTCGAACTCCTCGGCGCCGATGCCGCAACCCAGGGCAACGATCAGCGTCTGGATCTCCTCGTGGCCCAACATCTTGTCCACGCGGGCCTTCTCAACGTTGAGGATTTTTCCCTTGAGAGGCAGGATCGCCTGGAAAGCCGCGTCCCGGCCACTCTTGGCGCTGCCGCCGGCGCTGGCCCCCTCGACGATGAACAACTCGGTGCTGTCGGCATTCCGGATCCGGCAGTCCCACAGCTTGCTCGGCATCCCGCCGGTGTTCAGGGCGCTCTTGCGGGTCAGGTCGCGCGCCTTGCGGGCCGCCTCCCGGGCCAGGGCCGCCTGCACGCCCTTGCCCACGATCCGCTTGGCGTCGGCCGGGTTCTCCTCGAGGAAGTTGCCGAATTGCTCGTTGACCGTCCGTTCAACGAAGCTTTCGACCTCCGGGTTCATGAGCCGGATCTTCGTCTGGGCCTCGAACTGCGGATCGGGGACCTTCACCGAGATGATCGCGGTCAGCCCCTCGCGAAGGTCTTCCCCGGTGGTGACGAGGTCTCCCTTCAGCAGGTTCTCGCGCCTGGCATAGGCATTCATCGTCCGTGTCAGGGCAGACCGGAAGCCCGACAGGTGGGTTCCACCGTCGATATTCCGAATGTTGTTGGCAAAGCAGATCACGTTCTCGGTATAGCCGTCGTTCCACTGCATCGCTATGTCCGCGACCAGCCGCTGCTGATCGTCCTCCACGTGCAGGTTGATCACCTTGCGGTGCAGGGGCTCCTTGCCTTCGTTGAGGTGTTCGACGAATTCGCGCAGGCCGTCGCTGCTGTGAAAACTCTCCTTCGCGCCGGTCCGCTCGTCCACCAGGTTGATCCGCACCCCCTGGTTCAAATATGCCAATTCCCGCAGCCGGCTGCGAAGCGTCTCGTACCGGAAGTTGCCGTCCTCGAAGATATCAGGGTCCGGCTTGAAACGCACTCGCGTGCCGGTGTCCTGGCTCTCGCCTATCACCCGCAAGGGTGTATGTGGGGCCCCGCGGACGAAAGACATCTCATAGACCTGCCCCTTCTGGCGCACCTGAACGCGAAGCCACTCGGAGAGGGCATTCACCACACTGATGCCAACCCCATGCAGACCACCTGACACCCTGTAACTCTTGTGATCGAATTTCCCGCCGGAATGCAGAATAGTCATGCAGATCTCGACCGCCGGCTTGCCGTTGATCTTGGGGTCCGGATGCTCCATCGGCCCGACGGGGAAACCCCGCCCGTTGTCCTGCACCATGCAGCTGCCGTCGGCGCCGAGGGAGACGGTGATCTCCGTGCAATAGCCGGCCATCGCTTCGTCGACCGCGTTGTCCACCGCCTCGTAGATCAGATGGTGAAGGCCGGCCAGACCCGTATCGCCGATGTACATCGCCGGGCGTTTGCGGACCGCCTCCAGCCCCTCGAGGACCTTGATGCTCCGTGCATCGTAGTCCTCCGCCACGCCAGGCTCCATTCCGACGCTCTTTTTGAGGCCCGGTGGAATATCGGCCACTTGCTCGTTCACATCGCTTTTGCCATTCTCCGCTGTCAATGCTCTGATCCCCGCACCACAAAACGAATCGTATGGACGCCCGCCCCGGGCATCTCCGCCTGAATGACCCCAAGCAGGCACTGCTCCCAGCGAATCCGCAAATCATAGAGTGCCGCCGCGTCCGCGACTTCCAGGCACAACACGCCCCGGCGCAACGACGCGCCAGACACCCGACCCATCAATGCCTCTCCCCCCAACTCGCAGAGAACCGCCAACACGCGGCGGCGCCACGCGGGGCCTCCCCACCGCCGATCCGCCAACACACCGGCGGCGATCTCCCCAAGACGTTCGGGCTGCCGCCCGCCCGCCAGATTCCTCTGAATCCACTTCAGCCCCTTGTTGCCTGTGGCCACGATTCGTTCCAAACCTACGTCAGACTCACCGGCATTATGACGTAAAGAAACTCCTCCCCGGCCCGCACGATGCCCGGCCGGCTCCCGTCCTTCAACTCCAGGGTGATCGTCGGCATGCCGGCCACCCGCAGCGCTTCCTGCAGGAACACCGGGTTGAAACCGATTTCCAGCGGCACGTCCTCATATCCCGCCACCATCGAGATGGTCGCCTCACCCTGCTCGGGCGCCCGGCTGGACAACACCAGCCGGCCGTCACAGAACTTCATTCTCACGCCCTTGGAGTGCTCATTCGTAAGAAGGGCTGCACGCTTAATACCACTTAAAAGCTCCTCCGTGTTCATCTCGATCTTCTTGTCGCTGTCCTTCGGGACAACATCCTTGTACTGCGGGAAGTGGCCCTCCACCAGCGCCGAACTGACCACGTACCCCCCGGCCCGCACGACGATCTGGTTCTCCCCCAACTGCACCATGGCAGGCCCCTCGACGTTGGCCAGTATCCGCTGGAGCACCGCCACCGTTTTCACGGGCACGATCCGCTGCACATCTTCCCCGCCCGCTTTCTCCACCGCTCTGCCCGCCCATGCCAGCCGGCGCCCGTCGGTCGACACCAAGCTGAGCTTGTGGCCATGCTTCTCCCAGAGCACGCCGTTAATCGCGTACCGCGTGCTCTCTTTCGCCACGGCGAAGACCGTCCGCTCAATCAACCCCTGCAACGCAGACGCGTCAACTTCAAAGTCCGCCTCCCCTTCCAGGTCCGGAACCGGCGGAAACTCGGCGGGGTCATGACCATAGATTTCAAAGTGGCTGTCCGCGCCCCGGATATGACACTTATCTTCTTCCGTTTCGAGCAGCAGCGTTTCGTCCACGCTCTCCCGGGTAATCTGCCCCAGCTTATCCACCGGCACCAGCACGTCCCCCGGGGATTTCACTTCCACCTGCCGAACGGTGCCACGCAGTCCTACCTCCAGATCCGTGGCGCAGACCAGTAGAACATCGTTGACGGTCGTCAGGCGAACACACTTCAGGATATCCCTGGTCGTTCGGCTGGCGACGACCGTCGACGCGGCATTCAAAACCTCCAGTAGTGCAGTGCGGCTCACAATGACATGCATGGCGGTTGCTCCTCGTTCCACCATCCTCACCTGCTCACCGCTTCTATTCCTCTTACTTCATAATACAAGAGGTAGGGGTAGTAGTAGGTGGTGTGATTTGTGAATGTGCTTTCCAGGCTCCGTTCTTAAGTCTTTATTCCGCTATATGTTACAGTTACTCTCCCGCCCCGGGCGATAGTGGACAACCTGTTTATAGACCGCGAAGGCCTCGCCGGTCATGCCGCCTGTCAGACCGACGCCGGCAGGTGGGGTCGCGGGTGGCGAAAGGATACCGCAAACCACACAAGTTATCCACATGTTTACGATTCCTCTCGTGTCTTTTTCCCGGGACGTCAACTGAGACGGCGGCGCAGGCGATCGTTGAGCTCCTGCAGGGTGTGCTGCAACTCCGGGTCGCTGCCGCGCTGATCGGCGATGGTTCGGGCGGCATGAAGGACGGTGGTGTGGTCTCGGCCGCCGAAGTAGCCCCCCACTTCCTCCAGACTCAACGACGTCAGTTCGCGGGCCAGGTACATGCAAACCTGGCGGGGCAGCGCGATGGACCGGTTGCGGCGCTTTCCCTGAAGGTCCGCCAGGCGCACGTTGAACCATTCCGTGACCGTCTCGACGATGTCTGTGATCCCCAGTTGTCGGGCGGGGCCCGGCATGTGGTCCCCCAACGCCTTACGGGCCAGCTCCAGGTCGAGGATGCCCCCGAGCTGCTGGCTCATCGCCAGCACCTTCGTCAGAGCCCCTTCCAGTTCACGGGTGTTGGATTGGATTGTGGCGGCAATGAGGTGGACGACATCTTCGGGGACGTCCGCGCAGCGCAGCGCAGCCTTTTTCCGCACGATCGCCATGCGCGTCTCAAGACAAGGCGAGTCGATGCGAGCCACCAGGCCCCAGTTGAAGCGGCTGACCAGGCGGTCTTCAAGGGTGGGCATGCCGCTCGGCGCCTCGTCACCGGACAAAATAATCTGTTTGTGGGCCTGATAAAGCGTGTTAAACGTGTGGAAAAACTCCTCGCGGCTGCCCTCCCGGGTGGTGAGGAACTGAATATCGTCGATGATCAGGGCATCCACGTGGCGATAGCGGAACCGGAACTGGTGGAGGGCGCCGCGCTCGATGGCTTCGACAAAATGGTTGGTGAAGGTCTCACATGACAGGTAGAGAATCTTCTCGTGCCCGGTGGCATGAAGCTGATGGCACACGGCCTGCAGAAGGTGCGTCTTGCCCAGGCCCGCGCTGCCGTGGACGAAGAGCGGGTTATACACATGGCCGGGTGAATCCGCGACTGCCACGCTCGCGGCGTGTGCCAGCCGGTTGCACGGCCCGGTCACGAAGTTGCCGAAGGTGTAATCACTATTAAGGGGTGCTTCCTCCTCCTCCTCGAACGAAAGCCGGCTCTCGGCAATCCCCTTCTGACGGGGTGAGAGGAACTCCACGGTCACGAGTCGCCCGGTGGCGGCCTGAGCGGCCTGATTGAAAGCACTTTGGCACTGGCTGGTCAGGTAGTGATGCTGGGCTTCCGTGGCGGGCTGAACGCGGATCACGCCGTTGGCCATAGCCACCGGCTCAACGCTCACCAGCCAGGCCCGGGCCAGCGCTGGGTTTTGGGTACGCAGCGCGACCAGAATGTCATTCCACAGGCGTGGACTTACGATGCCCATATGGCGGTTTCGCATATAGAAGGTACTGCGGGCCGGTGAAATCCTAATTCTCTTCGCAATAAAAAGATGCGGCCCGCGAGCCGATTGCGCAGGGGGGTATTATACCACCCCGGCAACGGTCGGCCAGCCACAAAATATGGGCGTGTCCCGCTCACTTGAGTCGAGATATCGCAGGTTCGCTCGCCGGCCATACACGGGTTACCATGCCGGTTCTTATGTCCAGAGAAGCCAAGCAACACAAAGTGGCGGTCAACTGCCGCGTGGATACTCGCTCCAGGAGTGCGTTTGAGGCCGCCCGGGCGGTGCTTGCGGGGGGAGTCAATTCCCCCGTGAGGGCCTTCCGTGCCGTGGGCGGGACCCCGCTGTTCATCGCCGAGGCCGAGGGGGCTCTCCTGACCGACCTGGATGGAAACACTTACATCGACTACGTCGGATCGTGGGGGCCGCTGATCCTCGGGCACGCGGACGAGCGATGCAAAGCCGCCGGCAGCAAAGCTCTGTCCAAGGGCTGGTCTTATGGCGCCCCAACTGAAGCCGAGACGCGCCTGGCCGCCCGGGTCGTCGGTGACTATCCCTCCATAGACCTGATCCGGTTCGTCAACTCCGGCACGGAAGCGACGATGAGCGCCCTGCGCTTGGCCCGCGGGTTCACCGGCCGGCCGGCCGTCGTCAAGTGCGAGGGGTGTTACCATGGACATGCGGACTGCCTCCTGGTAGAAGCAGGATCAGGCCTGGCAACTTTCGGAACACCCGGTTCCGCGGGCGTCCCGGCGGCGACGGCCTCATCGACGCTCGTGGTCCCATTCAACGATATTCAGGCCGCCCGGGAGGTGTTCGCCCGACACGGATCGGATATCGCCGCGTTCATCGTTGAGCCGATCGCCGGCAACATGGGTTGCATTCCGCCGTCGGCGGGGTATCTGGTCGGCTTGCGGGACCTGTGCGACGAGCACGGCGCCCTGCTGATCTTCGACGAGGTCATGACCGGCTATCGGGTGAGCCTCACGGGCGCGCAGGGGCTCTGCGATGTTCGACCGGACATCACCTGCCTGGGCAAGATCGTCGGGGGCGGCATGCCCGTTGGCGCGTATGGCGCCCGCGAGGAAATCATGGAGAAACTCAGCCCGCTCGGCCCGGTGTACCAGGCGGGAACGCTGTCGGGCAATCCGATGGCGATGGCCGTCGGATTGGCGACGATCGAGGCCCTGCACGAACCCGGCGTCTATGAGGAACTCGAGCGCAAGTCGGCTCGTCTGGCTGAGGGATTGGCATCCGCGGCCCGCAAGGCGGGTGTTGCGGTTTGTCTCAACCGCGTCGGCAGCATGCTATGCATGTTCTTCCAGGGCGGGCCGGTCACCGATTATGCGTCCGCCAGGCAAAGCAACACGGGTTCTTACGCGCGCTTCTTCCATGCCATGCTCAACCACGGCGTCTACCTGGCGCCCTCGCAGTTCGAGGTGATGTTCGTCTCTCTGGCCCACACCGACGAGCATCTCGACCAGACCATCTCCGCGGCCGAGGAAGCTTTTTCCATCTCCGCCGATCGATAACACCGCGGCCGGACACTCGGCGGGTGTGATCGCGGACGGCGGATTCGGCCCCGGACCATCATCCCGGGGCGGCGTCAGCCGGGGCGTTGGCCGGCACCTTGATGCCGATGAAGTGAAGGAACTGTGTCCGCGTGAGCACGGGGATGGACAGGGCCTTGGCCTCCTGGACGAGGTCGTCGAAGGCCTTTCGGTCCACGGCTCGTTTGGAGGTCCGCTCCTGGACCTCGGCGGTCGCGTCGGGGCCGGCCTCCACCGGCATCGGCGGCGGCGCCCCCAGAACCACGAAGTCCGTCCGGGTGTCAATCTTGCGGACGATGCTGCCGCCCGCCTGTGTGATCAGGGCCATGACCTTCGCGCCGGAAGGATCATCCATCTGTCCGTCGAAAGTCAGATCGAAATCGCCGGCCACCGCGAAGTTCAGCTTGCGGGACCTGTCAAAGACCGGATTGGCGACCACGTCACCTTCGACAACCGGTTCCCCCGGAGTGGTCGAGGTCACCCGGCACTCGGCCGTCGTCTCAAAGGCCCGGTCCACCAGGATGGTGGCCTTGCCCTTGCCGCCGGCCGGGATCCCGCCCAGGCGCGAGTATACGGCGAACGTGATTCCGCGCTTGAGGCCGTCCCGCTCGCCCAGGCTGATGTAAACGATGTTCTCGCCGGCCACCGCCCGCACCACCTGCCCGTCGGCGATCTGCAGGGCGCTGGTCATGTCCGCCTGCGGCCGGAAGCTGGCAAGCGTCGCCACCAGCTCCTTGACACGGGCCTGACACTCGTCGCGTTCTCTGGAGATCGCCTGGAGCTGCTGTCGCTCGGCGGTAAGCTGGGCGCTGGCGTTTTCGGCGGCCTTCTCCAGTTGGCCGGACATGTTTGCAACCTGCTGCTGCCATGCCTCGCGGTCCTTGGCACCCTGTTGCTCTAGTTCCTGGTACCTCTTTTCGAGATCCTCCATCTTGTCGGTGAATTCCTTCCGCGTGGCTTCCGCCGCCTTGATGATCTGCTGCTCGCGATCGGAGCGGAGGCGATCGCGCTCGGCCACGGCTTTGTTCAACAGTTCGCCCTGTGCGCCGAACTGGCCGTGAAGCGACCGCAGCATACTCACCAGTGCGGTGTCGGATGTGAGATTGGCTTCTTTCAGCGCCGCATCGGCCGCGACCTGCTTGCGGACGTCGTCGATGTTCTGCTGGATCTTCGGGCTGTCGCTGGTGGTTTCTCCGATGGTCAGGGCGGCGAACTTTTCCAGTTGCTGGCGCGTCTCGTCCAGGCTTTTCTGCGCCTGGGCGGCCCGGCTCTTGGCGTCGGTTTCGCGGGCCTGCATGTCGGAGTAGTTGGTCAGAAGAATGATTGTGCCAGCCATCGAAAGGACGGTCAGAACCACGAACACGACCAACGCGATCTTGATGCTGGTGCTTCCGCCCGCAGGCGAGGGCCTGGCCACTGCTGCCATGATCACAACTCCATGCCGACGAACACGCGTCGGGAATCAGGAAACGGCTGCTGCCCGGGGCGGGCAGCCGGAGGAGACCCTCGAACCACTCGCCGGGCGCGCCTCGCTCAAGGAGGGCCCGGGTCGACGCGCGCTCAGACAGCACCTCTCCAGGTCCGTCCACCGGCCTTGGGCGTTCGACCCGAGCGGCATTGTTGCCGTCTGGCTACACCATGTCAACCGCAAGCGGACTGCTCCATGGTTCTGAAGAAAGCGTACCGGGCCGGCCGGCAAGGCCAGGCGGGCCAGGCATGCAGGTCGTCTGGTCGCCCGTAAACCCCACGGGGGGATTGATCGCTGCAACACACTAGAAATAATGAGGTTGTGTACATATTGGCAGCCGGAAATACTTCAAACCGATGATCGTCCCGGCGGGCCGGTCGCCTTGACGCTCCGGGCGGGCACACCTAGAGTGCCGACCGTGCCCCAGCGTTTCTTCATCATCGACGGGCTCGCCCAGATCTTCCGGTGCTACTATGCGCCTTTCCGGCAACTCACCGCCCCTTCGGGCGAACCGGTCCGCGCGACCTACGTGTTCTGCAACATGCTCCTGCAAATCATCCGCGAGCATCGGCCGGACTACCTGGCCATGGCCCTCGACCCGGCCGATGGGAAGGTGTTCCGCGAGGAAATAGATCCGCAATACAAGGCTAATCGCGAGCCACCCCCCGAGGACCTGATCCCACAGATCCGAAGAATCATCGATATCGTCCGGGCCGCGGGCATTCCGGTCCTGGGCAAGCCGGGCTTCGAGGCCGACGACGTGATGGCCACGATCTGCCGCAAGCTCGCCGGCGCCGACGTGCAGGTCTGCCTGGTCAGCAGGGATAAGGATCTGGACCAGCTTCTATCGGACCGCGTGTACCTCTACGATGCCGGCAAGGGGGAGTTCCTCGGGCCGGCCGACCTGCAGGCCGCCAAGGGATATTCGCCGGCCCAGGCGGTCGACATTCAGACGCTGACCGGCGACTCAACCGACAATGTCCCGGGCGTCGTCGGCATCGGGCCAAAGAAGGCCGCCGCCCTGATCGCGAAGTACGGGTCGGCGGACGCGGTGATTGCTCATGCCGACCAGCTCACGCCGGCCATGAAAAAGAACGTCCTGGCGTTTGCCGACAAGGTGGACACCGTCCGCAAGCTGGTCACGCTCCGTGGCGACCTGGAGATGGATTTCGACATCGAGGCCATGCGTTTTCGAGGACTGAACAAGCCGGCGCTGAAGAATATCTTCGAGGAACTGGGTTTCCGCCGGCTGGTCGAACAGATGGCCGAGCCGGATGATACTGAGAGCAAGGGCGGTTCGAGCCTCTCCGCGGCGCCCCCCCCTTCCGAATGTTCTTCCGAGAAGCGGCCGGCAGGGGGACCGCAGGCCGCCACCGGCATCCAGGGCAGCCTGTTCGACCATGCCCCAACGACCGCCGCCGGATCGGTCAAGCCCGCGGCCGAACGCGATTACGTGCTCGTTGACGACGAAAAGGCGTTCCGCGGCTTCCTGGCCGAACTCAGGAAGCAGCAATGCTTTGCGTTCGACACGGAAACGACCCACCTGAATCCTTCCTGGTCCGACTTGGTGGGCATGAGCTTCTCCTGGAAGACGGGTTCCGGCCACTACCTGCCCGTTCGCGGCGTCGGCAAGACGCTGCCGCTCGAATCGACTCTGGAAGCGCTGCGGCCCATCCTGGCCGACGCGAAGGTGGCCAAGGTCGGGCAGAACATCAAGTACGACCTCATTGTGATGAAGCGCCACGGCGTTGATGTCGGCGGCGTTGACTTCGACACCATGATCGCCAGCTTCGTGCTCGACTCATCCCGCCGCTCGCACAGCATGAACGCCCTGGCCCGCGAGCTGCTCGGCTACGACCCGATCCCGATCTCCGATCTCATCGGCAAGGGCGCCAATCAGATCCGCTTCGACCAGGTCGGCACGCAACAGGCCGGCGTTTACGCCGCCGAGGACGCCGACGCCACCTGGTCGCTTGGCGAGGTCCTTCGCGGGCAACTGGCCGACAGCGACCTGGAGCCACTGTATCACGAGACGGAAATGCCGCTGGTCGAGGTGTTGGTGTCGATGGAATCCGAGGGTGTCAAGCTGGACACAACTTTCCTCAAACAGATGAGCCGCGACCTGGACGCCCGGCTGCGGAAGCTGACCGAGGACATTCACCACGCCGTCGGGCATCCGTTCAACATCGACTCGACCAAGCAACTCGCCGACGTGTTGTTCAACGAACTCAAACTGCCGGTTATCAGGAAGACCAAGACCGGCCGCAGCACCGACGCCGAGACGCTCGAGCAGCTCGCCCTCGATACCGACCACCCCGTGCCCAAACTGATCCGTGAGTACCGCGAACTGATCAAGCTCAAGAACACCTACGTTGATACGCTGCCCGAGATGATCTGCCCGCGCACGGGCCGAGTGCACGCGAGCTTCAACCAGACGGTGGCGGTCACCGGCCGGCTGTCCTCCAGCGACCCGAACCTGCAGAACATCCCGATCCGCACCGAGTTGGGCCGGCAGATCCGCAAGGCCTTTGTGGCCCGCGACGCCGACCATGTGCTCCTGACGGCCGACTACTCGCAGATCGAGCTCCGGGTGCTCGCTCATTTCTGTAAGGATGATACTCTGCTGGAGGCCTTCCGACAGGACCGCGACATCCACCAGTTCGTGGCCTCACAGGTCTTCGGCGTGCCGCTGGAAGACGTGACCCGCGAGCAACGGGGCAAAGCCAAGGCGGTCAACTTCGGCATCATTTACGGGCAGACGGCCTACGGACTGTCCCGCGGCACGAGCATGAGCGTCACCGAGGCCCAGGACTTCATCGACAAGTATTTTCAAAGGTATCCGGGCATCCGGCGGTTTATCGACCAGGCGATCGCCGGCGCCCGCCGCAACGGGTTCGTCAAGACGATCCTCGGCCGGCGTCGGGCAATCGCGGACATCAACTCTCGCAACACTAACGCCCGGGCCGCGGCCGAGCGACTGGCGATCAACACCGTCATCCAGGGCAGCGCCGCCGACCTCATCAAGCGGGCCATGATCCAGATATTCCGCCGCATCCGGAAGGAAAATCGTCCCACGCACCTGCTGATCCAGGTGCATGACGAGCTGGTCTTCGATGTGCCGCGGGCTGCGGTCCAAGCCGAGGCCGAGATCATCCGCCACGAGATGTGCACCGCCCTGCCGCTGGAGGTGCCGATCAGGGTCGACCTTGCCTGGGGCGACAACTGGCTGGAGGGCAAATAGATCCGTGTGCATCATGTCGGGAATGAAACGCGCTGGAATTGCCTTGCTGGCCGTGTCTCTGATACATACCATCTGCGCGCGCCATTCGACTGCTCGGCAAACCACCCCCGCGCGCGACATCCCCCGCCCCATCGTCGGGGCCATCCGCTGGGACGGCTGGATTGGCAACCGCGGCGTCGTCGGGCAGGCCGTGCAGGAAACACTCGGGCCTGCGAAGTGGCACTACCGCCTTCCGTTTTTCGCCAAGGTCGTCGGCGACGCCACGGTCGAGATCGACGGCACATCGCAGGCGGTCGTCGATCGCGAGATCGAATACGCGGCCGCGGCCGGTCTGGACTACTGGGCGTTCGTGACCTACTCGGCCGACGACCCGCTGAGCCTGGCTCTCAAGCGGTATCTCAGCAGCCCGCTGCGATCGAAGATACGCTTCTGCCTGATTACCGAATGCGAAAGATGGCATCAACCGGCATTCATCGAGCGAGTGGCCCAACTCATCCGGGAACCGGGATACCAGACTGTTCTTGGAGGCCGGCCGCTGCTGTATCTCGGGTTCATTGAAACCGAGAAGGTGAACAAGGCCTGGGGCTCCGTGGAAGGGTTCCGAAAGGCTCTGGATGGATTCCGGGCCAACCTGGAAGCCAAGGGGCTGCTCAGGCCTTACATCGCGATCATGGACTTTCATGCTCCGCAGGGCAAAACATGGGCCGACGCCCTGGGCTGCGACGCGATCGGCAGCTATGCCGCCGGCTGGCAGCATGGCCGCGTTCCGTACGCCCGCTGGGCCGCCAACACGGAATCATTCTGGGAGAAATGTCGGCAGACGGGCGCTCCGGTCGTTCCGATCGTCATGACCGGCTGGGATCCGCGCCCCCGTGTAGAAAAGCCCGTGCCCTGGGGCAATCCGTACCAGCAACACAACGGCGAAGTCGACCACTGTTTACCGGCTCATCCGGTCGAGATTGCGAACCACCTGGGCAACGCCCTCGATTGGCTGGCCGCCAACCGCGATGCGGCCCCGGCCCAGACGGCCATCATTTACGCCTGGAATGAGTTCGACGAGGGCGGCTGGCTGGCGCCGACGGTCTCCGAGGGCAGCGCCCGACTCGACGCGATCGCGAAGGTGCTGCGCCCCGGCGCTGCGGCCACTCGACCTTCTGATTCCAGGGCATTCTCCACGCCCGCCTCAAACCCCGCCCGGTCCACCGTGCCGACCGCCGAGCACTGATGTCGGGCGCCGCCCGGCGCGTATCCAGATCGACCGCGAACAACGGTCGGTCCGCAGCGGGGGTGCGTAAAAAGAGGGCTAGGGTGGGATGATGCCGTAGCACCAAGCCACCCTAACGGGAAAGGGAAGAGGTCTTTATCAGGAGGAGGTCCTGTTCTTCTCAATTCCTCATACGTCTCAACCCGGTGGTTGGTGCGGGGGTTCTTGGGATTTTTTCCGGGATCGGCCGGCCGGTCCGACCGTCTTATTCGCGGGACGCTCCCGGAGTCGGCCGGGAGGCCGCGGGGCGTTCGATAAACGGCGAATCCGCCTCTTGCGGGCCTTTTCCCGGACCCACCTGCCCGCCCTGGTCCCCCTGCGGATGTCCAAGCAGCCCGCCGATACGGGTCGGCGAAGCCCCTGGGGCCGGCGACTGCGTCGGCGGGACCGATGCCGGGGCGGGGAATGGCAGAACCGGGACCGTCAACGCCGGAGCGACGTCGGTCGCCGGCTGGGTCGCGAGGGTCTGCCGGACGAATACCTGCAGTGCCGCGTCCGACGGGAACTGCTGGGCCAGCGCCTGCAGGGGGCCGCTCATCTGGGCCGGCCCACCGACCAAGTCCTGCATTTTTCGAAGGTGCTGAATGGCCTTGTCAGATTCGTACTTGGCCAGGGCAAGGCTGGCGGCAAGCCAGCGGGTGTTGGGCCAGTCGGACACGAGGTCGAGGCTTCGTTGCAGTCGTGCCGCGAGCCAACTTGGGGGTCGCTCGATGGGAAATGCGCCGGCCACGGACTGGCACAGCTCGCCGAGGCCCAGCCCCACGATCCGATCGAGATGGTCGCCCGGCAGGGGCTCGCCCAGGGAGGCCAGTTGGCGCCGGGCGCCGGCCTCGTCGCCCGCGGCCAGCAGATAAATCGACAGACTTCGTCGCAAGGCGGTGCCCAGCCGGCGATCCCCGTCGGCCGGCCACTGCTCGATGGCTGCACG
>DATIKE010000338.1:0-2588 GCA_035477895.1 Phycisphaerae bacterium
GTTCAAACTTCATGTCATGCTCCTTGGGTTGGGCGGCGGACGCCGCGACCTTGACGGACGTGCGACCATCGGCCGCTACCGCCACGAAAGAAACTTCTTTGAGTTCACTGCTGCGGGCCACGCAGAGCGGGCCCTTGAAGGACTTGCCGTTGACCTTCGTGATCGTGCCGTCGCTAACCCATTCGAGTTCCAACGGCATCACGCCCACGCTGGCGCGCCACGGGAAACCGTTGGCCGCCATCTGCGTGACCTTGTCGGCAGGCTCGCCGACGCCGGAGACCATGCCGGAAACCTTGAGTGCGGTATCGCCGCGGTCCGCTTCGTCAGCGTGTCCGACAATCGCCGTCGCGTCGTGATCCAAGAGGATCGGTACCGGCGTGTTGACCGCCATGCCAGACAGGTCGATGACGACCGGCGTGTCGTAGCGACTGACTCGCAACAGGCCGCCTGTGTAGGCCGTGATCGTGAACCGCTTGGGCTTGGCCGCCTGTCCTTCCGCCGGGGCCTGCGCTTCAATCCACTCGATGCCGCCGGCTTCGGCCTGGATGATTTCGGCCTTGCCTTTGGATGCGGCCTGGATGATGCGGGCGCGGCGGCGGCGCAGAGCGTGGTTACGCATGGACGAGCCTCCCGTTTCCGTTGGCTGACGCGAGACGAGCGCGGCCGTTGGCGCGGGCCGTGCCGTTGCTCTTGGCGGCTGGCTTGTCGTCATCGCTGTCTGGGGATTGCGGCGGAGCGGACGCCCCGGGCCTGGAAAGAATGTTGACTTGGAAGAGGGCTCGCTTGATTTCTTCGATGCTCACGCCGTAGTCGTTGGCGAGCCGCTGGACGTGGTCCTCGTAGTCGTAGCCGTTTTCGTTGGCGATATTCGAGGGCGTCTCCACGCCGGTAGCGAGGTTCATTTGGCGTGCGGAGGCCGTCTTCTGGTCGTCGATCTGCGGTCGCGGCGGCCATGCCCACGAATGCGCGGGCGTGACGCCGGTATCGGTCCATCCGTACTCCAGCACCGCCTCGGCAAACCAGACCTCAAAGAGCGGATCAAGGACCGCATCCTCGATATCCGCCTGGTCCACGTCCACGCTGACGAAATAGGTCAGGTGATCGAGCCGGCCGCCGCTGAACGAATAGTCCGACGAATCGCACGCGGCGATGTTGTAGGGCATGTTCAGCGGGCGGGCTTCTTCGCGAAGTTGCGACCGCGTGAATTCTGGATAGGTAGCCGCCGGCTGTTCGGCCTTCGGCTGAAACGCATCGCCGCCGCCGGGCAAGGCGACCATCATGCCCTTCTGGACTGGCAGCGTGCTGAACGTGGTGAGTTGGTCCGGCCCTTCATCGAGGCTCGCGCCGGTCTTTACCAGCACGGAAAAGTTAGCGATGTTTTCGGCCGCCGCGATGACCGCTTCGCGAAACCGCCGATTTTGGGCGAAGTTGCCGAGGGTGGACGTGATCTCGGGGACGGCGCGATGTTGGCCGGGCCGGTCCTCGCGGAACAGGTGGAGGATGAATTTCGCGGGCACTTGCTCCGGGTCTTGAAGCAGCATCGCCCACGGGCCGCCCGGATGGTACTTAAGCATGTCGTACCAAAGCGGATTGCCCCACTCGTCGAACTTGATCCCGTCGATGCGGTTGGGCTCCTGGTAGGGCAGCATCGGCGTGGTGATCTGGTCGCATTCGATCCCGATTACGTCGAGCTTGACTCGCTCAGGAATCGTGGGATTGCTGGCGATGAACAAGAACGCCTCGCCGTCGCGGACACGCGCCTTGACGGCGGTGCGCAGTTTGCGGGCGAGTCGGACTCGCTTGGCCCACCGCTTCCAGACCGCTTCGATAGCGTCGTTGAAACCCTTGTTGCCCGTCTCCATGCGGAGGATCGGGCCGCGGCCAACGACATAATTGGCGTGGGTGAGATTGATTCCTTTGCCGTCGCCGTTGTTCTCGGTCTCGTAGCGCGATCGTTTGACGAGCGTGGAACGGACCGCCTTGGAGTTGGCGCTGTCGGCGTCGTAGCTGTCGGCCGATGCCCAGTGATAGGCGTTGTGCGGAGTGGTTTGGGCCGAGTCGTACTTGGCGCGGATCGGCGGGCGCGAATCGCCAGCGAGACGCGGCTTTCGCATCGGTTCCGCTGGAGCCGGAGCGATGGACAATCCGACGTATTCCGTAGTGCTCAGGCTCATTGAAACCCCGCGGGACCGCAGTTGTAGGGCCGGACGAAACGCAGGCCGAAATGGTTGCGCGTGGCGGCCGTCTTGGAGGCAACGCGGTCCTCGGCCGCAATGACGGCCTCGATGTCCTGTGTCGTGACTGAGCGGCCATCGGCCTGGGTCACAGACTTGGGCCCGTTGACCAGTTGCTCGATTCGCTCGCTGTAGTCGGTGGACATGGATTGCGCTCCAGTTGTGGGCCCTGGGGTTGCACCAGACCGTCCGGGCTTATGAGGCCCGGCTGGGCACTGGCCCGCCCACAGCCAACAACCCGAGACAGGCGAGCGCAACAAAAAAGGCGGCATCGTAGGTCGTGGCCCACGAGCCGCCTTTTGGCTTTGCTGGTTTCGGCGGGGATCAGCCGCCGTCGCCTGCGATCAGGTTGTC
>DATIKE010000339.1:0-27052 GCA_035477895.1 Phycisphaerae bacterium
GTCGTCGACCCGGCCGGTGATCCAGTAGTAGCCGTCCTCGTCGCGCTTGCAGCCGTCGCCGGTGAAGTACAGGCCCGCATAGGTGCTGAAGTACGTCTCCTTGAACCGCTTGTGCTGTCCGTAGACCGTCCGCATGATGCCCGGCCACGGCTCTTCAATGCAGAGCACGCCGGAACCCGGCCCGTCAATCCGCTTACCCTCCGGCGTGAGCAGGATCGGCTTGACCCCGAAGAACGGCAGGGTGGCCGAGCCGGGCTTGAGTGTCGTCGCGCCGGGCAGCGGGGTGATCAGGATGCCGCCGGTTTCCGTCTGCCACCACGTGTCGACGATCGGGCAGCGGCCCTTGCCGATGTGCCGGTGGTACCACATCCACGCCTCGGGGTTGATGGGTTCGCCGACCGAGCCGAGCAGCCGAAGGCTGGACAGGTCGCGCTTGTCCACGTGGCTTTCGCCCTCGCGCATCAAGGCCCGGATCGCGGTCGGAGCAGTGTAGAACTGATTGACCTTGTACTTGTCGACGACGTCCCAGAAGCGGCCTGGATCGGGGTACGTCGGGACGCCCTCGAACATCAGCGTGGTGGCGCCGTTGGCCAGCGGACCGTACACGATATACGAGTGCCCGGTGACCCACCCGATGTCCGCGGTGCACCAATAGATGTCCCCGTCGTGGTAGTCGAAGATGTACTTGTGCGTGACGGCCGCGAAGATCATGTACCCGCCGATGGTGTGAAGCACGCCCTTGGGCTTGCCGGTCGATCCGGACGTGTAGAGAATGAACAACGGGTCCTCCGAGTCCATCCATTCGGGCTCGCAGGCCGCCGGGGCCTCCTTCATGAGCTGATGCCACCAGAAATCGCGCCCGGCCTTCATGTTGACCGGCAGCTTGTCCTGCCCCACGCGCTCATACACGATGCAGGTGGTGACGATGACGCCCTGCTTTTCGGTCAGGTTCATGGCGTCGTCGGCGTTGGCCTTGAGGGTCACCGCCTTGGAGCCGCGGTAAACGCCGTCGGTGGTTATTAGAACCTTGCAGTCGGAGTCCACGATCCGGTCGGCCAGCGACTCGGCGCTGAAGCCGCCGAACACGATCGAGTGGATCGCGCCGATGCGGGCACAGGCCAGCATGGCGACGGCCAACTCCTTGACCATGGGCATGTAGATGGAGACGCGGTCGCCCTTCTTGACCCCCCTGCTCTTGAGCACGTTGGCGAACTTGCACACCTGCTCGTGCAGCTCGCGATAGGTCAGCTTCGCGTCCTCGCCGGGCTTGTTGCCCTCCCAGATGATCGCCACCTGGTCGCCGCGCTTCTCCAGGTGCCGGTCCAGGCAGTTATAGGTGATGTTCGTCTTGGCGCCGATGAACCACTTGATGGAAATGTCGCCTTTGAAATCGTACTCGCGAACCTTGCTCCATTTCTGCTTCCAGAAGAAACCTTCCGCGATCTCCGCCCAGAACCCCTCGGGGTCCTTCACGGAGCGCTCGTACATCTCGCGGTACTGTTCCATCGAACCGATGTGCGCCTTGGCGGCGAACCCGGGGGCCGGCGGAAACGGGCTGTTTGCATTCAAACCGGCGGACTCGACTGCACTCATTCGGCCACTCCTTCTGTTGTTGGGCCATCGAACTGTATTTCGCTCACCCGAACAGGAAACCGGAGCCCCTGACGCCCCGTGCGATGGCACAAGTCCGGGCGCTAACGACACCGGGGGTATCCGCTGCGTATGGTTTCACCGCGGCGAGACGACCGGTCGGCAGGGCGCCTCCCTGCCGGCCCGTTGTCGACTCAGTGTGTGGAACCGCCGTTGGGACGACACAGGATAGCAAAAAGGCGCGACGTGACAAGAGCCCGTACAGACGGGCTGGAGTCGGCGGATCCGTGACACTTCAGGCGGGCGGGGACCCCCTTGGGGCTGCTCCGGGCCATGCCAAAGGGGGGCAGGGCCGTGGCAAAGGGATCAGGTTCCCTGGCCAGTGTCGTTTTTCAATTCCTGCTCAATCGTACCCACAATAATGGGGAAGTAGTCATTCAGACCGCACATCCCCGCGTTTCGCCGGACGCAGTTGCCCGACGGATCGGCCGAACATTCCGCGCAGACAACCGCCCGCAGTTTATCGAGGTACGGCTCGGTGGAGTAATCCTTGATGCCGGCGACGATCTCGATGACCGCGCCCAGATGGGTGAACAGCGAATCGAAGAGATCGTCCGGCAGGTCGCGGGCGGCGTCTTTCCGGAGTTGCTGGGTACGCTGATGGAGCCGATTCTCAATTCGCTGATACAGAGCTTGGGCGATCATCACCTTCCCACCATGTGCGAGGAAAGAAGTCTTCCCGAACCGGCCTCCTGTCCGCCGGGGCCGTACATTCGCATTGTAAACCGGCCGGCCTTGCCCTGCCCAGCAGCCCGGGACACGAGCGACGATAATCCTTTTGCACAGAGACCGAGACTCAGTCTCCAGTGTGGACATGATAGGCTGGTCTTCTGTCTTCGGCACCTTTTCAAGTCGGTCTGCCGACGGAAGGGGGTTTGGGGTTGATCTCGGTTCACGGCCCACGTGATGGGAAAACACCCGAGCCGTTCGGCCTGAGGCGAGGGTGGGCGAAATCCCGAGCGGGCTCTCCAGCCAAAGTCGTATCCATCCCTGCTGCAACCGAAATGGGACAAGTTTCGTGCCGCACCGTGTCGCAAATGCCTGTGTCCTCGCTTGAAGGCCGCGGGTTCGCGGGAGTTGTGAGGCGTGTTACAGCATCGGAACTATTCTCTCGGCTTTGTGGTGAGACATCGCTGTCGGCGCGCGTTGTTGCGCTGACGAGGTGCGAATGGGGTGTGGTTCGCGTGGTCTGGAGTCCAGACAGGTATTGGGGTTGCCGATCGAGAATAGTTGTCCGGCTTGCCATTTGGAGGCTGAAGTGGCAAAATGCCGGCCTGTAAATCAACCGCATGGCAGGTGGCAACACCTTTTCGCCCGCCCGGGGGGAGCGGACATGGGCGGGCGCCATCCGATGTTGGGCGGATGAGAATCGAGTGGAAGGGAGGATCAAAGGGTTTCTTCAGGCTCGCGAGAGGACGATTGCGGCGAGTCGGCCCTTGGGTCCGGGCAAACCCTTGTCCGTCAGTTTCTACACAATGATCGTCGGGCTATACCCGAATCAGTCGGACGCCGGGAGGCGGTCTTCGCCGACGGGGCGTCGGAGGTAAGGAGACTCATCAATGGCAGCGGACCGAAAAGTGATGACCGTGGACGGGAACGAGGCGGCCGCGCTGGTGGCGCATAGGACCAATGAGGTAATCGCGATCTATCCGATTACGCCGTCGTCCCCGATGGGCGAATTCGCCGACGAATGGGCCAGTCGGGGCCAGCCGAACGTGTGGGGAACGGTTCCACAGGTCGTCGAGATGCAGTCCGAGGCCGGCGCCGCCGGCGCGGTGCACGGCTCGCTGCAGGCCGGTGCGTTGACGACGACGTTCACCGCCTCGCAGGGCCTGCTGCTGATGATCCCGAATATGTACAAGATCGCCGGCGAGCTGACGGCCTACTGCATGCACGTGACGGCACGGACCCTGGCGACGCATGCGTTGTCGATCTTCGGGGACCATTCGGACGTGATGGCCTGCCGGCAGACGGGTTTCGCCCTGCTGGCCTCGGGGTCGGTGCAGGAGGCCCACGATATGGCCTGCATCGGGCAGGCGGCGACGTTCAAGAGCCGCGTGCCTTTTCTCCACTTCTTCGACGGGTTCCGCACGTCGCACGAGGTCTCGAAGATCGAGGTCCTCTCCGACGACGACCTGCGTTTCATGATGGACGAGGAGGCGATCAAGGCTCACCGGCTGCGGGCCCTGACGCCCGACCGGCCGGTCATCCGCGGGACCGCCCAGAACCCGGACACCTTCTTTCAGGCTCGCGAAGCCTGTAATAAATTCTACTCGGCCTGCCCCGATCTGGTGCAGCAGGTCATGGACCGGTTCGGCCAGCGGGCCGGCCGGCAATACCGCCTGTTCGACTACGTCGGCGCCCCCGACGCCGACCGGATCATCGTGATCATGGGAAGCGGCGCCGAAACCGTGCAGGA
The DNA here is from genome assembly GCA_035477895.1 of Phycisphaerae bacterium. Classification (GTDB taxonomy): domain Bacteria; phylum Planctomycetota; class Phycisphaerae; order UBA1845; family PWPN01; genus JAPKGY01. The sequence continues at coordinate 4,070 of DATIKE010000339.1, forward strand.
AACCGTCGAATACCTGAACGCCCGAGGCGCCAAAGTGGGCGCGGTAATCGTCCGGCTGTATCGGCCTTTCTCGCTCAGGCACTTCATCGAGGCGTTGCCCAAGGCGGCCAAGACCCTGGCGGTGCTGGACCGCACGAAGGAGCCCGGGGCACTGGGCGAGCCGCTGTACCTGGACATAGTGACGGCCTTCCAGGAAGCCAGGGACGCGGGCCTTTTGTCCAGCCTGCCGAAGGTCGTCGGCGGCCGGTACGGACTGTCGAGCAAGGAATTCACCCCCGCGATGGTCAAGGCGGTCTTCGACGAACTGGCCAAGGACAAGCCGAAGAACCACTTCACGGTCGGCATCAACGACGACGTGACCGGCCTGTCGCTGCCGGTGGACGAGGCCTTCGACATCGAGCCGGACAACGTGGTCCGGGCGGTGTTCTTCGGCCTGGGCGCCGACGGGACGGTAGGCGCCAACAAGAACTCGATCAAGATCATCGGCGAGGAGACGGACAACTTCGCCCAGGGCTACTTCGTGTACGACTCCAAGAAGTCCGGCGCGATCACGATCTCGCACCTGCGTTTCGGCTCGCGGATCATCCGGTCCCCGTACCTGATCAACCGGGCCGGCTTCGTGGCCTGTCACCAGTTCGTCTTCCTGGAAAAGTACGATGTCCTGGGCTATGCCCGCGAGGGGGCGACGTTCCTCCTGAACTCGCCTTACCCGGCGGACCAGGTCTGGGACCATCTGCCCAGGGAGGCCCAGGAGGCGCTCATCGCCAAGAAGCTGCGTTTCTACGTGATCGACGGCTACAGCGTGGCCAAGAAGACGGGCATGGGCACGCGGGTCAACACCATCATGCAGACCTGTTTCTTCGCGATCTCCGGCGTGCTGCCGCGCGAGGAGGCAATCGCCAGGATCAAGGACACCATCCAGAAGACCTACGGCAATAAGGGCGAGGAGACCGTCAAGCGCAACTTCGCGGCGGTGGACGAGACGCTGGCCCACCTGCACGAAGTGAAGGTGCCCGCCAAGGTCACCGCGGTCGAATGCCGGCCGCCGATCGTCTCCGAGCAGGCGCCGGACTTCGTCAAGCGGGTTACCGCCCTGATGATGGCCGGACTGGGCGACAAGCTGCCGGTCAGCGCGTTCCCGGTCGACGGCACGTACGACACCGCCACCACCCGGTGGGAGAAGCGGAATATCGCCCTGGAGGTTCCGACCTGGGATTCGAACATCTGCATTCAATGCAACAAGTGCGCGATGGTCTGCCCGCACGCGGCGATCCGGTCGAAGGCCTACGACGCCGGCTTGCTGGCCAAGGCGCCGGCTGACTTCCGCTCGACCGACTACAAGGGCAAGGAATTCAAGGGGATGAAGTTCACCATCCAGGTGGCTCCCGAGGATTGCACGGGTTGCCAGTTGTGCGCGAACGCCTGCCCGGCCAAGGATAAATCGAATCCGAAGCACAAGGCGATCGACATGACGTCGGTACTGGACATCCGGGACCGCGAGCGGACGAACTACGACTTCTTCCTGTCGCTACCCGACCCGGACCGGACGGTGTTCGACCGGATCAACGTCAAGAGTTCGCAGTTTTTCCGGCCGCTCTTCGAATACTCGGGCGCGTGCGCCGGCTGCGGCGAGACGCCTTATGTCAAGCTGATGTCTCAGCTCTTCGGTGACCGGCTGTTGATCGGCAACGCGACCGGTTGCTCTTCGATCTACGGCGGCAACCTGCCGACCACGCCGTACTGCAAGGATATCAACGGCCGAGGCCCGTCCTGGAGCAACTCGCTGTTCGAGGACGCCGCGGAATTCGGTTTCGGGTTTCGCCTCGCCATCGACAAGCACAACGAGCAGGCCCGCGAGCTGCTGCGAAAGCTGGTCTCTCAGATCGGCGACAACCTGGTGACCGAACTGCTCAACGCCGACCAGGGCAGCGAGGCCGGCATCAAGGCTCAGCGTGAGCGGGTGGAGGCCCTGAAGCAGAAGCTGGCCAAGGCGGACTCGCCGGATGCCAGGCGGCTGCTCCTGCTGGCCGACTACCTGGTCAAGAAGAGCGTCTGGATGCTCGGCGGCGACGGCTGGGCATACGACATCGGGTACGGCGGGCTGGACCACGTCCTGTCCATGCTACGGAACGTCAACCTGCTGGTGATGGACACCGAGGTGTACTCGAACACCGGCGGTCAGGCGTCGAAGTCGACGCCGATCGGGGCGGCGGCCAAGTTCGCCGCGGCCGGCAAGAGCGTCGGCAAGAAGGATTTGGGTCTGATGGCGATGAGCTATGGGCATGTGTACGTGGCCAGCGTGGCCTTCGGAGCCAAGGACAACCACACGGTGCAGGCGTTCCTGGAGGCCGAGAGCTACAACGGGCCTTCGCTGATCATCGCCTACAGCCACTGCATCGCCCACGGGTATGACCTGGCGTTTGGCCTCGATCAGCAGAAACTGGCGGTCAACAGCGGCATCTGGCCGCTCTATCGGTACGACCCGCGGCGGGTGCTGAACGGCGATCCGCCGCTGATCCTGGACTCGGCGCCCAGCGGGGTGTCGGTGAAGGAATACATGCGAAACGAGACGCGCTTCCGCATGGTCGAGAAGATGAACCCCGAGCGGTTCCAGAAGCTGGCGGTGCTGGCGACGGAGGCCTCGGCCCGCCGGGTGGCGGTGTATGACCACCTGGCCAAGCTCACGGTGCCCAAGGGCGGCAACGGGGCAGACCAGAAGCAGGCGTGATTGTCAGCGGGGACTAAGGATCGGCCACTAACTGGAGGTTCCATCGATGGATCTTTCCACGTCGTATCTCGGATTCAAACTGCCTCACCCGTTCATGCCGGGCGCGAGCCCGCTGGCGGACAAGCTGGACAGTGTTCGACAGTTGGAGGACGCGGGCGCCTCGGCGATCGTGATGCGGTCGCTCTTCGAGGAGCAGCTCGTGACCGAGGGGCTGGCGACATCCGCGTCGATGGATGGGCCGGCGGACTCCTTTGCCGAGGCTCTGTCCTACTTCCCGTCGCCGGATGAGTTCGTTCTCGGGCCCGACGAGTACCTCGATCAGATTCGTAAGATCAAGGAGGCGGTCCGGATTCCGGTGATCGCCTCGCTGAACGGGGCCACGCCGGGCGGCTGGTTGGATTACGCCCGGCAGATGCAGCAGGCCGGCGCGGACGCACTCGAGCTGAACATCTACTTCGTCGCGACCGACATGGACGAACCCGGCGACGCGGTGGTCAGGCGAACGGTCGATATGGTGGCCGCGGTCAAGAAATCGGTCACCGTCCCCGTGGCGGTGAAACTGTCGCCGTTTTACAGTTCGCTGGCCAACGTGGCCAGCCAGCTTGACGGGGTGAAGGTGGACGGCATGGTGCTGTTCAACCGCTTCTATCAACCGGACATCGACGTGGAGAACCTCGAGGTCGAATCCTCGCTGACGCTGTCGCACTCGGGCGCGTTGCTCATGCGGCTGCGCTGGCTGGCCATCCTGTCGGGCCGGATTGAGGCGGACCTGGCGGCCACCGGCGGCGTGCACACCTGCCTGGACGCCGTCAAGGCGATCATGTGCGGCGCGCACGCGGTGCAGATCGTTTCGGCGCTTCTGGAGAACGGCCCACAGCAATTGACCAGAATCCGCGAGGAAGTCAGCCGGTGGCTGGAGGAGCACGAATACGATTCACTCAAGCAGATGCAGGGCAGCATGAGCCTGCTGAAGTGCCCGAACCCCCAGGCCTTCGAGCGGGCCAACTACGCCCACATCCTGCAGAGCTGGCAGAAGTCGGCCTGACATGGCTGACCTGAGCGGCCTCGCAAGGTGCCGCGGCTTCGTCGGGTCGGCCAACGGGGCAAGGGCGAACAAAGAACCCCGTGGTGGATGGACGGCGATGCGAAAGAACGCCCTCAACTATTTGGTTAATCTGCTCGCTTTGCTGGCGATGCCGGGTCTGGTGTTCACCGGCCTGCTGATCCGGTACATCCTGCCGCCGGGAAGCTGATGTGGAGGACGAAGGGAAGCCCTCCGACTGTGGGGTCTTGGTCGTCATGACCGGGGCGATGTTCACGCCGTTCTGGCCTGCATACTGGCGGTCACGGTGTTCCTCCACGTGGTGTTGCACTGGAAATGGGTGATTGAGACAACCCGCCAGTTCGTCTGCCAAGAGGGTACTGAGGCGGGCCGAGGCGGCGCTTGGCGCAGAGGGGCGTACGGAGCGGTGTTTCTGGCAGTGATGATCGTGTTGCTGATGATGGCCTTATGGTTCTCGTCGTCACAGGTTATCTCCGTCGGTCCTGGTGAGGATGGGCCTCAGGGCGGGCACCGCTTCCGGGGCGGCCGACACGACACCGGCGTCGGCGGTGCGTGGTCGTGGTGGCCGACCGGGTTCATCAGGAGTCGGCATGATGTCTGATACGCAATCCGTGCTTCAAGGATCGGGTGGAGCGGCGGCTTCCGAGCGGGACCTGGAGCCCTTGTTTTCTCCCCAGTCCATCGCGGTGATCGGGGCTTCGAGTCGTGGCGGGACGGCCGGCAACGAGATTCTCAAGAACCTGATCGCGGCTCCGTTTGCCGGGGTGATCTATCCGGTCAATCCCAAGAGCAAGAGCATCATGGGCATCCGCTGTGTGCCGGGCATCGCGGCCATCGACGAGAAAGTCGACCTGGCGGTGGTGATCATCCCCGCCCAGGCGGTGGAGAAAACGCTCATCGAGTGCTCCGATCGGGGCACGAAGCACTTCGTGGTGATCTCGGCCGGCTTCAAGGAGATCGGCGGAGACGGCGTCGAGCGGGAGCGGCGGCTCAAGAAGCTGGCTGACGAGCGGGGGTTGTCGATCCTGGGCCCCAACTGCCTCGGATTGATCAACACGGCACCGAACGTTCGCATGAATGCCGCGTTTGGCGGGCGTATGCCGGCCGCCGGCTGCATGGGCCTCATCTCGCAGAGCGGAGCGCTGGCGGCAGCGCTGCTCGACTACGCCAATGGCCGGGGCATCGGTTTCTCCCGATTCGTCAGCTTCGGAAACAAGGCGGACATCACCGAGATCGACCTGCTCAGGAACCTTGCCAACGACCCCGAGACCCGCGTGATTCTCATGTACGTGGAGGACCTGTCCAGCGGGCAGGCGTTCGTGGACACTGCGTTCGCGGTTACTCACGGCAAGAACCCAAAGCCCATTCTCGCCATCAAGACCGGCCGGACACAGGAAGGGGCCGCCGCCGCCGCCTCGCACACCGGCTCCCTGGCCGGCTCCGACGAGGTCTATGACGCGGTTTTCTCCCAGGCCGGCGTGATCCGCGTCGAGTCGGTGGAGGAGTTGTTCGACTACGCCGAGGTGTTCACCGAGCCGACTCTGCCCCGCGGGCGCAAGACGGCCATCGTCACCAACGCCGGCGGGCCGGGGATCATGGCCACCGACGCGTGCATCCGCTACGGCCTGAGGATGGCGAAGTTCCAGGACTACACGATCAAGTCGCTCAAATTTCAGATGCCGGCCTCGGCGAGCCTCAAGAATCCGGTCGACGTAATCGGAGATGCCCGCCACGATCGGTATCGAGCGGCACTGGACGCCGTCAGCGCCGACGACGAGGTCGACCAGGTGATGGTACTGGTGACCCCGCAGGCCATGACCAACGCCAAGGAGATCGGCGAGGTCATCGCCGAAACCGCAAGCTACGCCGGGAAACCGGTCGTCGCCTGCATGATGGGCGAGGCGGACGTGCTGCCCGGCGTGAAAGTGCTCAAGGAGTACGGTGTCCCCACGTACCAGTTTCCCGAGAACGCGATGCGCTCGCTGGCCGCCAAGGCCCGGTTCGCCGAGTGGATTCGCTCGCCGATCTCCGGTTACCGCCGTTTTGAGATGAACACCGGGGCGGTCAACAAGTTGTTCGCCGAGGAACTCGCCGCCGGCCGCTCGCAACTGGTGGAAATCCGTGCGCTGGAGGCCCTGACGCACTGCGGTTTCCCGATCGTTCCCTGCAAGCTGGCGACCTCCGCGGACGAAGCCACGGATGCGGCCGCCCGGATGGGCTTCCCCGTCGTGCTCAAGATCTGTGGTCCGAAAATCCTGCACAAGACCGACGTTGGCGGCGTCAAACTCAACCTTCGCGACGAGGACTCCGTCCGGCAGGCCTACGACAACATGATCCGCGGCGTCCGCGAGAAACTCGGCGCCGAGGTCGAGATCTGGGGCGTGCTCGTGCAGAAGATGCTGGATCCGGGCAAGGAGATCATCCTCGGCGTGACCCGCAACCCGCGTTTCGGCCCGCTGCTCATGTTCGGCCTGGGCGGCATCTACACCGAGGCTCTGCGGGACGTGTCTTTTCGGCTGGCTCCGATTCGCGAGAACGTGGCCATGGAAATGGTCAAGGGCATCCGGTCGTACCGGCTGCTCGAAGGCATCCGGGGGGAGGCCCCGTCCGACCTGCAGGCCCTGGCCGACTGCCTGATGCGGCTTTCTCAGTTCGTGACCAACCACCCGCAGGTAAAGGAACTGGATATCAACCCGCTGATCGTCTACCCGCGCGGCAAGGGCGTCGTGGTGGCCGACTCGCGGATCATTCTCTCGGAGTGACCGGTCATGAGTAACTGGCGCGAGCGGTATGCCGACAAGATCGTCCCCGCCGCCCGGGCGGTCAGCACCATCAAGCCTGGTTGCCGGGTCTTCATCGGGTCCGCCTGCGGCGAGCCGCAGGCTCTCGTCCGGGCGATGTGCGACGTCAGCCAGAACCTGGCCGACACCGAACTGATCAACGTGCTGACCCTCGGGGTCGCGCCCTACACGGACCCCAAGTACTCCGCGAACTTCCGAGCGAACTCGTTCTTCATCGGCACCAGCCTGCGCAACGCGGTGAACGATGCCCGGGCGGACTACACGCCGATTTTTCTCTCTCAGGTGCCCGGTCTGTTCAGAAACGGTCGCATCCCCATCTATGCAGCCCTGGTGATGGTCAGCTCGCCGGACGAGCAGGGCTTTTGCAGCCTCGGCGTGTCCGTCGATATCACCCGCCCGGCGGTCGAGACCGCCAAGGTGGTCGTCGCCCAGGTCAACAAGTTCATGCCCCGCACTCTCGGCGAGAGCTTCATCCACGTCGACCAGATCGACTATCTCGTGGAGCACGACGAGCCGCTGCTCGAGTGGCCGGTCATGGGGACGGACGACAAGGTAACCCAGCAGATCGCCGGTCACATCGCCCGGCTTGTGCCCGACGGCGCGACCCTGCAGATGGGTATCGGCCGGATCCCCGACGCCGTCCTGCACGCACTGACCGAGCACAGCGATCTCGGCGTCCATACCGAGATGTTTTCCGACGGCGTCAAGAAGCTCGTCGAGCAGGGGGTCATCAACGGCAAGCGCAAGACCCTCAACAAGGGCAAGATCGTGGGCAGCTTCGCGGCCGGCTCGCGGGCCCTGTTCGACTTCATGCACGACAACTCGCTGTTCGAGATGCGGCCTTCGGATTACACCAACAGCCCGTTCATCATCAGCCAGCACGACAACATGGTGGCGATCAACTCGGCCCTGGAGGTCGACCTGACCGGGCAGGTTTGCGCGGATTCGCTGGGAACGCAGTTCTACAGCGGTCTCGGCGGGCATGCCGACTTCATTCGCGGAGCGGCGCTGGCCAGGAACGGAAAGCCGATCATCGCCCTGCCCAGCACCGCCGCGACGCCGCAAGGCACGCGATCGCGAATCGCGGCCATGCTCACTGAAGGGGCCGGCGTGATCACCACGCGCGGAGATACCCACTACGTCGTAACCGAGTACGGAGTGGCCTACCTGCACGGCAGGAATCTCCGGGAACGGGCCATGTCCCTCATCGGCATCGCCCATCCGGATTACCGCAGCGAACTCCTCTATGCCGCCAAACGCCGCCGCATCGTCTACAGCAACCAGATCATGCCCCCGCCGTCCCGCTCCTATCCGGCCGAACTCGAAACCACCGCGACGCTCAACAACGGAAGCGAGGTGGCGATCCGGCCTATTCGCGCCGCCGACGAGCCGCTGATCAAGGACATGTTCTACTCGTTCAGCGAGAAGACCAAGTACCTGCGATACCACAACACGCTCAAGTCGATGCCGCACAACAAGCTGCAGGTCTTCTGCAACGTGGACTACGACACCGAGATCGCCCTTGTCGGCGTCACCGGCACCCCGGGCCACGAGGAAGTGATCGGCGTGGGGCGCTATCTGACCGACGCCGCCAAGCTGTCGGCGGAAATGGCCTTCGTGGTCCGCGACGACTACCAGCGCAAGGGACTCGGTACCTGTTTCTTCCGCCGCCTGGTCGAAATCGCCCAGAGCCAGGGCATCCGCCGTTTCCACGCCGAGGTTCTGGCCGAGAACAGCGGCATGCTCAAGATCTTCCACCGCTCCGGACTGAAGGTGACCACGACCACCGAGGAAGGAGTGGTCGGCATCGACCTGGAGATCCCGACCGCGGCATCCGGCGCCGGCAACTGAGCCGGCAAAGCCGGCTCGTCTGGAATTGATTGTTGTCTTGCCTGGTTGGGGCGGGAAGGCGGTCTTCGGCCTTGAACGCGGGTTCTCAGAACTCCAGGCCCATCAGAAGCAGATCGCGCTGCCCCGCCCCCGCGGTCCTTTGCGGGGCAAACAGGGCAACCGCCTGGTCCAACGATGCACCCCGGCCCGAACGCAGGCGGGTCCTCACTTCCTCAGGATCGTACCCTGCGTCGGAGCCGACCGTCGAGGCCGCGTTTTCCAGAATGCCCTGTGTGAACAGGAACAGTCGCTGGCCCGGATCGACGTGCATGCTCTGTGTTTCAAAGCCGGCATCCTCCCGCACACCCAGCGCGTCACCGAAGGCGTCGATTTCCCTGAAATGGCCGTCGGTCGTCTGAAGCAGCGGGGCCAGCACGCCCGCGCGGCCCAGTTCCAGGTGTGAGCCGGCACGCGAGATGCGGGCGTAGCACGCACTGATCCGCCGGTTAGGGCCGAGGCAATTGCATAGCCCGGCGTTGAGCAGCATCAGCGACTCCGGCACGGACAGCGCTGCGTTGACGAAGGTTGCGGTCAGGGCTTTCATGACCCCGATTGCGAAGTAGCCCTGGAGAGGCCGACCTTCGACCTGCGCGATCAGCACGGCGGTATCGTCGGGCGACAGCCGTCGAATGTCGTAATAATCGCCGGTGGTTTCGGCCGCCGGCTGGTAGTGCAGCGCGACTTTCAGGTCCGCGAACTTCGACACATCCGCAAGCAGGGACTGCCGATCACCGCGGGCCGGGGCCAGTCGGTCCGCCTGGGCGTTGAGCAGCTTGGCCTGCTGGTGCACCTGGACCTGCGTTCGGGTCAGATCGAGCTGCTTGCGGACGCGCGACAGCAGTTCGACCCGATCCGGCGGCTTCACGATGTAATCATCCCCGCCCGCCGCGTACCCGCGGGCCTTGTCCGTCGGGCTGGACAGAGTGGTCATGAAAATGATCGGGGTGCCGGCCAGTTCGGGATCGCGCTTGATCCGGCGACAGACCTCCAGCCCGTCCAGCTTCGGCATGTCGCAGTCGAGCACCACCAGCGCGGGCCTGGTTTCCCCAACCATCTTCAGGGCCTGCTCGCCATCTTCGGCCGTCAGCACTTCATACCCCGCACGGGTCAGGATGTATTCCATCAGCATGAGCATGGAGTGATCGTCGTCCGCCACGAGGATCGTGTTGGAAAACGCCGCACCTTCAGGCGTAACCGGGGCGGACGGTAACAGGACAGGATCGGAAACCGCCTGGCTCATGCCGCCTATGTCCTTCCAGCGTGATAGCGCCTGGTCCATGTCCGCCTCTGACACGAGAGGGGTTACCGGCACGAGAATCGATCGCTACGACGAAAGACTTACGCCACCCTGACAACCGCCCCTTATCGATCGCTGTTTGCGTGGAGCGGCGACCCCCGCCAGCAGAATAACCGGGTTCGCCTGCCGCCCGCATGAGACTCACTTCGTCCAGGCGGGGGTAGGGGCTTTACGTCTGATCCTTGGGGATCTTGTTCTCAGGCGTGCCGGCTGAAAGATCGACAACGGATTCCTCGCAGGCGTGAATTAGAGCAGGAGAGATGGTTTTTTCCGCCCCTTGCGCCCGTCCGGATTTGGGTTACGGGCGGAGTGGATCGATTGTACATCCCCGCCTGAATCAAACCGATACAGGCCTGAGAGCGGAATCGCAGTCCACAACGTCACGGAGTCGACCAGTCATGAACATTCTCCTTGTCGATGCTTCTCGGACCATTCGGAACATCCAGAAGAACGTGCTGGTCCAACTCGGATACGCCGACGTCGCCGAGGCATCCAACGGCGTCGAGGCCCTCAAGTTCATGGCCGAGTCCAAGCCCGACCTGGTCCTGATGACCTGGAACATGCCGAACATGGACGGCATCACCTTTGTCCGAAAGGTCCGCGAGACCGACAAGACCACCCCGATGATCATGGTCACTGCCGAGGCCGGGAAACGCCGGGTGATCGAGGCTATCCAGGCCGGCGTGAACAACTACGTGGTCAAACCTTTTACGGCCGATACCCTGGGCGAGAAGATCAACGCCACGCTGGCCAAGGCCGGGATAGCCGGAACCAGAACCTGAGCCGCCTCCCCTGCGATCTGTTCCCGCCATCACCAGCCTCCTGTGCCCGCCTGACCCCGATTCCCACGGCAAATCCAAATCGAATACCCAAGACGGCCCGGGGTTGATCGTCGCCACCGCTTCGGCCGACTTCGCCGACGGGCTCGGATCACCACGCCCAATCTGTCATCGATCCGGGGGTATTTTCGATGGGGGATATGGTTATTATTATGGGCCGCGAGCCTGGCCTGCGGCGGTTCGCCTCGTTGTGGACCGTAACCAAAAAGGAACCTCGCGGAAAAACATGCGCGGAAATCGCGCACCGGTCTGCTCGTAAGATTCCAACGGAGGAGTTTGGATGAAACCTCTCTTGGCACTGATTGTGACGGGATGGATTGGCTGGATGGCCCTGTCGGCTCCATCGGCTCGGGCCGAAAGCGGGGCGCCGGGGCTTGACGACCTGTTCCGGCTCCGCGACGGGCGCGGCATGCGGGCATCCAGCAGCGACCCGAACTGGCAGGACGGCAACGAAGACGCCCGCAGGATTCTGCCCGGCGAGACTCTCACGATCGCGGACCTCGAGGGGCCGGGCGTCATTCGGCATATCTGGTTCACCATAAGCGCTCTGGACCCCCGTTACGGACGGTCCCTGGTGCTGCGAATGTACTGGGACGGGCAGGAAGAGCCGGCCGTCGAGTCTCCGCTGGGCGATTTCTTCGCCGTGGGGCACGGGCTGAGGCGCTACGTGGACTCGCCGCCGGTCGCGGTCACCTCGGAAGGCCGGGCGTACAACTGCTATTGGCCGATGCCGTTCGCCAAACGCGCCCGGATCACCCTGACCAACGACTCGAAGCAGCACAGAGTGAGGAGCGTGTACTTCTACGTGGATTACGAGAAGGTTACCGCCCTTCCGCCGGACACCGCCCATTTCCACGCCCAGTACCGCCAGGAGTTCCCGACAAAGCTCGGTCGGAATTACCTGATTCTCGATACCGAGGGCCGCGGACACTATGTCGGGACCGTGCTGTCGGTATACACGCGGACCGCCGGGTGGTTCGGCGAGGGCGATGATTTCTTCTTCATCGACGGCGAGGCCGAGCCAAGCCTGCGCGGGACGGGAACCGAGGATTATTTCTGCGACGCCTGGGGTTTTCGCGAGTTCAGTCGGCCTTACTACGGCGTGGTGGTCCAGGACGGATACGAACTGGGCGACCGGGTCAGCGTCTACCGGTGGCACATCCCGGACCCGGTTCGGTTCGGCAAATCGTTGAAAGTCGAGATCGAGCACAAGGGGGAGATGAACGACGAAACCGGCAAGAAAATCTCGGGTTTCCATGAACGGGCGGACCTGTTCAGCTCGGTGGCCTTCTGGTACCAGACAGGCAGGGCCAGGCGTTTCGCGACCCTTCCGCCGGTCGAGGAGCGCGTGGTGCCGCAGACCGTGGTTGAATTCGAGGAACTGTTGGCGTCCGCCAAGGCCGAACCCTCGGCCGCGGCCATCGACGCCAGGCGAGGTCCCTTCAGCGGCGACCAGGATCTGTTCGCCAAGGTCAACGACCCGAATACGGTCGTGACCATCCCCTTCAAGCTGGAAACTCGGAAGCAGGGTGTGGCCAGGCTGTCGCTTGGAACGGCGCCCGAAGGGGGCATCTGGGGCGTCGCGCTGGACGGCAGGACGATCGACGGTTTGTCCGCGGTCGATCTGTACTCACCGGCCTCCGGCGCGCGGGAGATCCGCGTGGGGATGGTGGACCTGGCCGCCGGCGAGCACACGCTGACCCTGACATGCAAAGGCCGCAACCCGGCCGCCCGGTCCTGCTGGCTCGGGGTGGACGCCCTGATCATCGACGAAATAACGCCCTATGTCGTCAAGGCGGAAAAGAAAGAGTGACGGGCCCACAAGTTGAGTGAATACAATCCGGCAGCTATCCGGCGGCGTTAATGCAAAAACGGCAAAGGGGCGGATCAGCGACGGCCGACACGGCCGGTCCGGCGACGTTTCGCGGCTTGCCGCTTGCGGGGGGGACGACCGGCGGACAAGCGTCCGCTCCGTTTGCGGCGGCGGCCAAGCCCCGGAGCTTTTTTCTTCTTTTTCTTTTTTTTTGCCACGCGAAGGCCGGGCCGTACACCGTAAGATTTCCATGCCAGATTGGACAATCGGTTGTTAAGCGGGTTGCCGTTGAGATGAAACGTCCGATGGGCCGGGGGGCACGGACCGACAAACGCCTCGAGCATCAGTCCGGCCACCGACAGCTCGTGGACCCGGCCGCTCTTCTTCATTCGGATAAACAACCAGTTTTTGTGCCGGCGGGTCATTCGGCGCCGCAGACCACGGGGGGTCTGGTAGAGAATCACACCGTCCGCCCGGGCATAGAGGTTGGCGTAACCGGGTACGGGACGAATTGAGACCTTCATGGCCGAATCATCCTGTATAATCCACCGAAGCAACACCCGCTTCCGCGTCGGGCATGTCGCAGGCGGCAATCCTTCATTGCCCCGGCCATCCCCAATGGCCAGTCGGTCTTCGGATCGCCATCCATTCTACCTCCCCCGGACCGAATGAAAAGTGGCGGCAAGCGGACCCCAATGACGCCCTCAACCCAGCAGCCAGCCGGCGATGTTGAAGTAGAACAGCAGGGTGGCCAGATCCGCGACCGCCAGCACGATCGGCCCGGCGGCAATTCGCGGGTCGCCACGCATCACACGGACGCCGGCCGGAATAGCCACCCCCAGCAGGCAGGCAGTGATGACGGCCAGACAGATACTGGCGCCGATCGCGAGGCCTACCGTAGCATCTCCTCGCCATGCCGACGCGATCAGGCCCACCAGGGCCCCGCTGGCCAGCCCCAGCATTGCCGCGGTGAGGAACTCCTTGCGCAGGTTCACCCACAACACCAGCGGATGAACCCGGCGGTGCTGCAGGACGGGCAGGGTCAGAGCCATCGACTGCATGCTGACACTCTCACCCAGGGCGAGCACCACGGGAATGAACAGCGCGAGAACGATGACGTGATCGAGGAACGATTCGTACCTTCCGGCCAGCATGGCACACAGGATTCCGCCGACGATGTTGCACAGCAGCCAGGGAAAGCGGTCCTTGAAGCTCACCCAGGTCGAAACCTGGCGGCCCAGGGCAACGTGCACGCCGATGAGCTGGAAGGCCCGGTCGGACTCGCGCCGCTCGGCGGTGGTCATGACCTCGTCTGTGAACAGGTTGATGTCGACGACACCAACAAGGCGCTTCTCATCATCCGTCACCGGCAGGGCCAGATAGCGGTGGTGCATGAACAGCTCGCACGCATCCAGGACCGTGGCTGAGGCGGGAATGGTCAGCACGTCAGCGACCATGATGTCCCGGATCCGCCGATCGTGGGGGCTGATCAGCAGGCGGCGCGTGGGCACGACGCCCATGACCCTGTTGTCCTGATCTACGACGTAGAAGTAGACGATCCGTTCACCGATGTCCCGCGACTGAAGGGAGGCCAGGGCCTTACGGATCGTCCACTCGGGATTAAAGGTGGTGAAATCCCGGTGAACATGCTCCACGATCGGCTCGTTCAGTTTGTTCGGGCTGAGAATGCGATTCATCTCGGGTTCCTCATTGGAACGGGGGGGTATCACGCCATCCAGAACCGATCATCGTGGAATCATGGCACGGATACCGGAAGTTTTCCATTCGGGCGCGGATGTCTTACGATGCGCCGGCCCGGGAGCATCAATTAAAACCGTGGCCTGACCACGGATAATAAGCGAGGGTGTCAAATGCCCGCGTCAAACGCGAAGGCCCGCTCGCAGGATAACCTGTTACGTCGCGATCTGCCGGCGCCGACGGTGCCCGAGCCGTGCTGCGTGGTCCTGTTCGGCGCGACCGGCGACCTGGTCCAGCGCAAGCTGTTGCCGGCGCTGTACAACCTCGCCCGGCAGGGGCTGCTGCCGGGCGGCTTCACCGCCGTCGGCGCGGCCCGTCGGGAAATCTCCGACGAGCAGTTCCGCAAGGACGCCAATGCGGCTGTCCAGGAACACTCGCGGCACCAACCCGTGATGCCTGAAAGCTGGGACGATTTCGCCAGGTCGCTGGTGTACCAGCGCGTGCGGTTCGACGAGCCGGCCGACTATGCCGCCCTGGCCGGCCGACTCAAGGACCTGTCGGCCCGGCGGATGACCAACGGCAACTGTCTGTTTTACCTGGCGACGGCCCCGGAGTTCTTCGACACCATCGCCGGGCACCTGCGGCAGGCCGGCCTGGTCGCCGCCCCCGGCGGCAAGCTCTGGACCCGGCTTGTCGTGGAGAAGCCTTTTGGCCACGACCTGGCCAGCGCCACGGAGTTGAACGGGCGGCTCCAGGCGGTCTTCAACGAATCGCGGATCTTCCGCATCGACCACTACCTCGGCAAGGAGACGGTACAGAACATCCTGGCGATGCGTTTCGCCAACGCGATCTTCGAGCCGATCTGGAATCGGCGCTACGTCGAGAACGTGCAGATCACGGTGGCGGAGCGCGTCGGCATGGAGGGGCACCGGGGCCAGTACTACGACACGGCCGGCGCGGCCCGCGACATGCTGCAGAACCACATGATGCAGTTGCTCGCCCTGACCGCGATGGAACCGCCGGTGGGGCTGGAGGCCCGGTCGATCCGCGAAGAGAAGGTCAAGGTGCTGCGGGCGATCGAGCCGCTGGCCGGCGAGGGCGCGACCGGCGCGTGTGTGCGCGGACAGTACGGGCCGGGAACGTTCGCCGGGCAGCCGCTGAAGGGGTATCGGCAGGAAGAAGCGGTCGATCCGAACTCGACGACCGAGACTTTCGTGGCGGTGCGGCTGCACGTCGACACGTGGCGCTGGTCGGGCGTGCCGTTCCACCTCCGCACCGGCAAGTGCCTGCCGAAGCGGCTCACGGAAGTGGCGATCCGGTTCCGCTCGCCGCCGATGGCCATGTTCGCCGAGATGGAGGAGGTCCCCAGCACGGTCAACCAGCTCGTGCTCCGCGTCCAGCCGGACGAGGGGATCTCGCTGTCGTTCCAGGCGAAAGTGCCGGGCATGCGGATGCGGATTCGGCCGGTGAAGATGGACTTCCGTTACGGGACCAGCTTCGGCGGGGATTCGCCGGAGGCGTATGAGCGGCTGCTGCTCGATGCGATGCTCGGCGACGCGACGCTGTTCATCAGCGACGAGGAAGTGGACTACGCCTGGCGGCTGATCAACCCGTTGCTGGAGTCGTGGCGGCAGGCCCCGCCTCCCCAGTTCCCCAACTACGCGGCCGGCACCTGGGGCCCGGCCGAGGCGGATACGCTGTTCACCACGCCGGGATACGGCTGGCGGCGGCTATAGGGCGGCAGACCATCACATTCACCGCATGCACAGGGGATTCGCCTGCCGGCCCGTACCGCTGTAGCACCGCTGCACCAGGCCGAAGTCGGATTGATCCACGTCCCCGTCGCAGTCCATGTCCGCGTCGATGCATATGGGCGTTGGCGGGCCGATGGCCGGGCCGGTGAAACAGGCCTCGAATGAAGCGAAGTCGTCCCCATCCACGTCGGTATCCCCGTCGAAATCGCCCGGTGGAGCCGAAGCAGCCATTCCCGCCAACTCCGCCAGGTAGGCGGCCATCATCGCGATGCGCTCGGCATCGTCGCTGGGAATGTGAGCGCCCCGCGAACAGTTGATCGCCCTGATCTGCGCCGGATCGCTGACGCCCAGCGCCGAGGTGATGACCGCATTCACAGTGGCGATGTGGTCGTTCCTGTTCTCCAGCACCTGCTCAGTTGAGGGATTGGGCCCCAGATTGCGCCAGTTGTACGGGCCGGCCTGAATGTCCGAGTGCGAATGCGTGCCGATCATGCGACCGCTGGCGTACAAGCGCTGAATCAGCGGATGCCCCGCCGCCGTGTCCGCCAGAACGTATTCCATGAGCTGGCCGACGGAGAGGAAGGAAATCCGGGCACCCCGCGGCTCGCACGCATTGAGCGCCCAGTTGAGGGCATCGATCCACTCGGCGTACTGCTGCACACCGACGGGCGGTGCCGCCATCGGGTCGGCATGCACGTCGAACAGGACCAGAATCGGGCCTGTCCCGACTGCGACCTTCCCCGGCACCGCCAAGGAGATCAGGACCAGACCGGCCAGAGCCGCCGCCGGACGGTGTACCCAGCTACTCGATGTCATTCCCATTCCTCCCCGCGGCCGCGGCCGAAGGGCGATCGTGACCGGCACGTGGTCAGACGGCTTAACGTGGACGCGCGGCGGCCTATTACCGGAGGGCGACAGCATCTCCCACGCAGGCTGTCTTTGAAGCCGATATTTCCCGGATGGCCTTACCCGGCTACGCTGTTCCCGGCTCGGGCCGCTTGAATAAAGGCCTTTCCTGCCGGTAAAATGGCCTTTCGGGCCTGAGCCGCCTGAGGAGGTCTGCCGGTCGCGGAGGGGTGGCGGGCTGCCGCGGTTCGGCCCTCTAGCCGCCGGGTTCTTTCGGACGAGTCGGACACTCATGCTCGCCAAACGGATCATTCCTTGCCTCGACGTGCACGCCGGCCGGGTGGTCAAGGGGATCAACTTCGTGAACCTGCGGGATGCCGGCGACCCGGTCGAGATCGCCCGGCGATACGAGCAAGAGGGCGCGGACGAACTGGTTTTTCTGGACATCACCGCCAGCCATGAGGAGCGGGACATTATCCTGGACGTGGTCTCCCGGACGGCCGAGCAGGTTTTCATGCCGCTGACGGTGGGCGGGGGCATCCGGACGATGGAGGACATTCGCCAACTGCTGAACGCCGGGGCGGACAAGGTGTCGATCAACTCGGCGGCGGTCAAAGACCCGGACTTCGTGCGCCAGGCGGCGGAACGGTTCGGTTGTCAGTGCATCGTGGTGAACATCGACCCCAAACGCATCCGTCAGAACGGTCGGGAAGTGTGGGACGTGCACATCCACGGCGGACGGATTCCGACCGGGCTGGAGGCCGTGCGTTGGGCCAGCCGGATGGAGGCGTTGGGGGCCGGCGAGATCGTGCTGACCTGCATGGATGCGGACGGGACGCTAGACGGGTATGACCTTGAGATCACCCGGGCGGTGGCCGAGGCGGTTTCGATCCCGGTGGTGGCCTCTGGCGGAGCGGGCAAGCCGGAGCACCTGGCCGACGCAGTGACGATCGGCAAGGCGGATGCGGCCCTGGCGGCCAGCATCTATCACTTCGGGACGTACACCATTGCCGAAACCAAACGCCTGATGGCCGACCGGGGCATTCCCGTCCGGCTGTAGGCCGGGCGAGTCGAGTTGGGAGAAAAAGGAAAGCGAACAGCGCACCGACATGTGGGGGACAAACCAATGGCCGACGCTCACAATGACGCCCAGAAGCAGCCGCACGCCGGGGAGGAGGAAGCGATGGAATCACCGGCGGCCGAGCAGTTGGCGGTGCCCGCGGCACCGAAGGGCGAACCAAAGCTCCACAAATACCTGTGGTACGTTGTGGAACTCAAAGCTTCTGACTTGCACTTCAAGAGCAACGCCCGGGTGCACATCCGGCACAAGGGCGACCTGAAGCCGGTCAAGGGCCCGCCGCTGACCGCCCAGGAGGTCGAGGACATCTGGTTCGAGGTCATGAACGATCACCAGAGGCGGCAGCTTCTGGAGAAGGGGGCCTCGGACTTCGCCTACCAGCTCGGCGAGTCGGACCGGTTCCGGGTGAACATTTTCCGCCAGCGGGGCGTGCTGAGCGTGGCCGCCCGGCGGGTAAACAAGGACATCCTGAACTTCGACCAGCTTCACCTGCCCAAGTCGATCTACAAGATCACCGAGTGGCACCAGGGGCTGGTTCTTCTGGCGGGTATCACGGGTTCGGGCAAGTCGACGACCATCGCCGCGGCCCTGGACTACGTCAATGCCCACCGGGCATGCCACATCGTGACGGTCGAGGACCCGATCGAGTACTTGTTCACCGACAAGAAGGCCCTGGTGAACCAGCGCGAGGTTTACGTGGATGTGGACAGTTTCCCGGACGCCCTGAAGTACCTGATGCGCGAGGACCCGGACGTGGTGCTGATCGGGGAGATGCGCGACGAGGAGACGTTCACGGCCGCCCTGAACGCGGCCGAGACCGGCCACCTGGTGTTCGGCACGGTGCACGCATCGAGCAGCTCGCAGACCATCAACCGAGTGCTCGACCTGCTGCCGGAGGGCTCGCGGGACCTGGTCCGACAGACGCTGGTGTTCAACCTGCAGGCGATCATTTGCCAGAAGCTGCTGCCGAGCATCAAGCCGGGCGTGGGCCGGGTGCCGGCCGTGGAGATCATGTTCGCCAACCCGATGGTTCGCAAGCTGATCGACGAAAAGCGCGACGACGAGATCTCGAAGGTGATCCGGGCTTCCTACGAGGAAGGCATGATGGACTTCAACGAGTGCCTGCGCCGGTTGGTGGAGGAGGAATACATCACCACCGAAGTGGCCTACGCCGCCTCGCCGAACCCACAGGAACTGAAGATGCGGCTCAAGGGCATCAGCTCGGGCGGCGGCTCGATTCTGGGCTGATCCCGACCGGGCTACTCAGCCCCAGGCGGGGCGGTTATCATGCGACGGACGACTGCTGGTGCACGGGGCCGGCCAGCCTGATTATTCTCCGGTGGAGCTTCCATGATTGAACCTGTGAGACTGACAGGCCTGACACGAGCGGCGGCGGGCGCGACGGCCCTGGGATGGGCCGACGGGGTCGCCGAGGCCGGACAGACTCTGGCTGCGCTGCCGGAGCCGGGGGGATACACGAGCTGGGTCCGCATTGTCGTGATCCTGCTGGCCATGGTGCCGTGGATGGCGTTCTGCCAGTGGGTGGACAAGGACACAGCCTACCTCCGGCGGATCAACCGGCCCATGTGGAATGGGATCATCCTGGGCAGCGGGACGGTCGGGTTGCTGTGCTGGCTGTTCATGCCGTGGAAAACGCCGGGGTTGTTTGCCGCGGGGTTCGGCCTGTGGTTCGTTCTGGCGGCCTCGACGTGCACGGTGTACGTGGTCGTTCGGAACGGACTGGTCGATCCCGGCGCACGGGTTTTCACGCCGCGCCACCTGAAGGCGTGGTTCTCAAGCCTGGGCAAGAAGCAGGAAGAGATCGCGGCGGCTATCGAGCGGGTACGGCTCAGCGGGCCGGCGGGCAAGGTCCAAATCCCGAATGACCCGACGCAGATCGAGCCTTACGAGAACGCTCAGAACCTGCTGTACGACGCCTTGTGGCGCCGGGCGACAGAGGTGGAAATGCTGGTGTCGGCCAACGCCGCCCGGCTGGCATACCGGATCGACGGGGTGGTCACGGCCAGGCACGATCTGCTGGCCCGGGAAAACGCCGAGCAGGCGATGACTTTCATCAAGAAGGTCGCCGGCCTGGACGTGAACGAACGCCGCAAACCGCAAAGCGGAGAGATCGTCGCCGCCATCGAAATGAGCGACCGCGGCAACACGGACATCGAGGTCAAGGCGAGCGGCACGACGCAGCACGAGCGATTGAGCCTGCGAATCATCGGCGAGGAAACCCGGTTGCGGATCAACGATCTGGGCATGCACACGAAGATCCAGGAGCGCATCGAAGCTCTTGTCGGAGGCCAACCGAGCGGGCTGTTTGTGATCAGCGGCCCGCGAGCCAGCGGCGTGACCACGACCTTGTACGCCCTGCTGCGGATGCACGATGCGTTCATGACCAACCTGTTGACGCTGGAACGCGAACCGCTGAGAGACCTGGAGAACATCACCCAGTACATCTACGACCCCACGAAGCATGACGGGAGTTACTCCCGCCAGCTTCAGACCGTTCTGCGCCGCGAGCCGGACGCGGTCATGGTAAGCGACTGCCCGGACCGGGAGACGGCTCATCTGGCGGTCAAGGCGGCCGCGGAAGGCAAGCGGATCTACATGGGCATGTTGGCCCGCGACAGCTTCGAGGGCCTCAAGAAGCTGGTCAACCTGGCGGGGGATACGGACCTGGCGGCGGACGTGCTCAGATCGATCACGTCGCAGAGGCTGGTGCGGAAGTTGTGCGTGGCCTGCCGGATAGCGTATAAGCCGGACATCAGCCTGCTGCGCAAGGCGAACCTGCCGGTGGACAAGATCGAGCATTTCTACCGGCCTCCAAAGGCCGAAGAGATGGTCGACGACAAGGGCAATCCGCGGGTCTGCCCCAACTGTCAGAACAGCGGCTACTACGGCCGGACCGGGCTTTTCGAGATGCTGGAAGTGGACCAGGTGATGCGCCAACTCATCGCCAACGGCCAGCCGCTGACCGCGATCCGTGCCCAGGCACGCAAGAACGGCATGTTGTATCTCCAGGAGGTCGGCCTGCAAAAGGTGATGGAAGGCGTCACCGGAATGAACGAGATGCTTCGGGTTCTCCGCGACGAGGAAGGCGGCACTCCGGCCGCGAGAGGAAACGGGTAGGTGGGCGATGTGGTTTTCGCTGTTTGCGGTGGTTCTGATTCTGACGGTCACGTTTTTTCAGGGCCTGCAGGGCTTGTTCAGCGGCGTGATCATGTGCGTCCTGACGATCCTGTCGGCCGCCCTGGCGTTCGGGTTGTATGAAGACATCTACTGGTGGCAGCTCGTCCAGCACCAGCCGGCCCACGGCCGGGCTATCGCCCTGATGGCGGTCTTCATCCTGTCGCTGCTTATTCTGCGGACCATCTTCGATCTGCTGATCAAGAATAATATGCAGTTCCCGTCGATCGCCGACCGCGTCGGAGGCGGGCTGCTGGGTTTCATCACTGCGATGATCATCGTCGGAATGCTTGCGATCGGCATCCAGATGCTCCCGTTCGGGCCGTCATTCCTCGGCTTCAGCCGCTATGCCCTGATGGATGATACCGAGAAGGAGCTGGAGCCGACCGGAAGCGAAACCGACCGGCGGATGTTCCGGGCGAACCTTGAATGGGACAAGATCAAGCGTCGCCGGCGGGCGATGTGGCTGTCGCCGGACGGGTTCACCGCCGCCCTCGTGTCCAGCCTGTCCCGAAACGCCTTGCACGGACGCAACTCGCTGTCCGACTTCTATCCGGACCCGTTGAGATACCTCCACAACGCCCGGTCCCGCTATTTCCCGGAGTCCAGAACCGTCGTCGGCCAAGATGCGCTGACGCTGGAGGGTTTCTGGAACATGCCGCCCGGTGCGTTGTACATCAGACAGCTCATCAAGGCCGAGAGTGGCGGCAAGAAACTTTTCGAGCTCAAGCCGGACAAGCAAGCCCCCTCGCCAGGCATGAAACGCGTGATTGCCCGGGTCAAAATCAGTCCGGATGCCCAGGATGAGGACGGCTATCACAGGTTCACGACCCAGCAATGCCGGCTGGTCGGGCGGCAGGGGAAGGATGGTCCCACGGAAGTCTCGTTTGTCTTCGGCATCAACCACGAGCAGTTCGACCGCTGGATTCGGCTGTACCCGGGCGAAGGCGTTACCCGCAAGCCGGAGCAAGGCCCGCTCAGGGTTGATCTGGTATTCGAGGTGCCGGACCGGCCGGACTATGTGCCGCGGTTCCTGGAGTATAAGCAGAACGCGCGGGTGGAAATCCGGCCGCCGGATGAGAAAGCCGCGAAAGAACCGGTGAAACCGCTGGCCCCGGACAAGCCAAAGGAGGACAAAAAGAAGGTCCAGGCCAGTCCCGAGCAGCAGGAGGCGGACCAATCGGACCAGCCGATGCGGGACCGCATCTCCGGCCTGGGGCCGGCCAGAAAAGACAGCGCCTTCAAGAGCGAACTCCCGTTCGCGCTGACCCGATACGGCGGCGGGGCGGACATCGCGAACGGGGAGATGCGCGGCGGACGGATCGTCGCGACGCTGGATGACGATTGGCAGCCTCCGGCCGGTGACCAGCCTGCCGCGGAATTGTTCCAGGTTCCACCCGAAAAACGGATGCTTCATTTGAGTGTCGAGAAGCTTCAGCCGCAGAGCTGGCTCGGCAATATCTACGGAGGCATCATCGACAACATCCGCGACTTCTACCTCATTGATGAGTCCGGCGAGAAATACATGCCCGTCGGTCACTATGCGATGGCCGTCATGAGCGGCAAGCCGACCTTCGAGCTGATGTACCTGGATGAAAGCCAGCGGGAATTCGGTCGGCTGCCCAAGTTCGAGAAGATTAAGGATCGCGACCTGCAAGGCGATTACGCATTGTTCTTCCTGTTCCACCTCCCCCCGGGCTGCAAGCCGACCACGCTGCATACGGGTCGCACGGATATCGATCTTCGCGAACTGAACCTGGTTGCTCCGGAATGACCTTGTTTTAGATCCTTGCGTGTTCGGATGACCGTGAGGGCTGACTTCGACGGGCCCCTTTCGGCCCGAGGCCTCTCTTCGAGCCTGACCCATCGTCGACAGTTGGCAACGAGATGTTGTCCCGGAATCGCCGTTATGCAACTCCTCTTCGCTCGCCAAACCCATGAAATAGAAGCAGATCATCTCGTAGGTTCGCAATGTGGGCTT
>DATIKE010000340.1:0-16582 GCA_035477895.1 Phycisphaerae bacterium
CGGCGGCGACCTTGAGCAACGTGAAATCGTTTCTTCCGGTGCGGTTGACGTATCGGCCGGCCTTGTCGTAACCCGGGTGATCGCGGTGCATGGTGTCGCCGAGATCGTCGCGATATTCGGGCTGAACGTCCCGCCAGTCGGCGAAGTCGCCGTCGATGACGATGGTCTTCGGCCCGCTCCGGGCCGGCGGCTTGCGGACGCCCTTGAAACGTCGGATGTTGGCGATCATCTGGTAATAGTAGTTGTCCAGGTGGCCGCCCTTCATCGGCTCGATGTCCCGGCTGTACTCCTGGGTGTACTGGTCGACGAACATCACCGGCTCGCGATGCCCGGCGAACTCCGGCAAGCGCATGGCGATCCACTCGTTCCAGCCGGTGATGAAGATGAACTCCGGATCGACCTTCAGGGCCCGCTCCCACTGCTCGGCGAAGTTGAGCCCGAGGGCCACCGCCCCCGGCCGGTCGTCCCTTGAGCCGCCGTGCCAGCTCCGCCCCATGGTGTTCTTCTCGCTGAACGCGCAGCAACGCTTGCCGTCGGAGTTCTGGCCGACGCCGACGGTCATCTGCTCGGCCTGGCCGGCCGCGTTGCGGAACACGTGCTGGGGGTACTTTTCGAGCCAGCCCCATTGATCCGGGCCGGTCGGACCCTGGAAATAGTCGGGCTGCGGCTTTCGGAAAGTGAAGAAGTCCTTGCAGGCGGGGTCTACCTTATCGGGATCGGCCAGGATGAGCGGCTTGCCCTCCCAGCGGAACCAGAGGTCGGCGAAGAGGCCCGGCTTGTACAGATTGGCATAGAGCTCGGCAACGGTCCGGGTCGGGTTCCAGAACGGGCAGAGGAAGGCGATTTGCGGCACACGGCCGCCCTCGCGGCGGACCTGGATGAATACCTCGCAGAGCCGTGTGTAAACCTTCTGATAGGTATACTGGTTGGTCACGTCGAAAATGATCACGTCCGTGCCGGCGTCGGCCAGCATCTGTGCGTGCTTGCGGATCACCCATGCATCGTCGCCGAGGTAGTATCCGAACAGCGGCTCGCCCCAATGGTGATAGTGGCTCTGCGGACCCCAGGCGGGATTGTCCGGTTCGGTCATGGCGTTGGGTTGGGCAGTCAGGATCCTGGTGATGTCATATGGGCCGTCGGTGCCATGCTGGCCGAGCCAGAGGAAGTAGAAGACGCCGACATATTTGCCCTCGCGCGGCAAGCCGACCTGCTCGGCGGTCGGCAGCGTTCGCCCGAGGCCGTCCGTGGCGACCCAAGTGTCGGGCCGCGTGTCGGTCGAGGCGGGCGCCTCCCCTTCTCCAGCCGGCGACAAGGAAATCAGCCCGGCAACACATGCCAGGGCCGCCAGACAATACCTTCTCATCATTGACCGAACCTCCTCGGTGAACAATACCATCTCGGGGACATTGTACAGGATCAAGCCCATCTTCGACAGTCGGCAACGAGATGTTGTCCCGGAATCGCCGTTTTTCAAGGCTTTTTCAACAATCCACTGGGGCGGGGGGGGGGAATGTGTAGTGCCAGGATTTGTGTGGGCGTGACGTGTTTTGTCACTCTTTCGCCCTCCTTTTCCCACCGTTGAAACTGCGATCCGGCGGCATGTGTTCTGCAGCTTCCCGGCCCTGTCGCTCCTGAAAGAATTGCTGGCCCGACTGGAGGCTTGTGGCTGGTATCCGGAATGGGAGCGGCTCAAGGATGACCTGGAGGCCTTGGAGTCTACTTCTGTCGATTCGGACGAATTCAGGAGGGAATAGGCACTGCGGCGTCTTTCGTTAACTTGTTGGCATGGAATGGTTTACGGAACAGCCACCGACCGGATTCGAACCGGTGACCTGCGGTTTACAAAACCGCTGCTCTGCCAACTGAGCTACGGTGGCGTGAATCTAAGTATAGCGAGCCACGTGGGATACGCAAGAATGAGGTGAGAAAATGCAACCGCAGTACACCGGTCAAGGGGCATTGCAGCCCGATCCCGGCGATTCGTGCCTACTGCGACTTGGCTCGTTGCATATGCCGCGTGATCGTCTTCCTCAGAAAGGCATTTGCCGCCGATCATCCGGCGCTTGACCGCGGGCCGAACAGCCCCTATAACGTTCTGCGTAAAAGGGCAGTTTATACCCTTTTACGCAGAACGCATGGAGAGGCCCGATGACGGCGATGACGCTGGAAAAGTGGGTCGATGAGCAGCAGGCCCGCGGGAGATACACCTTCCTGCGGGACGAGGCCATCCGCGGCAGCGGACTGTCGCCCGATGCTGTCAGAAAGGCTCTCCATCGGCTCGCTCGGCGCCGGCGGCTGGTGAAGCTGAAGGACTACTTCTACGTCATCGTTCCCCTGGAGTATCTCAGTGCTGGCGGACCGCCCGCTTCATGGTTCATCCATGACCTCATGGCCGCGATGAAGCTGCCCTACTACGTGGGTCTGCTCAGCGCCGCCGGGCTCCACGGTGCATCGCTGCAACAGCCCCAGGAATTCCAGGTGGTCACAGACAGGTCGGTGCGGGCGATCCTGGCAGGTCGGCAGCGAGTTCGCTTCATTGCCAGCAAGTACGCCTGTCAGGCGTCCGCCGCAGATGTCAAGACGCCCACGGGCTCGATGCGGGTGTCAACGCCAGAAACGACGGTGGTGGACCTGGTGCGCTTCGCCAAGGCGGCCGGCGATCTGGATCACGTGGCGGCGGTTATCGCGGAGTTGTCCCCGTTGCTCAATCCCAGGAAGTTGTTGGCCGCCCTGCGCCTGGTGGGCGACATGCCAAGTTCGCAACGCATCGGGTACATCCTCGATTTGATCAAGGCCCGACAACTCGCTGATCCGATCCATGCCTGGCTTGAGCGTCAGGGGCCGCGCCCGGTGCCTCTGCGAACGGGACGACCCGTGGCGAATGCACGCGAGGACAATCGCTGGCATGTACTGGTCAATGGGCCGCTTGAGGTGGAGCGTTGATTCCCCAGGCCAACATAACGGCATGGCGAGCAACTGCACCCTGGGCTGATGATGCCCATGTGGAACAGGATCTCGTGCTGTCTCGTGCGGTGGTCGAGTTATTCGCCGCGCCGGATCTGGCTGTCAGGCTGGCTCTGCGCGGCGGAACCGCGCTCAACAAGCTCTTTGTCCAGCCCGCCTGCCGGTATTCGGAAGACATCGACCTTGTTCAAACCCAAGCGGGTCCCATCGGCGAGATCCTCGACGCGCTCCGGCCAAGACTTGATCCCTGGCTGGGCAAGCCAGCCCGGTCCCGCGCCGAGGGTGGGGTCACGCTGACCTACCGATTCCAGTCGGAAATCGCACCCGTGCGGCCGTTGCGGCTGAAGATCGAAATCAACACGCGGGAGCATTTCGCGGTGTTGGGTTGGCGGCATCGTCAGCTTGCCGTGGAGAATCCGTGGTTCACCGGTCACGCCGAAGTCACGACCTACGAGCTCGACGAGTTGATGGGCACCAAGCTGCGAGCGCTGTACCAGCGCCGCAAGGGCCGCGACCTGTTCGACCTCTGGCTCTGTCTCAGTCGGAACACGCTGGATCCGCTGCGGGCAGTCGCATGCTTCGGTGAATACATGCGGCGCGAAGGCCATCGTGTTTCGCGGGCGGAGTTCGAGCGGAACCTTCATGACAAGGAGAGTTCCCCGGCGTTTCTTGAAGACATCAGGCCGTTGTTGCGAGCCGACGTGCAATATGATGCGGAGGCGGCGATGCAGACGGTGCGGGAAGTCCTCATCGAAAAGCTGCCGGGGGAGCCATGGCGCGGTCCAACGGCTTCGTTATCGGGTACTACGCCGCCGCGAGCCCGCCGTCGAAAGAAGACGAGGTAGCCGCATCTTTTTCAGGTGGTCCGGGAAACGTAGAAACTGACCCGCGCCAGAGAGAAAATGGGAGAGTAGATGGGCCTCCGAAACCCGCGTTTTTAAGGTGACAGAAGGGGACTGGACCGCTTACAAAACCGCTGCTCTGCCAACTGAGCTACGGTGGCCAGTTCTTTATTTGCAATCACTTACAACACAACAGCTAAAGCCGGTTTTCTGTGACGACAACCGCCCTTTGTGGCAGACTGGATATGTCGATACTGCCGTTCGGGCCAGAATGCCCAGGAGGTCGTTCGTCATGGTCGCTACCACACCTTCACGCAAAAAGCCCCGCAAGCCATACCCCACCTTCCCGCTCACGGCCCATGCGAACGGGCAATGGTGTAAAAAGATTCGCGGCAAGGTCCACTTCTTCGGCGTCTGGGCAGACCCCGAGGCCGCACTCACGAATTATAACCGCCAAGCCCACCTTCGACAGCAGCAAATTATATCTCCTGGTCTCACAATGGGATAGCCCGGATTATTCTTTGCCGCCCTATTTTACGACCTCCTTGTGGGTTAGCCTACGGCTGTCCAACCACTTAACCCAAGGCAAGGAGGTCGTTGATGTCCGCGCAGACTGTCGAGCAGATGTGTTTCGGTTTTTTCTCCCGCCTGCCGATCGTCGTCGAGCCGACCGAGGCCCGGATCAGCAGCGATGTGGGCATTCTGCCTTCTGCCCATTCGCCGGTTCGATGACCAGATCGGGTTCACCCAACGGTTCATCGACTGCCTGGACGATCCGCGGAACCCCGATCAGATCGATCACCCGCTGGACGAGATGGTCCGCCAGCGGGTCTACGGCATCCTGGCCGGACGTGGTGATCCAATCCGCGCGGCGCATCCTTATCCGGGTCTCCGCCCACTGGCCGTACCTGCCGTGGTTCCAGGAAGCGCACCGCCGTCTCGACAAACTGCGGGGTTGTGCCCAAGTCCAAACATAGCCGGGAAAATCGGCCCCCAAACGCGGTTCTTCACCTGAGATATGTTTACAGGGTTTTCTCGCTTCGGCATCGTGACATGGAAAGGACAAATGCTCTAAAGGCGGTATTCACCGCTGGAACGGACTGGTATCTCGTCGGCTTACAGTGATTCGCAGAGAGGGAAGCTCTTCCGCGAGCCGACGGGCCATCGGCTGGAGGACCGGCCGCTCGCTTTCCCAATGGCCCAAGGCGATGGCGGTTTTTCCGGCACACAGTATGGCCAGGGCGTCGTGATGACGGATCTCGCCGGTGACGATGACGTCGGCCCCGGCGGCCCGCTGCTTCTCGAAAGGCAGTCGGCCGGCGGCTCCGACGCAGACGGCGGCGCGGCGAACGACCGTGCCGGCCGGCCCCGCGCACGTTGCCACTTTCGATCCGGTTGTCCGCGCCAGCCTGGCCAGCAACTTGCCGAGAGTGGTGCCGGGCGGCAACTGGCCGACCCGGCCGATGCCCGCGACCGGCTCGCCGATCAGCGGATATACGTCGAACGCGGGTTCCTCATAGGGATGGCTGCGGCGCAAGGCGGCGACGACTTCGGGCAGCTTCGATTGCGGGGCGATCACCTCGAGCCGGACCTCCGCGACCGTTTCCAGCCGGCCCTTGCGTCCCAGGCGAGGGTTCGTGTTTTCCGTCCCGAAGAAGGTGCCCCGACCCTCCAGGCGATAGCTGCACTGTTCGTAGTCGCCGATGCGGCCGGCGCCCGCGGCGAACATCGCCTGCGACACTAGTTCGAGTCGGGCTTGCGGCACGAATGTGACAATCTTGCACCGGCTTGGCCCGGGTGAGACGAACTCGAAAGGCTGCACGTCACTCAGGCCGCACATGTCGGCCAGCACGTCGTTGGTGCCGCCCGGGGCGGCGTCGAGGGCCGTGTGGGAGGAATAGAGGGCAATACCAGCGGCGATGGCCCGGTACACGAGGGCCTCGGTGCCCCCGGTGTCGGCCAGCAGTCGGCTCACCGGGCGGAAGAGCGGCGGGTGATAGGCGAAAAGCAGGTCGTACTTGCCTTCGAT
This sequence comes from Phycisphaerae bacterium, assembly GCA_035477895.1. Lineage (GTDB taxonomy): Bacteria > Planctomycetota > Phycisphaerae > UBA1845 > PWPN01 > JAPKGY01. Next base: position 5,836 of record DATIKE010000340.1, read on the forward strand.
CGCCTCGGCCAGCACCGCCGGCGTCAGGTCGATGCAGAGGAGCACCTTGCGGCATGAGGCCTTGCGGTCGCCGGCCAGAAGGCCGACATTGTCCCAGGACTGGGCCAGTTTGGGCGGCGCCAGCCGGTCGAGAACCACCTCGATATCGCCTATTGTCGCCCCACGCGGGTTCTTTGAAGCCATGTATGCACTTCCGGTGAAACGTGTCGCCGGCGCCGAACCTCGGGCTGGGACGTGTCCGAGCCGAGGCAACGCATTGGTGTGAGGATAACCGGCCTTTCCACCGGGGCCAAGGTGCGTTCGGCAGCGGGCGAGGTATGCTCTTGACCCTGACCGGCCGAGGCACTACACCATCACAGCATGACGCAGAACGTCCGTGCCCGCGATCGAGCCGGCCATCGCCCATCGGCGGTGTTGTTCGATCTCGACGGCACGCTGACCCGGCCATACTTCGACTTCGACGCAATTCGTCGGGAGATCGGGCTGCCGACCGAGCCGTGGGCCCCGATCCTCGAATCCCTGGAGCACATGACACGCCTGGAACGTACGCGGGCCGAGGCGATTCTGCACCGTCACGAACACGAGGCGGCCGAGGCCAGCGAACTGTGGGACGATGCGCGCCACGTGGTTGGCGCGATCCGCGCGGCCGGCATTCCCGCCGCCCTCATGACCCGCAACAGCCGACGCTCGGTGGACACCGTGATGGCCAAGCACGGCCTGCGGTTCGACGCCGAGTACACCCGCGAGGACGGACCGATCAAGCCGGCGCCGGACCCGGTGCTCATCCTTTGCCGTCGGCTGAACGCCGAACCGACCCGGGCGTGGGTGATCGGCGACTACCTCTTCGATCTTCAATCGGGTAACTCGGCCGGCGCGGTCACCGTGCTGATGCTCGGCGATTCGCCGCTGCCCGACTGGGCCGACCAGGCCCGCCACGTCATCCGCCGGCTGAGCGAACTGCTCCCGCTGCTGGGTCTTCAGGGCTGAAATCGCCGCTCATGCGCAATGTTAATCGTCGCTCTGGACGAGGCGGCCGTTGTAACGCAGGTTTTCGATGGTCACATCCTCGACGCCATGCGGGGCGGCCGACTGTCTCACATGTCTGCCCGGCATGCAAGGCCCTGTCACGACTATATCCTTGAGGTGAACGCCCTGAATGGACCCCAGCTCCGGCGATCGACTGTCGGCTTGACCCCCAGGCTGCTCGGCCGGATCGCGACGGTTTTGGGTGCCCGTGCGGCCTCGACCCGTACGTGCACGGGGCCTTCCATGTCCCAATACGCGAAGGAGGCTGACTCGGTCTGGTCGATCGGCCTCTGATAGCCCGGCCAGACCTGGTTCAGCGGAACCGCCGAGACGCGACACCGGTAGACCGGCGCCGTTTCGTCATTCACCGTGACCTTGTAGTCGGAGGAGAGGTCCTCATCCCCGGGCGCTGGGGCCACAACGATGGTGGTCGATGGTTGGGTCGTCACCGGGGATGCCGCGGGGGTGCTTGAGGCGGCCCAGCCGACGACGGCCACTGACAGAACAGGAGACCGTAGGGCAGGAGACCGTAGAAACGAGAGGTGTAGCATTCTGTTGATCCATTGTTCGTTACGGGTCTGTATGAGTGGTAGCGCCGTCACGATGGCGACCACCCCGGGTCAGTATCGTACGACAACGCAGGCGAATACCTGGAATGTCGGCACACGGACCCGGATGCGAGAGTCTGCCGGTTCGGTTTCAAGCGTTGCGCCGGTGTCCGCTTCGAACACTTTGCGAGGCCGCCCCAGCGCAGGGGAGAGGCTGATGGTCACATCGGAGCAGGGCGGCTGTTCCGGTTGCTGCTTAAGACTCGGGACGGTCTCGCGTTCGGACCGGAACCACGCCCAGGTGTTTGTCAGGCAGATCGTGTATCGCTTCTCCGTCGGATGGCGAAAACACATCGCGTGCATCCGTTCCGGTCCTGTGATCCGGATGGGCCAGCCTGATGCCTGCTGCCGGATCGCCTCGCGCAGCGGTTTGAGCAAGCCCGGCCTGCTCGTTCGGGTGTGCCAGCCGGCCTTGGGGTCGAGACGGATGATCCTCCCGCCGCGCTGCTCGAACCGGGCTACGGCGTTCTTCTGTTCAGCCGTCAGATCCGCCGGCCAGGGAAGAACAAGCAGTCTGGTTTCAGCCGACGGCCCCGCGGCCAGTGCATCATCCGTGAGCACGACCCAGGGCGCGTGACATTCCTTCAACGCCTGACACGCGCCCAGTGCCGGTGTGAAGACCTCCCGCCACAACTGTTTCATGTCGCCGACGCGGGCATTGCGGGCCCGCTCGCTGATATGTAGAGCGGCCCACGGCACCGGCCGGGTGTACGCCAGGTGGGGCGAGACCCGATCGCCCATCGCGAACACGGATCGAAACATCTTCTGGTTCGTCGAGGTGTCCTCGTCGAGGTTGCGGACGACCGCCTGCAGCGACGCGATGCAGCCGTAGGTGACCGCGGCAGCGGCGGAGTAGGTGGCCGTCTTCTCGCTGGTCAGAAACGGAATCCACATGAGCGGCGGCCGGCCGCCCGAGGCGTCGCGGACCAGCGACCAGCCCAGCGCGAGCTGATCGTCGAACGCCGGCGTTGCGAAGTCCGGCTCCCTGCTCATGGCTCGCGGTTCGTGGCCGAACGGCTTGTGGAACTCGGTCTTGGACGTATTCGAGATAGCCAGCAGGTGCTCGTCGATGTGCGGCGAGATGAACATGGGGTATTGCGAGCTGCCGATGGCAAGGAACACGTCTGGGTGCTTTGCGCGGATCGCCCGGTGCCACTCGGTGAACGTTTGCACCATCGTGCGGTTCACGAACGCGACGATCTCCATGTATCCGGGCGAGCCCACGGCGGCGGACAGGTCCATGTCGTGCCCGGTCTCCGCTCGGAACGTCTTCTTGCAGTAGTCGCATGCGCAGATGTCCGGCATGTGCCAGGAATCGAAGTAGATCGCGTCCAGGCCGCGGTCGGCCAACTCCAACAGACGCGTTTTGGTGTATTCTCGGTAGGGTGAGTTCATGCACAGCACGTACAGGTCCTTTCGCTTCCCGCGCACCTCCAGGGCCGGCGTGCCGTCAGGCTTTCGGCAGATCCACTCGGAATGCTCGGCTTGCATGGCTTGGTCACACATGTGGCGGTAGTAGCCGATCAGCCTGAGGCCCTCGGCGTGACCGGCCCGGATCAGTTCAGCCGCGAAATCCCGTTCGCCGATCAGCGGATTCGTCCGCCCGACCCGGGTCGGCCACCACGCCCCCTCGCCGATGCTGAGGAACATCCGCGTCAGGACGTGTGCCCCCAGCGACCGGATGGATCGGGCGTGGCCTTCGGGCGTGATCCGCAACGCGATCTCCAGGCTGCTCTCGCTGTGGGCCTGAACGCGATTGCCCTCGAACCACTCCGGCAGCCGCTCCACGGGCGGCTCGGCCTGCGCCGGCAAAGCGATGTTGGTCATCAGGCACGCCAACGCCAATGCGCCGATCGACGCGAGCCGGAAGCGTCCTTGTCGTGATGTGTTGCTCATTGCAGAAGGTCTCCAGTCCAAATAGTGTAATATGGAGGTGATTGTCTGTCAAACCGCCGCGCAGACCTTTTGGGCCGCGTCGGTGAGATCGTCGGCGGTCACCAGCCCGGAAACGGCGGCTTCGGCGATGATCCGGCGGGCGCGGTCGACGTTGGTGCCCTCCAGGCGGACGACCACCGGGACCTTGAACCCCACCTCGCGGGCCGCCGCCACCAGGGCCTCGGCGATCAGGTCGCACTTGGCGATCCCCCCGAAGATGTTGACCAGCACGCCGCGGACCTTGGGCTCGGCCAGGAGGATACGAAAGGCCTCAACCGCGCCTTCCGGGGTAACCGCCCCCCCGACGTCGAGGAAGTTGGCCGGCGAGCCGCCGTGCAGCTTGATCAGATCCATCGTGGCCATCGCCAGGCCGGCGCCGTTCACCACGCAGCCTATCTGGCCGTCCAGAGCGATGTAGGTGAGGCCGGCCTTCTTCGCTCGGATCTCGTGCGGGTTTTCCTCGCTCTGGTCAGCCAGGGCCTGGATCTCGGGGTGGCGGAAGAGACCATTGTCGTCGAAGTTGATCTTGGCGTCGATGGCCAGCAGTCGGCCGTCTGAGGTAACGACCAGCGGATTGATCTCCGCCAGCGATGCGTCGTACCTGTTGAACACCGCAGCCAGGCCGCGGAAAACCTTGTCAGCCGCCTTTGCCTGATCGCCGGCCAGGCCCAGGGCGGCAGTCAGCTTGCGGATCTGGAACGGCTGCAGCGGAAGATGCGGGTGGAGCCATTCCTTGACGATCGCGTTTGGGTTGCGGGCGGCCACCTGCTCGATCTCGACGCCGCCCTCGCGGCTGACCATGATGACCGGCCTGCGTTTCGCCCGGTCGATGGTCATACCCACGTAATACTCATGCGCGATTTCCACCGCCTCGGTGATCAGCAACCGCTTGACCGCCACGCCCTGGGGGCCGGTCTGCGGACTGACCATGCGGTTGGCGAGCATGAACTCGGCGGCCGCGCGGACCTGCTCGGCATCCTCGCACAGCTTGACGAAGCCGGCCTTGCCACGACCGCCAGCGAATACCTGGGCCTTGACGACCACCCGTCCGGATAGTTTGCCGAATGCCCCGAGCGCCTCGCGGGTGCCGGAGACCACCTCGCCCGGGGGGACCGGGATACCCGCCTCCGCCAGCAGCCGTCGTGCCTGGTATTCGTGAACCTTCATGCTCAGGGCCTCGCCGGTCCGGGTCGAGAATAACTCCACTATTCTTGCCATGCTGGATGCGCCTGGCAACTTTCATTCCGTGTCGGTTCATATTCGCGATAGCCCACCGCTTCATTCAGCCGCGTCCCGAAGGGGGATTGCTTTGAGAACACGAGAAAAGGACAACCGCAGGTACTGGCCGTCGTTTCGCGACTTGACACCTTTATGAAACCAGGATATAAAGGTCCACATTGGTGTCCGGTGCTCATCCCGATCTCCCAAACGCGGAGGCGGGTTCCGGAAAAGGCGGCGAGGAGACCGGGGAGGGTGTTTTTCCGAGGCAAAGGTGTCCGCTACAATGCGGGCCGCACTTTCGGTTTGTGCCTGTCCGTGTTGCAGTCCGTGACGGAGTGGTGCTCATGTCACCTCCGGTGCCACAGCCACGGCGAGCAAGAAGGTCCTACTGGGTGCCTGTCGTGCTGCTGGTCCTGGCCGGCGTCCTGGTGACCGACCCTGCTCCCTTTGTGTCACCAATGGCGCCGGCGACGGTTGTGCCCGCCTGGGCGACGGACACCACGCCCGTGCGCCGGCCGAAGCTGGTTCCGCAATACACGGTGGCCGGATACAGCTACCACTGCAGCGATTGTCATACGATCATCCCATCGCCGCCGGAGACTCACCGCACGCTCACCCAGCACACCGAGATCGTCCTCGAGCACGGCATAAACACCCGCTGCTTTAACTGCCACCACCGCGCCGACCGCGATGCGTTTGTCGACGACGCCGGCGGCGAGATCCCCTGGAATCAGCCGCAACTGCTCTGCGGCAAGTGTCACGGTCCGGTCTACCGCGACTGGCAGCACGGCTCGCACGGGCGGACCAACGGCTACTGGGACCGGACGCGCGGACCTCAGGAGCGTCGCAGGTGCATCGAATGCCACGACCCGCATCAGCCGCCTTTCGCGCCGATGAAGCCCGCCCCGGGGCCGAACACCTTGCGGATGGGTCCGCAGGAGAGCCCGGTCCATGAAAATGGGCATAACCCGCTGAAGATCGGCGGGCCTTCGGAGTCGGAAAAAACCGGCGACGAGGACGTGCGATGAGCAATGGACCGCGCAACAAGAACGTCCGACCTGAAGGAACTCCGCCCGGTGACGAAAGTGTGACCCGGCGGGGTTTCCTGGCCAAGGGGGCCGCCGCCGTGGCGGGTGCCTCGGCCTTGGCGGCCGCGTTCGCGCCTTTGAGGCATCTGACCCGCGATGACCTGCCCACCCTCGAGGAGTTCCTGCAGAAGCACTACAAGGAGATGAGCCCGCAGGACAAGGAACAGGTCTTCGCGCGCATCCGCCAGGAAGTCGAGAAGCGGTTCGGCGTCAAGGCCGTCGTCTCCGACCCCAAGCCGCTCGACGGTGCTGAGTTCGTATACGGCCTGAATCTCAGCCGCTGCATCGGCTGCCGCTGGTGCGTCCACGCCTGCGTCCAGGAGAACAACCAGTCGCGCTCCCCGGAGATCCAGTACATCCGCGTGCTCGAGATGGAGAAGGGGAGCATCGACGTCGAGACCTCGGACCACCATTACGACCCGCCGCTGGTGCCCGATCCGGACAAATACTACATGCCGGTCCAGTGCCATCAGTGCGCCAAGCCGCCGTGCGTGAAGGTCTGCCCGGTCGAGGCGACCTGGCAGGAACCCGACGGCATCACCGTGATCGACTACGACTGGTGCATCGGCTGCCGGTACTGCGAGGCGGCCTGCCCGTACTGGGCCCGGCGGTTCAACTTCGCCGAGCCGCAGGTGCCGGCCGACGAAATCAATTTGAACATGTCCTATCTTTCGAACCGTCCGCGGAGCCGCGGCGTGATGGAGAAGTGCACCTACTGCCTGCACCGCACGCGGGCGGGGCGCATGCCCGCCTGCCTGGAGGTCTGCCCGACCGGCTCGCGCAAGTTCGGCAACGTGCTCGACCTGAGCAGCGAGGTCGCCTATATCCTCCAGCACAAGCGGGTGTTCATCCTCAAGCAGGACGTGGGCACCTTGCCGAGATTCTTCTATTACTTCGACGAGCGCGGCAGCCGATTCCGTGAGCCGGCCGACTCCCGGCCGGCCGGAGGTGGGGCATGAAAAAGTACCTCACCTTCCTGTGGGACTGCTTCCGGCTCAGCTTCGTCGGCGACTGGCGGTATCACCTGTGGATGACCGTCCTGACCGTGATCGCCTTGGCCGGCCTGTACGCATGGTGCCACCAGTTTGTTCACGGCCTCGTGGCCACGGGCATGACCGACCAGGTTTCCTGGGGCCTGTACATCGCCAATTTCACCTACCTGGTCGGGCTCGCCGCCGCCGCCGCCATGTTGGTCATCCCGGTCTACGTCTACCGAAACATGCACCTCCACGACGTCGTGATTTTCGGCGAGCTGCTGGCCGTCGCGGTGATCGTCATGTGCCTGCTGTTCGTGACCGTCGACCTCGGCCGGCCCGATCGCTTCATGCACCTGTTCCGGCGCTTCAACTTCCCGCTCTCGATGCTCACCTGGGATGTGATCGCCCTGAACGGCTACCTGCTGCTCAACCTGCACATCTGCGGCTACCTCATCTACTGCGCGTACTGCGGCCGAAAGCCCTCCAAGGCCTTTTACATCCCCTTCGTGTTCGTCGCCATCGTCTGGGCGATCAGCATCCACACGGTGACCGCATTCCTCTACGTCGGCCTGGGCGGCAGGCCGTTCTGGAACTCGGCCATCATCGCGCCGCGATTCCTGGCCAGCGCGTTTGCAGCCGGTCCGGCCTTCATCATCCTCACCCTGCAGGTCGTCCGCCACTACACCCGGCACCGGGTCAGCGACGATGCCCTGCTCGTGCTTCGGCGGATCATCCAGGCGGCCATGATCATCAACGTGTTTCTGCTCGGCTGCGAGGTCTTCACCGAGTTCTACAGCGACTCGGCCCATATGGCTTCCTCCAGATACCTCTACATCGGCCTGCACGGGCGGTCCGCACTCGTCCCCTGGATCTGGAGCGCGATCGCCATGAATCTGGTGGCCACCGCGCTGCTTCTGCTGCCCGCCTCAAGGCAGCTGCGGACCCTGAATATCGCCTGCGTATTGGCCATCGTGGGCATCTGGATCGAGAAGGGCATGGGGCTGATCGTCCCCGCCTTCGTTCCCACGCCGCTCGGCGAGATCGTCGAGTACGTGCCCACCATCCACGAAATCATGATCTGTCTGGGCATCTGGGCTTTCGGCCTGTTGCTCTACACGATATTTGTTCGCGTGTCCGTGCCGGTGCTGGCCGGCGATCTGACGTATGAGAAGCGTTTCGGCCGGCGGGCCGACGCCTACGGAGAGAACCTGTCATGAGACCGACTTCCGCGATGTTCGTAACGTTCCTGGCGATGTCCCTGGCCTCGGTCGCCGAGGCTTATGCCCAGGCCTGGGGGCTGCCGGCCATGTCCAAGGAAACCCAGGCCTGTGTCGGCTGCCACAAGACCGAGAACACCCCGATTTACCAGCAGTGGGGTGGCAGCAAGCATTTCCGGGCCAACGTCGGCTGTTACGAGTGCCATGCCGCCAAGGAAGGCGAGCCCGACGCCTTCAAGCACGAGGGCCAATGGATCGCCACCATCATCTCGCCCAAGGACTGCGCCCGGTGCCACGTCCAGGAGGCCGGGGAGTTCGCACAGTCCCACCACTCCAAGGGCGCCCGCATCCTCGGATCGCTCGACAACATCCTCGCCGAGGTGGTCGAGGGCAACCACGGCATGGTCACGCCCGCCTTTCAGGAGGGTGTCAGCGCGGCTGCGGTCAACGGCTGCTGGCAATGCCACGGCAGCGAGATCAAGGTCCTTCCCGGCGGCAAGCTCGACCCCGCGACCTGGCCCAATACCGGCATCGGGCGCATCAACCCCGACGGCTCCGAGGGCTCGTGCAGCGCCTGTCATAGCCGTCATGCCTTCTCCGCCGCGCAAGCCCGTAATCCCGACAACTGCGGCAAGTGCCACATGGGTCCCGATCACCCGCAGTTGGAGATCTACTACGAGTCCAAGCACGGAATCGCCTTTCGGGCCCACAAGGACAAGCTGAACATGGACTCCGCCAAGTGGGTGGTGGGGGAGGATTACAGCCTCGCACCGACCTGCGCGACCTGCCACATGAGCGCGACGCCCTCCCGACCGGCGACCAAGGATCGCCCCGCGCGACCGGGCCTGCCAGTCTCACACGACGTCGGCCTGCGGATCAGTTGGAACAACCGCCCGCCCGTCTCCATCCGCCCGGAAGTCAGCGACAAGAAGATGGGCCTGCCCGGCGCGAACGTGAACTGGGAGACCCGGCGGAACAACATGAAACTCGTCTGCCTCAATTGCCACGGGCAGCAGTGGGTCGACAATTTCTACGTCCAGTACGACAGCCTCGTCGAGCTTTACCACGACAAGTTCGCCAAACCGGGTTTGGCTCTCATGGAGGCCGCCAAGCCGCTCCTCAGGCAGCCGGAGTTCACCAACAAGCTTGACTGGGTGTGGTATGAAATCTGGCACCACGAGGGCCGTCGCGCCCGCCACGGCGCGTCCATGATGGGGCCGGACTATACCCACTGGCATGGAACCTACGAGGTCGCCAAGCACTTCTATTCGGAGATGATCCCCGAGCTTCTGGAACTCGTCGCCCATGGCCGCGATTCCAAGGTTCCCGGGAAGGCCGCCGCCTCGGACGCCCTCGACAAACTGCTGCAGGACACCCTCTCCTCCCCCAACCACCGCTGGTTCCTCAACAAGATGGATCCCGCCGAGCAGGAGGCCCGCAAACGCCGCCAGGAGGAGTTCAGCAAACGATACCAGCAGTGACTTACCCTGTTTCTCCGGCTTTGACCCATTGAATGCCGCGTTTGCCGCCGGTGGCCGGTCTGGGTACACCGCATTTGTTGATATATATCTGTTGACCTGGAATTGTGCTCACATCGCCAATGGGCGTACAATGAAAAGATCGGCTGCCGTCAACCAGCGACTGAAACGCCGGACGCCGGTGATCGTAACGCCTGAGGAGTTGCTGGAGGACTAGTTCCATGTGCCGCGACCGGATCATCTCCAGGCAGGAACTGGACCAACTGCTGAAAAAAGCCAATCCCTTGGTATCACTTCAGAATAGATCAAATTAGGGCGATCCTTTCAGTCCACTTGCCTGCCTGAGGGATTTGCCCGAAAGAAGATTCCTGTTCGACGGCGACGACCGGAAGGCCGACCGGCTTAACGATGATATGATCGACTACGATCCAATATGCGTGGGATGCGAATCCAATCTGCGAGGGCTCTCTGCGGACGGTAAGTACCCGGAATGCGGCAGGCCGGCTGCCGGGACGATCAACCGCATTTGCACATGCCGTCTTGTCATTTTGCCGGACAAATCAGAACCCGAAGCAATAACGACGGACCGCTCCGGCGTCCGCGTGCCTCACGACCCGGCCCCACTTTTCCGCTTGGTGCTCTGATATTCCGTATGGCCTTTTGCTCAATCTCCGTGCTGTGCCCGCCTTGCACTTGATGTCCGACCCCCGGACGCGCACAATCTCCGGTGCGTGCTCGGCGGTTTTGTTTGAGTCATCACAGGTGAGCATCGTGCGAATCGCCCTGGCCCAGACCAATCCGATCGTCGGCGACGTTGTCGGCAACACCGCCCGGATCATCGACCTGATCTCCCGGGCCCGGCAGGCGGGCGCCGCGATCGTCGCGTTTCCAGAACTGTCCGTAGCCGGCTATCCCCCGCGCGATCTGCTGCTCAAGCCACGATTCGTCAAAGCCAACGTCGAGGCCGTCCAGCGAATTGCCGAGTCCTGCGTCGGCATCGTAGCACTCGTCGGCTTCGTCGAGCCGAACGCCGACACCGTGGGCCGCTCGCTGCGAAACGCCGCCGCGTTCTGCGCCGACGGCCGGGTCCAGGCGGTCCGCCACAAGTCCCTGCTGCCGACCTACGACGTGTTTGATGAGCAGCGCTACTTCGAGCCCGGCCCGGAGGTCGCCCTGATTCAACACGACTCCATGAAC
>DATIKE010000341.1:0-2470 GCA_035477895.1 Phycisphaerae bacterium
CGTTTACAGACAGATCGAAGCGCAACCCGTCCAGCAGGCTGTGCAGGTTTCCCCGCAGCCCTATTCGGCCATCGTCACGAAGAACCGCCGCACCGTCCCGCCACCCATGGTGGATGGTTGAGCAAAGGGGATACCCCATATCGCAAAAATACCAGAGCGCCAAGGTTTTTCTGGTTATTGTGCCGCTTTAACCGCCACCGGCCCGCCCATGGCGCGCGCTGCCCTCTACCACCCCCGCAAAAAACCCCCGCCGAAACCCAAAAACACCACGCGCCGAAAGGGGGATAACCGGTACCCGACAGGCCGGCCCTCCCCCCGTCGAATCCAAAATCAGGGCCGCTCGTGGGTCCCATCCGACTCGGTGGGGTCGGCGCCCACCGCCCCCGTCTCACCCGGCGGGTCATCACCGACCAGCCGCGCGATCGGGCCGGGCTCAGTGATTCCAGCGGCCTGCCTGCACAAGCAGCCAAGCTCTTCGGCCGCGGCCACGACAGCGCCGACACAACCGGCCAGCCGGTGCCAGGCTTGCAGCCACGGGCTCGCGTTCGCCGGCAGCTGGCCGGCCGCGATGGCCGGCGGGGCGATCCTCAAGAAGGCAAGAAGCAGATCGGCTGCCGCCTGCTCAGCCGCCGTCGCCTGCAACGCTCGTTTTTTCGGTCTGCCGGGCAAGGCTACCTCCCCATGCATTGCCTTCGGTGGCCACTCACACGCGCGTACGCGAGGGCTGATCGCTGCGCCACGCTGCCCTTATCTCGCCATTCACCCCCGCGCGATCTCACTGTTCACCACCATCCCGGCGGGACGCATCGGCCAGCCACCGCAGGGCTTCGGCCAGATCCACGGGGCAGGCGTCCAGCCACCGCCTCAGGGCCTCATCGGGGGTCAAAACCCGCTCAGCCTCAGAAGGTGCGCCACTTTTTGCACTTTCGGTTTGGCCGGTTTTTCGTAACTCGTTGGAATTGCCAGGGGTTACGTTAGGCGGTTCGAGTCCTAGCGGGCCAGATCAAATTGCCTCTCGTTCCGCCACCCGTGACATTCCCGGCCTTGCCGCTGCCTGATTCATCTGACCGTATGACGTGACCCGCAGGTTCACCCCAACAGTTCTCCAGGCGATTCAGGACAGGATCGAGAAGCAAGATCGTCAAGAGAAAAAACATCTGGCCCAGGTCCCACCCACGCCATCCGAGCAAACTCCCGGCACATATCGCTAACGGCAAAGCCACACGCAGGATGATGCGCAACCAGTGCCACGGCGAGTAATCGCCCATGCGATCGGCATACTCCAGCGAGTGAAACTCCACCTTGAGCGACGCCTGCTCGGCGGCCAGGGGCGCGGATGACCTGGAGGCAGGAGGCGCGGCGGTATCGCTCTGACTGGGACCCTTAAACGGCTCACTCTGGGTCATGCGGGCAGTATAGCCCAACCCGTTCCGACCATTAAGCGTACGTCCTAAAACCCTGAAATCACACCGGCGAGACCTGTCTGCGTGTACGCACAGGCAGGCACGCAGACAGGCCGGAGGCAGGGGTTCTTGGACGCACTGTAAGCCGGCCCGCAAGTCAGTGCCCGCCCGGCGGGGATTGACCGCCTTGGCCGGCTTTCTTATGTTCACCTGATCGAGGACCACGACGATGACGAATACCGGAAACAGCGTGTGTGTGCGGCGACGGATCGGTTTAACGGCGATGGCGATGCCGCCTCTGGCGCTCATGCTTGCAGGCTGCGGGCCGATGGCGACGACCCGGCCGGCGTATGAGCCGGCGCTGGCGCCGACGACGGATCGGCTGGTGGCGGCCTACGGCGACCTGGCCAGCAAGCGGTTTCAGATCCTGGCCGACTTCGAGACGCCCGAGCAGGGCTCGCTGTTCCGGTTCGAGGCCGGCGGCGCGTCCAACCCGATGACCATCACCACCGAGCGGGCCCGGCCCGAAACCGGCGTCGGAGCGCTCAAGCTGGCCCTGCTGAACTCCTCGCAACGGGTGGCGGCCGTCGACTCGCCCGACAGCCGCTGGGGATTGTTCCGCGACTTCTCGAAGTACCAAATGCTCCTCTTCAGCGCCTTCAGCCCGCGCGAGTTGGGGGGCTTCACCTTCAGCGTCACCAGCGGCACCGACACCCGGCTGACCTACCAGCATACGCGGGTGTTCCTCAAGCCGGGCTGGAACCTGATCCGCATCGACCTGGCGGACATGTCCGAGCAGATCAACCTGGCGGACGTTCGCGAGATGCAGTTCTGGTGCGACCCGCTGGACACGCCGATCGACCTGTACCTCGACGACCTGATCCTGGTGGACAACCGCGAATCGCTGTTCGGCCGGCCGGAGGGCGAGCCCGGCGACCTGTATGTGCTGTCGCAGGGGCGGCGGCTGGTGGTGGGCGCGAGCGAGCGATTCGAGCTGGTGTTCCACCGCGGGCGGATCGTGCAATGGTTCGACCTGGCCCACGACCCGGTTCGCCTGCAGAACCTGG
>DATIKE010000342.1:0-9284 GCA_035477895.1 Phycisphaerae bacterium
AGGTGTACCCCGAGCTCAACTTCACCCTGCCGCCGTTGACCATCGAGGAGGCAACCTGGGCCCAGGTCCGCGGACACTACGAGCGAATCGCGGAGATGATCGTGCGGCGGTCGACGGCTTTGCACGTGCCCGGGCTGGTCGTGGAGTTCGAGCAGTTGCCGGCGATGACCGATCGGCCGCAGTGGGGCGCGGAGATCACGGCCATCCTGGCCGCGGGGCTGAAAAAACTGCACGAGGCGACGGGGATTCCGTGCGCCCTGCGGGTCACCGTGGTCGACCTGCGCGACGCGGTCCGCCCGCCGCTGCTGCGAACAGGAGACTCGTGGGGAAGAACGAAGGAAGCGTTCATCTGCGCGGCCCAGGCCGGGGCGGACATCCTGTCGATCGAGTCGATCGGCGGCAAGGAAGTGCACGACGAAGCCCTGGTGTACGGCGACCTGGATGGAATCGTGTTCGCGCTGGGGGTGCTGTCGTGCCGGGACATGGCGTTCCTGTGGGACGAGATCACGGCGATCGCCCGCCAGCACAATAGTGTCAGTGGGGGTGACACGGCCTGCGGGTTCGGCAACACCGCGATGCAGTTGGCCGGCAAGGGCATGCTGCCCACCGCGCTGGCGGCACTGGTGCGGGCGGCCACCTGCCCGCGGAGCCTGGTCGCATACGAACACGGAGCGGTCGGGCCGTCCAAGGACTGTGCCTACGAAGGGCCGGTGATGAAGGCCATCGCGGGCGTGCCGATCAGCATGGAGGGCAAGTCGTCGAGCTGCGCCCACTTCAGCCCGCTGGGCAACATCGCCGGCGCGGCCGCCGACCTGTGGAGCAACGAGTCGGTGCAGAACATTCAGCTTCTCAGCGGGCCGGCGCCGGAGGCGTTCCTGGAACTGCTGGCCTACGACTGCCGGCTGTTCAACGTCGCGACCCGATCCGGTGAGGCGAAGCGTCTTCGCGACTGGCTGGTGGCCAGCGACACTCCGACCAGCGCCGAGGCCCTGATGCTCGAACCGACGACGGTCATCGACCTGTCCAAGGCGATCGTGGCGGCCGGCGAAAACGGCTACGCCCGCACGCTGGCCGCGGTCCGCGTGGCCCGCGACGCGATCAGTGCGGCCATCAACGCCGGTCGGCTGGCGCTGCCGGCGCGGGAGAAGGACTGGCTCAAGCGGCTGAACACGGCGGTGGACAATCTGCCCGAGACCGAGGCCGAGGCGATCGAGCGGGCGTCGGGGCAGTACGCGCATCTGTATCGGCCGGAGGCGTACGGGCTGGAGGCCGGCGGTGGCTGAGTCGGATCGGTACCTGAGGCAGGTGCTGTTCGAACCGCTCGGTGCGGAGGGGCAGGAACGACTTCTCAAGTCGCGGGCCGTGCTGATCGGGTGCGGCGCGCTGGGCAGCGTGCTGGCCAACACGCTGGTGCGGGCGGGTGTGGGCGCGCTGCGGATCATCGATCGCGACCTCGTCGAGATGCACAACCTGCATAGGCAGATGCTCTTCGACGAGGACGACGTGCGAGCGGATCTGCCCAAGGCCGAGGCCGCCCGGCATAAGCTCGCCCGGATCAACAGCGAGGTGAGCGTCGAGGCCGTCGTCGATGACGCCAACCATCGCAACATCACCGAACTGGCCGACGGCATGGACATGATCCTGGACGCCACGGACAACTTCGAGACGCGGTTTCTGATCAACGATCTTGCGGTCAAGACGAATCGGCCTTGGGTATACGGCGCCTGCGTCGGCGCGACGGGCATGTCGCTGGTGATTCTGCCGCGCCAGACGCCCTGTTTGCAGTGTGTGTTCGAGGAGATGCCGCCGCCGGAGTTGAACCCGACCTGCGAGACCGCCGGCATTCTCGGCCCGGTCGCAGCGATGGTGGCCAGTCGCCAGGCGATGGAGGCGATCAAGATTCTGGCCGGCCGGCTTGAGGCGGTCGATCGGCGACTGTGGACCTTCGATGTATGGACCGGCCGATCGCGATTCGTGGATGTCGGCAAAGCCTACCAGAGCGGCGAGTGCTTGTGCTGCGGGCGCGGGCAGTTCGAATACCTTCAGGGTCGGCACGCCGGCCGAACGATCACCCTGTGCGGGCGGAACGCGGTCCAGGTTTTCCCCGGCCGACGTGTCGAGATCGACCTGGCTGTGCTTGCCGATCGCCTCCGCCCCGCTTGCCGGGTTGCCCCCCGATTCAATCCTCTGCTCTTGAAGGCGACCATCGACGACTATGAACTCACGGTCTTCTCCGACGGCCGGGCGGTGGTGAAGGGAACCGACAGGCCCGAGGAAGCGCGATCGGTTTACGCCCGGTACGTGGGTTCGTGAGGTTCGGGCGGTGCCATTTGGGATGTCTCTCATCCTCCGGGCGGCGCGGGGAAGGGCACGTGCGGCTTGAGAGCCCCTGCCGTGTGTTCACGGCGGGCTATTGCTGGTCTGGCCGAGGTTTCCTCGGCGTCTGAGCCGATCATTTGCCCGGTTTTGATGCCATAGACTCTGAGTGTGCGTCCAATTGTGAACTCCGGGATCAACGCGATTCGTACTGGGCACCCCTGCCAACTACTCAAATCGATCGCCCTCGACAGTACCTGGACTTATCCCCTCTACTCTCTCTTCACATGAAAGCCACAACGCCGAGGGCGCCCGGGAGATCCCATCCGGGCGCCCTTTTCCTTGGTCCTGGAGCGTATTGCCGTTGTTGACACGGCCGTCGCGATCAGGCAAGCTCTTGCCCGCTCGTATTGCCGCGTGACGCAGTACCGGGACGACAACCTGAACACCATGAGAACCCGCATCGATCATGCCACGATTGTGACCTGCCGGCAGAGCCGGCCGGTCGTCCTGCGCGATACCTCCATTACCTTCCAGGACGGCGTGATCACGACCGTCGAGCCGACCCCGCCGGCCCAGGGAACCCCGCCGCCGGCCGCGTCGGCCCCGCCCCTGGCCGAGCTTGTCGGCCGGCCGCTGGGCGCGATCCTCATCCGCATGGGCCGCATCACTGGGGACCAGTTCGCCCGGGCCCTGCGGCAACAGGAGCGGACCCATTGCGTCATCGGCCAGACCCTACTTGAAATGCGCCTGGTCACCGAGGCGGACATCGAATGGGCCCTTTCGGTTCAGGCCGGCCGACAGCCCTCCGCGACCCTGCAGGACATCGTGGTCATTGACGGTTCGTCCCACCTGGTCGTCCCCGGCCTCGTGAACACGCACCACCACCTGTTCCAGTCGCTCACCCGCTGCCTGCCCGAGGTCCAGGCCGCCCCGCTGTTCGGCTGGCTGACCACCTTGTACGAGAAGTGGCGGGCGGTCGACTATGCGCTGCTCAAGCAGGCGGCGACGGCTTCCCTGGCCGAGCTGGCCCTGTCCGGCTGCACGCTGACCAGCGATCACCACTACCTGTTTCCCGCCGGCCGGGACGTGCGGCTGGAGGCGATTATCGAGGCCGCCGAGGCTGTTGGCCTGCGCATCCATGCCGGCCGCGGCAGCATGAGCCTGGGCCGCTCCGCCGGCGGCCTGCCGCCCGACGACTGTTGCGAAAACGAGGACGCCGTTCTGGCCGACTGCCGGCGGATCCTCGACCGGTTTCACAACCCCAAGCCCTTCGCCATGAGACGGATCGACCTCGCGCCGTGCTCGCCGTTCAACATCACACCTGAACTGTTCGATGCCACGCGCGAGCTGGCCCGTCAGTGCGGCGTCCTGCTCCACACACATGCCGCCGAGACCCTGGACGAGGAAAGATTCTGCCTCGAACGATTCGGGCTGCGTCCGATCGCCTACCTCGAACGTCACGGCTGGCTCGGCAGGGACGTCTACCTCGCCCATTGCGTCCACCTGAACGACGCTGAGATCGAGTTGCTCGCGCAAACGGGGACTTCCGTCGCCCACTGCCCTTGCTCGAACATGCGGCTGGGCAGCGGCATCGCCCCGATCCGCAAAATGTTGAATGCCGGCGTGACCGTCAGCCTCGGTGTCGACGGCAGCAGCAGTAACGACGGCGGGAACCTGCTGGCCGAAGCCCGGCAGGCTCTGCTGCTCCAGCGCGTCGGCGGCGACCCGGCCGGCCTGACCGCGGCCGAGGCATTCCGCATGCTCACCGTCGGCGGCGCGGACGTTCTCCACCGACCAGAACTCGGCCGGCTCGAACCCGGTGCCGCCGCCGACTTCGCCGTCTTCGACCACTGCGACCCGGCCTTCGCGGGCAGCTTTGCCCAAGACCCCGTCGCGGCCCTGATGATGGCCCAGCCGCCCCGCCCGGTGCATGTATTCGTTGCCGGCCGGCCGATCGTTCGGTACGGCCGCCTCAGCCACCTCGACTGGGCCCGCCACGCCGCGGACTTCAACCAGATGGTCCGCGAGCGTTTCGGCATCAACTCCCGCGTTTGATCCCATCCCAAAACCCTGTAATCCGACCGGCTGGTCCCACACCGACCGGCTGCCTGTCCGCCGCGGCGGAGAAGCCTGTCCCACACGGATTTCGGGATGGGCGTTCAGTACCGCCGTCGAGGTGGATGACCTCCCACGTGATTTTCATTACAATGCCGGCTCGGGGCGACGGCGCCCCGGTTCGACAACCCCAAGCAACTCTGAGGTGCGTGCGATGATCAAGATTCTGGTCGCGGACCCGTTGGATAAGGAAGGCCTCAGGAAATTCGAGGAAGTGCCTGGTGTTCAGGCCGAGGTGCGGACCGGGCTCAAGGAGGACGATCTGGCCGCCGCCGTCGGCGACTACGACGGCATGATCGTCCGCTCGGGTGCGAAGGTGACGGCCAAGGTGCTCGCCAACCCGGGCAAGCTCCGGGCGATCGCCCGGGCGGGCGTCGGCGTGGACAACATCGACCTGGCCGCCGCCACCAAGGCCGGCGTGCTGGTCATGAACACCCCCGACGCCAACACCCTGTCCACCGCCGAGCACGCCATGGCATTGATGCTGGCCCTGTCCAGGCACGTGCCGACCGCCGACGCTCACGTTCGCGAACGCAAGTGGAAACGCGGCGACTACACGGGCACGCAGTTGGCCGGCAAGACCCTAGGCATCATCGGCCTGGGGCGTGTCGGGACAGCCGTCGCCCAGCGATCGCTCTCTTTCGGCATGAAGGTGATCGCCTACGACCCGTTCTACTCCGGTGAAACCGCGGTCGACGGCAAGGTCAAGCTGGTCAAGTCGCGTGACGATATCTTCGCCCAGGCCGACTACCTCTCGCTGCACACCCACCTGAGCGAAGACACCAGGGGGATGATCAACCGCGAGAACATCGCCAAGATGAAGGACGGCGTGCGGATCATCAACTGCTCTCGCGGAGCGGTGATCAACGACGCCGACCTGACCGAGGCCCTGGCATCCGGCAAGGTCGCCGGGGCGGCGGTCGACGTTTACGCCACCGAGCCGCCGGTCCAGGACAACCCCCTGCTGTCCGCGCCGCACACCGTGCTCACCCCGCACCTCGGCGCGTCCACCGAGGAGGCCCAGTTGGCGGTTACGCTCGATGCCGTCGACGCCCTGCTGAACTACCTGGTCAAGGACGAGATCCGCTGGGCGGTGAACGTCACCGGCCTGCCCGGTCAACTGTCGCCGCGCGACAAGGCTTACCTGGACCTCGCCCGGCGCATGGGCATCCTCATGTCGCACCTTGGCGGCGGGGTCATCGAGAGCGTCAAGACCACCACCCACGGCGAAGCCCTCGAGGCCCTGTCCGGCACGCTCCAAAAGCAGTTCCTGGTCGACATGCTCAACCCCTGCTTCGAGAAACGACTCAACCTGATCAACGTCAACGAATTCGTCAAACAGCGCGGAATCAGGCTCGAACAGAGCGCGGACCTCAGCTCCGATTCCCAGACCGACCGGGTCACCGTCTGCATCCAGACCCGCGACGGAGCACACGCGATCTCCGGCGAGATCTCCGTCGACGGCCTGCCGCACATCATGGCCATTTCCGGCTACCCGATGAATCTCATCCCGGCCGGCGACATGATCGTGATTTTCAACCACGACGAGCCGGGCGTCATCGGGCTGGTCGGCACGATCTTCGGCAACCACCAGGTCAACATCGCCGACATGACCCTCTCGCGGCAGAAGGATACGGCCCTGATGGTCCTCAAGCTCGACGAGCCGATCCCGCAGGCAGTCATCGAGGAACTCCAGGCCCGCAAGCCGGTCATCCGAAAGGTCGTCCCGGTGACCCTGCCGCCGATCAACCAGGCATGAGACGCCGTTGCGCCGGAGAGAGAAACGCATCCATGCGACCGGTCCTTTGCTTTGTCCCGGGTCAGTTCGTCACAGCCCTTCTTGCGGTTGCGACGAACTCGGGGCCCGCCCTCGCGGCGGACGCGGTCTCCCGATCGCTGCGCCGCACCCCCGTCGTGATAGTGGTCGAGAACGCCCGCGACAGTGTGGTCAACATCGCGGCCACGCAGGTGATGGAGATCAAGAGCGGTCTCGGCTGGGTGCCCGATCTGTTTGACCCGCCATTTTCGGACCGCCAGCCGCGCCGCTACGAACGCACCAGCCTCGGCAGCGGTTTCATCCTGCACCCGGACGGATACGTCGTGACCAACGCCCACGTCGCCGCCCGCGCCGCCCGACTCAAGATCACCTTCGCCGACGGCAGCGAGCACGAGGCCGACCCCGTCGCCTTCGACGACAGCCACGATCTGGCCGTCCTCAAGATCAAGGAGAAGGGCACCTTCCCGGCAATCCGCCTTGGCCGCAGCGATGATATCCTGATCGGCGAGACCGTCGTGACGATCGGCAACCCTCTGGGTTACCAGCACACCGTCACCACCGGAATCGTCAGTGCCGTCGACCGCAAAATCACGTTCAACGACGGCAACACGTACCAGGGCCTGATCCAGACCGATACCGGGATCAACCCCGGCAACTCCGGCGGGCCGCTACTGAACATTCTGGGCGAGCTGATCGGCATCACCACGGCCATCCGCGGGGACGCCCAGAACATCGGCTTCGCCATTCCCGTCGACACCCTGCGCAAGTCGCTGCCCGCGATGCTGTCCACCGAACATCGCCAGCGCCTGCGGATCGGGCTGCGGCTGACATGGCATGGCATGGTCCAGGTCGTCGAGGCCACCGGCCCGGCCGCCGCCGCCGGTGTCGAGCCCGGCGATGAACTCGTCTCCATCAACAGCCACCCGATCGCCCATGACTTCGACTTTTATATCCATCTGCTCCAGGCCGACCCGAAAAAACGCCTCACCCTCGGGCTCAAACGGGGCGGCAAGTCGATCACCGCCGCGATCACCCCCGAGGCCATCCCGGTTCCCGACGGCGCCGTCCTGCTTCGGCAGAAATTCGGGCTGGTCGTCCGCCTGCTGACGCCGGAGCAGATCCGCAAGCTGGACATCGACGGCCGATTGCTGATCACCCAGGTCGAGCGGGGAAGCCCCGCCGAGCGGGCCGGCTTTGTCCCCGGCCTGATCATCTTCCAGATCGGCAAGTTTTTCCCCGGCAACCTTGAGGAAGTCGGGGTCATCCTCGAGCACGTCGGCCGCGGCGAGAAGATGACCTTCAAGGTCTACGAGGTCCAGCAGATGTTCATTCGCGTGCTCGCGGGTTCACTGACCGCCCGGTAACCGCATCGAGAGCGTTCGATGAAGATCGTCATCGCCTGCGACTCGTTCAAGGAGGCCCTGTCGGCCAAGGATGCGTGCGAGGCCGTGGCTCGCGGCGTGCGCCGGGCAAAACCCGACGCGACGCTCGACCTCGTCCCCCTCGCAGACGGCGGCGAAGGCACCGTGACCACACTGGTGGCGGCCACGGGGGGCACCCTGCACGAGTCGACGGTCACCGGCCCGCTGGGCGAACCCGTCCGGTCAACCTGGGGCATGCTCGGCGAAGACCGCCCCATCGCAGTGATCGAGATGGCCGCCGCCTCGGGACTGATGCTCGTACCCGTCTCCCGCCGCAACCCGCTGCTGACCACAACCTACGGCACCGGCGAGCTCATTCTGGCCGCTGTTGGCGCGGGGGCCCGCGAGATCATCATCGGGATCGGCGGATCGGCCACCACCGACGGCGGAGCCGGTGCCGCCCAGGCGGCAGGAGTCCGCTTCTTCGACGGCGAGCAACGGCTTATTTCGACCCGCATGACCGGGGGAACACTCGATGATATTGCTCGGATCGACGTGTCGACCCGCGATCCGCGGATTGCGACCACTACCATCCGGACGGCCTGCGATGTGGACAATCCCCTCTGCGGTCCGCGCGGCGCCGCCGCCGTCTATTCGCCCCAGAAAGGCGCCACGCCCGATCAGGTCGGCCTGCTCGAGCGCAACCTGGCCCATCTGGCGAACCTGGTCCGTCGCAACCTCCAGATAGAGGTTCGCGACCTGCCCGGCGCGGGCGCCGCCGGCGGACTCGGCGCCGGACTCGTCGCCTTTTTCGGCGCGAAGCTGCAGCCGGGAATCCGCATCGTCATGGAAGCCGTCCGCCTGGCCGAGCGAATCGCCGATGCCGACCTGGTCATCACCGGCGAAGGTCGCCTCGACCGCCAGTCCGTCATGGGCAAGGTGATCGCCGGTGTGGGCCAGGCCGCCAAAGCTGCGTCGGTGCCGGTCATCGCCCTGGCCGGCTGCCTCGGCGAAGGCGCCGACCAGACGCTGGCCGTCCTGCGAAGCTACCACCCCATCAACCCGCCCGGCACCCCCATCGCCGAAGCTCTTCCCCGCACGGCCGAGCGCCTCGAAGTCACCGCCGCCGCGGTTCTCTCCAACTGGCCATTATCCCATTAACAGGACTCGACCTCCCGTGTGGCAAGGGACTTCTGCGCCCAATTCGTGCTCTGCGAACCCGTCCGCACGCCGCGTTGATTCGGCTGTGCGGATCGGGTGTAATGTCCGCTCTTTGAACGAGTTGCCGCAAATGGAAGTCGGATGATGGATGACTTTGCCTACCGGGATGGGGAGCTGTACTGCGAGAACGTGCCTGCCCGGCGAATCGCCGAGGCGGTCGGCACGCCGACCTATGTCTACTCGGCGGCCACGCTGGAGCGGCATTTCGAAGCGGTGGCGGAGGCCTTCGGGCCGCTTGATCCGCTGATCTGCTTCTCGGTCAAGAGCTGCCAGAACATCCACATTCTGCGGCGGCTCGCCCGCCTGGGCGCGGGCATGGACGTGGTCAGCGGCGGCGAGTTGTTCCGGGCACTCAAGGCCGGCGCCGATCCCGCCAGGATCGCCTACGCCGGCGTGGGCAAGACGGATGTGGAGATCTGCCAGGCTCTCGCGGCGGGCATCGGTCTGTTTAATATCGAGTCCGAAGCCGAATTAGCCAATCTGATTGAGCT
>DATIKE010000343.1:0-1865 GCA_035477895.1 Phycisphaerae bacterium
TGGCCACGCGCCTGGCCGCTTCCGCCGATGTCGAAAACATGATCCACGCGGTTCAGGAGGGGACGAGTCAACTGCTGGCATGGGATGCTCATTACTTCACGGTGAGGCGGCCGGGGGAAGACGACTTCCACACCCTGCACATCGTGGACACCATCAACGGCGAGAAGCGAGCATCGCCCACGGCCGGCGGGCGTCTGCCCAACCTGAGCGAATCGCTGCGGCCGCTGCTGAATGGCGAGCCGGTTCTGCTCAACCGCGCGCCGGGCGAATCCGAACCGGCGCTTCACCGGCTCGGTGACGTCAGGCGCCCGTCGGCGAGTCTGATGTATGTTCCGGTACGAAGCGGAAAAAACGTGATCGGCATACTGTCCGCCCAATCGTACACTCCCTTGCGATACAACGAGACCGATCTGCGTCTGCTCATGCAAGTCGCGGACATGGTGGCCCCGGCACTCGACCGGGCCTACGCGGAGGAGGCCCTGCGCCGCGCGCGCGACGAGCTGGAAACCCGGGTCCGGCAACGGACCGCCGACCTGACGAGAGTCAACGAGTCGCTGACCCGGGAGTTCGCCGATCGCAAGCGGGCGGAAGATGAATTGAGCCTCAAGAACCTGGTTTTTGACTCCTCGATAGCGGCGAACAGCATCGCGGACCTGGGCGGATCCATCACCCAGTGCAACGCGGCGTTCCTGCGAGTCTGGGGCTATCAGGATAAGCACGAGGTTATCGGGAAACGGGTGTCCGACTTCCTTCAGGATAGGGATAAGGCAACTGCCATACTGACGGCACTGGACACGAATGGCGAATGGGACGGCGATTATACCGCGAAGCGGAAGGATGGCTCGACCTTCATCGCCCACGGCCTCGCCACCGTCGTGCGCGACGAGAGCGGCGTGGTCGTCGGATACCAGTCCGCGGTCAACGACATCACCGAGCGCATACGCGCGGAGGAGGAACGCGCCCAGCTCCAGGCCCAACTTCGGCATGCCCAGAAGCTGGAGGCCGTGGGGCTGCTGGCCGGAGGCATCTCCCACGAATTCAACAACATCCTCACCGTCATTCTCGGCAACAGCGACCGTGCCTTGCGGGCCTCGGGAGCAAAATCAGCCCAACAGGATCCCACCACCATCGACGCCCTCAAGGAGATACGCCACGCGGCGGAACGCGCCGCGACCCTGACCAAACAGCTTCTCACCTTCAGCAGGAAACACAAGGCGCTCCGACCCCAAATGCTCGATCCCAGGCAGGTCGTCATTGGCACCGAGAACATGCTCAGACAGGTCATCGGGGAAGGCATTCGGCTCAGGATCGTGCTGGAACCCGGCCAGTATTCCATTCTGGCTGTCGCGGGAGAAATCGAGCAGGCCATCCTGAACCTCGCCATCAACGCTCGCGATGCAATGCCCCAGGGAGGCCGAATCACGATACAGGTGACCGCGGTTGATGTGGACGATAAATACGTGAGCAGCCACATCGACGCCAAGCCCGGTCCGCATGTGGTGATCGCGGTCAGCGATACCGGAACCGGCATGGACGAAGACACCCTGAGCCACCTGTTCGAGCCCTTCTTCACGACCAAACCGGTGGGCAAGGGAACCGGGCTGGGCCTGGCCATGGTATACGGAATAGTCCGACAGGCGAACGGCCATGTCACCGTCGAAAGCATACCCGGTGAGGGATCCACCTTCAGGCTCTTGTTCCCAGCCGTGCAGGGAGGGGCTCTGATCGAGGAGCAATCGGTTCCCCAGGCACACGTCGGAGGCAACGAGATCGTCCTGCTGTGTGAGGACGATCTGCTCGTCAGGCGACTGGCTCGCCGGGTCCTGGAGGGACATGGATACCAGGTCATCGAAGCCGACAACGGG
>DATIKE010000344.1:0-9541 GCA_035477895.1 Phycisphaerae bacterium
CAGCACGAGCGCGACAAGCGCCGCAACGCGGTCCGCGATCCCTTTGGCCAGCAGAAACGTCGGCCTCGCCGGGCACGTGACCGGCGGATCAGCAGCAGCGGCGGCGAAATCGCTGTCAGCAGGCGGCATATTGCGGCAGTCTACGTGCATGGCGGCGTCGCGTGCCAGTGCTGGCCGTCTCATGCCCGCACGGTCTGCGGAAGCCCTGCCTGCCGCGGCTATCCGGATTTTCCGACTTGCATCGCGGCATCCGCCGATATAGAAAGATGTCGGTCGGGCGACGACGCCCGGCGGCGACGCGGGTGTAGCTCAGTGGTAGAGCGTCACGTTGCCAACGTGAATGTCGTGGGTTCAAGTCCCATCACCCGCTTTTGAAAACCCCATAGCGTGTTGTGACCGCGGGGTACCGGCTGCAGGTATCGCAAGATTCCGGCCAGGCGTTGGCTGCGGTTGCAAGGAATGGAAGAAAGCCAACCGGCTTTGCCCCCAGATAACCAACGCTTGGAAATGCGAGCGTGGATCGACGGGCGACGGCGGTTGGCTTTTTTGTTGAAGTGGCAGGCTACTTCGAGGAGAGCGTTCGATGGCCGATGAGGACGTCCTGAATCAGGAAGAGACGCAAGGCGACGAGGACGGGGGCCAGGAGGCGGCTGAGCCGTCGTTGCAGGACAAGCTCAAGGAGGCGGTCGATGTCCGCGTCGAGGACGTGGCGACGCTCCGCAAGAAGCTGACGATCACCGTCCCACGCGAGACGATCAGTACCCAGTTCGACGAGCAGTACGACGAGCTGCGCCGCGAAGCCCTGGTCCCCGGGTTCCGCAAAGGCCGGGCGCCCCGGCGGCTGCTTGAGAAGCGGTTCGGGACCGAGGTCGGCGAGACGCTGGTGTCCCAGTTCCTGAGCAGCGGTTACATGGCGGCTACGGAGAAGATCGACCTCAAGGCCCTCGGCGACCCGCTTATCTGGGCGAAGGAGAAGGGGGCGGACACCGAGACGCTGATGGACGTGAGCAAGGCGGCTGATCTGATGGAGGTCCCGAAAGAAGGGCCCTTTGTCTTCTCGTGCGAGGTCGAGGTCCAGCCGGAGTTCGATCTGCCGGAGCTGGACGGCATCCCGGTGGAGAAGCCGGTCGTCACCATCACCGACGAGAAGCTGGACGCGCAGATGAATCAGCTTCGCGGCATACAGGGCACCTACACCCCGGTCGGCGAGGGGCCGGTGGAGGTGGACGACGTGCTCACCGCCGACTTAAAGATGACCTGCGGCGAGACCGTGTTGAAGGAGGAGCAGAATGTGCGCCTGGCGGCCCGCCCGCAGGTGGTCGACAGCGTGGTCCTGCAGAACCTCGGTGAGGTCCTGGTGGGCGCCAAGCCCGGCGACACGCGGAAGGCCTCCGGCCCAATCCCGGACACCTATTTCAAGGCCGAGTTCCGCGGCCAGCAGGCCGACCTGACGATCACGGTTCGGCAGATTCAGCGGATGCAGCTCCCGGAGATGAACGACGAGTTCGCCAAGCGTTTCGGGTTCAACACCGTCTCCGAGTTGCGGAACTGGGTGAAGACGGACATGGAGAGCCGCCAGGACGAGGAAATCGGCAAGCTCATGGCCGATCAGGTCTGCCAGTACCTGCTGGACAAGACATCGTTCGATCTGCCGGAGCGTCTGTCGGAGCGGCAGATCCACCACGTGACCATGCGGCGGAAGATCGAACTGTATCAGCAGGGGATGCCCCCGGCGGAGGTGGAGAAGGCCGTCGACGAGCTCGAGACCCGGACCCGCAAGGACGCGGTGACCGGGATGAAGCTGGCGTTCATCTTCGCGAAGCTGGCCGAGCAGTTCGAGGTCGAGGTCGACGAGGCCGAGGTCAACGCCCAGATCGCGGCGATCGCCCGCCGCCAGGGGCGCCGGTTCGACCGCGTCCGCGACGAGTTGATCAAGCAGAACGTCATCGACAACCTGTTCACCCGGATCCGGGATGACAAGATCGTGGCCAAGCTCGTGGAGAAAGCCACGGTCACCGAAGTCCAGCCGCAGGGCAAGACTGAGGACGAGTCTGCCGATAAGAATAAGAAAGAGAAATCCGGCGCCCGGAAAGAGGCGGCCCCTGCGGAAGAGCCGCTGGCCGAGGGCGAGGTTCAACCGGCCAAGCCCAAACGATCGCCGCCCAGGAAGAAGAGCAAGGCGTCCGACGACGCGGACGCGACCTGATTATCTGGAAGGGATTTCATGCCAGACCCGCGAGAGATACTGCGCAGCTTCGACCAGCAGCCTCCGCCGTACCAGCGGTACCGGGAGATGTCCATCGAGGACATGCTCCTGGAGAACCGGATCATTTTCCTGGCCGGCCCGATCACCGAGCGGACGGCCAGTATCGTGATCATGCGGATGCTGTACCTGCAGTCGATCAAGAAGGATCAGTCGATCCACCTGTACATCAACTCGCCGGGGGGGTTGGTGGACCAGACGCTGGCTGTTTACGACACGATGCAGTTCCTGGGCTGCGACGTGGCTACCTACTGCATCGGGCAGGCCTCCAGCGGTGCGGCGATCATTCTGGCCTCTGGGACCAAGGGCCAGCGGTTCGCCCTGCCGCATGCCAAGGTGATGCTGCACCAGCCATACAGCGGGATCACCGGTCAGGCCGAGGACATCCGTATTCAGGCCGAGGAGATCCTCAAGGACAAGAAGATGCTCAACGAGCTGTTGTCGCGTCACACCGGCCAGCCGGCCGACAAGATCGAGCGGGAGATCGAGCGCGACCGGTTCATGAACGCCGACGAGGCCCTGACCTACGGCATCGTGGATGAAATCCTGAGCGATCCGGACAAGGACAAGAAGAAAAAGAAGAAACCATGACTTACGACCAGCACCTGATACCGATTGTGATCGAGAAGACCGGCCGCGGCGAGCGGGCGTACGACATCTACTCGCGGCTGCTGAAGGACAGGATCGTGTTCCTTGGCGGCCCGATCGACGACGCATCGGCCAACACGATCATCGCCCAGATGCTCTTCCTGTCCAACGAGGACGCCAAGGCCTCGATCAACTTGTACATCAACTCGCCCGGCGGGTCGGTGTCGGCCGGCCTGGCGATCTACGACACCATGCAGTTCCTCCGCTGCGACGTGCAGACGTTCTGCATCGGCATGGCCGCCAGCATGGGGGCGGTGCTGATGTGCGGTGGGGCCAAGGGCAAGCGCTTCCTGCTGCCCAACTCCCGGCTGCTGCTGCATCAACCGCTGATCGGCGGGGTGCTCGAAGGCCCGGCGACCGACCTGTCCATCGAGGCCGCGGAGATCATCCGTCTGCGGGTCCGCCTGTACGAGATCATCGCCAAGCACTCCGGCAAGCCGCTCGAGCAGATCGAGCGGGACTGCGACCGCAACAAGTGGCTCGATGCCGGCGAGGCGGTGGCTTACGGCCTGGCCGACACGATCCTCGACCGGGCGTCGGAGTTGCCGGCCCGGGTGCAGAACGAGAACAACGACGTCGGCTGACGGGCGAGGCGTCCCCCCGGGCGGTTTACCGCCAGGTGACAACAGCCGGGCCGCCGCCGACCTGACGACCCGCGATACGGCAGTCGAGCAATTCACCCCCAGGCCCCGGGCAAGTGCTGCCCGGGGCTTGGCTTTTCTGATATGATGCCCCCGGTACATTCTGCCTGGGGGTGTTGACCGTGATGACCGGAACACGTGTGCTTCGGAACAAGCTGCCTGGACCGTGTTGGGCTAGGGTCTCCAACAGAACACAGACCGGCAGGATGCCTGCTCCACACAAGGTTTTGTCGGGGCTTCTGGGTTTGCTGGCGGTGTCGCTTGGGGCCGGGTGCAACACCGTGCCGGCAGAGAAGTATCAGGACACGCAGCGGAACCTGCTGTTGGCCCAGGAAAAGGTGCGAAGCCTCGAACAGCAGTTGGCCGAGGAGCAGCAGCTCAGCCGTCAGCTCCAGGGGCAGATGACGCGGCTTCGCGGCCTGAGCAGGCCGGAGATGCTCGATGAGCTGGTTACGCCGGTGCGGATCAGACTGGCCAAGCTCTCCGGCGGGTACAACTCCGACGGTCAGGCCGGTGACGACGGCCTGGTGCTTTACGTCCAGCCCGTCGATCGTGACGGGCACGTGATCAAGGCGGCCGGAACCATCAAGATCACCATCCTCGATCCGCTCTGCCCGCCGAACCGCAACGTGGTGGCCGAATACAAGTTCGATGTGCCCACGACGCGGAAGATGTGGTACGGCCGGCTCATGACCAGTCATTTCACCGTCCGCTGCCCATGGCCCACGGGACAGGTCCCCATTCACGACGAGTTGATCGCTCACGTGGTGTTCGTCGACATGCTGACCGGCCGGATGGTGACCACGGTGAAGTCCTTCAAGATCCTGCTCCCGCCGGTGATCAAGGGAGAAAAACCCGTCGTCCGGGAGTAGGCTTCAATCCAGCGATTGCGAGCCAGAGATCCGCGGGCATTGATCGCGGGTGATCCGGCCGCAATGGGAGGGCTCAGATCCGGTGCCCGTCAAGCAGCCGCACCAGGCTGCTGACCGCGTCGAGCAGGTGTGCCGGCATGCGCGGGTCGCGATCGTACGCAGCGGCCACGACCACGAGTTGGCCGTGAGCCTCGACGTACTGAAGGTCCGGCTTTTCGCGCAGAAAGGTCTCGATGCCGATTTCTCGCAGGCGCTCGAGGACATCGTCCTGATCGGAGGTGAGCGTGAAATCGCCGAGTCGGCCGCGGTGGCGACTTTCGTCCGCATCTCCGGCCCCGGCTGAATCCCGCCGGGCCTGCCACCCCGGGTGGTTTCGCGACGTCTCGATGACCGCCAGCCACCACGCACGCTGCACCTGATTGACTCCGAAGCCCAGATCATATCGGTAGCAGAACAGTGAGACGAGCCCCTCGTCGGTCGTGCCGTAAAGCAGGTTCCACGCGAAGCGGTTGCGCCCCCGGCGGATGACGGCGAGCGGATAATACCGTGCGTGCAGGTCGATCAGGTCCTCGGAGCTGAAATTCAGGCGGCGGCGGGCGGCGAAAGCGCGTAGGGTTTGTGCTTCTCGTCGCCGGGTGATCAATGTGACCGCCGACACGACCACCAGCACCGCAAGGCCAAGGATCAGCAGAAACGACTGCATCGGGACACCTTCTTCCAGGGGGCGGGTATCATAACATAACGGATCGGCGGCGCGTTCGGCAGCTTGGCCGGCGCGGGGTGGATTCCTTGACCCTCCTGCGCCGGCGGACGTAGGATAATCCGATCGAGGCGGTGGTACTGCCGGGGCTCCGGCCAAGGCGCGGTCGGGACGGAATCGGCCGGCACGGGAGACGCGGGTTGTCATCTGATCTGGACCAGCTCGTCGGGCGCGACGTCGTCATAGACACCTGCGGCCCCATCGTGTACATGGGCAGGCTGGTGTCCCACGACGAGCGGGGCTTCTGGCTCGAGAACGCCGACCTGCATAACTGCTCGGAAGGCCACGCCACGCGCGAGCAGTATATCGCCGAATCGGCCCACGAGGGGGTTCACGTGAATCGCCGCCGGATCTTCGTGCTCCGGCAGGTGGCATTCAGCATCTCGGCGATGTCGGACGTCGTGGCGGACTAAAACGCCGAAACGCCGAAATAATCGGTCGGCCGGCACGGATGGAAAGGATCGATCGTCGATGCGCGTATTCGTGACCGGCGGGGCGGGCTACGTGGGCAGCCACTGCGTGCGCGATCTTGTGGACCGCGGGCACGACGTGGTGGTGTTCGACAATCTGGTGTACGGTCACCGGGCCGCGGTGTCCAAGTCACTGCCGATCGTTCTCGGCGACTTGGCCGACGCCGACGTCCTGCGGGCCGCCCTCGTGGGCAGGGGCTTCGATGCGGTGATGCATTTCGCGGCCTACGCGTACGTCGGTGAGTCCGTCGAGAAACCGCTGGAGTATTACCGAAACAACCTGGCCAACACGCTGAATCTGCTCGAGGTGATGCGCGAGGCCGGCGTGCGGAAGCTGGTCTTCAGCTCGACGTGCGCGACTTATGGCATGCCGGATCGCGTGCCCATCACCGAGGACACCCTGCAGAGGCCGATCAACCCCTACGGCCGGTCGAAGCTGGGTGTCGAGTGGATGCTGCAGGACTCGGCCCGGGCGTGGGGCCTGGGCTCTTGTTCGCTGCGCTACTTCAACGCCTGCGGCGCCGCGAGTGACGGTTCGATCGGCGAGGACCACGATCCGGAGACGCACCTGATTCCCATCGTGCTGCGGGTGGCCCTCGGGCAGCGGCCGAAGGTGACGGTCTTCGGAACGGACTACCCCACGCCGGACGGCACGTGCATCCGGGATTACATTCACGTGGAGGACCTGGCGGCCGCCCATCGGCTGGCGATTGAGCGGCTGGCCGCCGGCAAAGCGGAGGCCTTCAATGTCGGCACCGGACACGGTTGCAGTGTCCGCGAGGTGATCGAGACCGCCCGGGCGGCGACCGGCCGAAAAATCACCGTCGAGGAGGGATCGCGCCGGCCGGGAGATCCCCCGGTACTGGTCGCGGACCCCGGGAGCATCCGCGAGGTGCTCGGCTGGCAGGCAACACACACGGATATCAGGGACATTGTTGAATCCGCGTGGCGGTGGCACGAGTCTCATCCCCGGGGATTCGCCGACCGGTGAAAGGAACACCGTCGCCGCCTTGCGGGCGCATGAAAGGTGCTCATGCGTTAGAATGCGGGCCTGCGCGTGGTGTGTGTGCGGATCGGATCGTGCGTCCATGGATGGTTCCATCGCGTGAAGCGTTCATCTTCCCGAAGACGGAGACCCGGACGAGCCCGCGGGCGGGAGCAGGCCTCCCGCGGGTGGTCGCTGCGCTTCGATCAGCGCGGCCGGCTGGAGGGCGTCTGGCCCCTCTATGCGGCGGCGGCGCTGACCTGGCTGCTTAGCCTGCCGCTCTTCGAGTCGCTGTCATGGTGGCCTCTGGGCTACGTCGTGTTCGTGCCCTGGCTGCTGGTGGTCTGCGGCGCGAAGCGAACGCTGCACGTTCATCTGGCCTCGATGGCCCTGGGGCTGGCGTTTTTCCTGTTTCATTTCCGGTGGCTGTACTCGACGACGCCGGAGGGCTACCTGGCCGGCTCGCTGTATCTCGGCAGTTACTTCCTGCCAGCCTCGTGGCTGGTCCGTCACTTGTACCGCAAACGCAGCCTTCCCGCGGCAATTGCCTTCCCGCTGGTGTGGACGGCTGTGGAGCTGCTCCGCTCGCGCGGCCCGCTCGGTTTCCCCTGGTTTCTCCTCGGGCACAGCCAGATCCACCTGCAGACCATGATCCAGATTGCCGACC
Organism: Phycisphaerae bacterium; assembly: GCA_035477895.1. GTDB lineage: Bacteria > Planctomycetota > Phycisphaerae > UBA1845 > PWPN01 > JAPKGY01. Next base: position 7,307 of record DATIKE010000344.1, read on the forward strand.
TGGCCGGAGCATTCGGCGTGTCGTTCGTTCTCGCCGCGGTCAACGGATGGCTGGTGGACCTCCTGCTGAGCGGGATTGCGATGCGATTCGCCCGGGCGAAGTCGCTGCCGGTTGGTGTTTGGCGCGGCGCCGGCGTGGTCATCGTGCTACTGGGGTTCACGGTGTTTTATGGCCGATATCGCCTGGCGACCCAGCAACTGGTCGAGGGGCCGCGGGTGGCCGTCCTGCAAGGGGACTTCCTGCTCGCCGCGGACCCCAACGCCCTGGGTGCCCCCGATAGTCAGAAGCGCGACTGCTACTTCAAGCTCATGGACGAGGCCGCCGCGCACGAGCCCGATATGATCGTGCTTCCCGAGACGCCCTGGACCATGTACCTCAACCCGGCCGCCCGCGCCATTTCCGAGGTCTGCGGGGAATATCACCGGGAGTTCCGCCGGCGGGCGGACGAGTCCGGTGCCCACGTTGTCGTGGGAGCGATGGCCGACGAGCCCCAGCCGGCCGGCTCATACCCCGCCTCCCACCGGTACAACTCAGCCTACGTCTACGCCCCGGACGTGTCCGAGCCGGCCCGTTATGACAAGATCCACCTGGTTCCCTTCGGCGAGTTCGTTCCGTTCCGCTACACCAAGAGTCTCTTCTGGCTCTACCGCTGGCTGAACGACAGCGACTTCAACCCCTGGGGGCGGGGCGGGGTTGAATACTCGCTGACCCGTGGTCGCGGGCCCACCACCTTCACCATGCATCCGCGAGGCAGCGAGGAACCGAAGTATCGTTTCGGGATCACGATCTGTTACGAGGACGTCATTCCGCAGCTTTTCCGGCAGTTCGTGGCCGACGTCACAGGCCGCAAGCGCGTTGATTTCATGCTCAACATCAGCAACGACGGCTGGTTCGGGCATGGAACGCAACAGCCGCAGCATCTGGCCAACTGCGCCTTCCGGGCGGTGGAGAACCGGGTGGCGGTGGCCCGGGCGGTGAACACCGGGGTCAGCGGCTTTATCCGCCCGGACGGGGCGTGGTACGACGTGGTCGGCGAGTCCCAGATCCATCCGCGGGCCGGCGGCGTCGGCGTCAGGGTCGCGACCCTGCTTCTGGATCGCCGGGTGACCTTCTACAGTCGCTACGGGGATCTCTTCGCGATGTTGTGCGGCGTGCTGATGCTGGGGGTGGCCGTCGACGCGACCGTCAGGTGGGTCCGGGGCAGGAAGTGGTGGCCGCTGCGTGCGACGCGAAAGTAGACTGTTAATAGTGGCGCAGGGAGGCAGCGATATGAAAGGGCTTATGAGCAGAGTGGCCGGCCGGATCGGCCTGCTCGGGCTCATTTTCATGGCCGGCTGCGGCTTGGCCGCACCGTCGGATGAGGTTCTGCGCGAGCGGGCGACCCAGTTCATTCGCGCAGGGGCGAGATTCCCGGACAATCCGGCCGTGCGGGCTCAGGCCATGGAAGCCCTCGTCCATGTCCTGCCCGAACAGGCCGGGCTCCTCTTGCGCGAGGGATTGAAGGACGAGCATCCGGGCGTTCGCTTTGCGGCATGCATGGGGCTCGGCGAACGGGCCGACCAGAACGCTCGCTCGGCCGTCCAGCCGCTCGCCAACGATCCCGACCCCAGCGTGCGCGTGGCCGCCTGGTTCGCCCTCGAAAGAATGGGGGACTTCTCACATCGCAAAGCCTGGCGCGACGTGCTGTTTTCAGACCCGAAGCCCGAGGTGCGGCGAAACGCCGTCCTGGCCCTCGGGCGCCTGGATAACCGGAATGTCGTGCCGCTGCTCGCCCGGGCGTCGACGTCGGATGATGACGAAGGTGTCCGCCTGCAGGCACTCGAAGCGATGGCCCTGCTGGGTGATGCCTACGCGACGACCCGTTTCATCCACGACGCGTATGGCGGGCTGGGTTTCAAGCAGCCTTTCGCTCTGTTGACACTGGGACGGGTCAAAACCGAGCAGGCCCGGGCCGCTTTACGGACGAGGCTGAACAGCGCGCCGTACATCGAGGCCCGGCTCGCCGCGGCCCGGGGGCTCGGGATGCAGGGATCGGCCGAAGGGTACGATCTCGCCTTGCGGTCGCTGAACTGGAACGAGCCGAAACGCGACCTGCCGGACGATCCGCCGAACCTGCAGGTGATGCGGGTCCGGTCCATGGCCGCTCTGGCCCTGGGGGCGATTGGAAGCCGCGACGCTCGCGGTGCCCTGAATCAGACGATGGAACGACCGGACGATCCGCGGGTCCAGGTGGCG
>DATIKE010000345.1:0-3612 GCA_035477895.1 Phycisphaerae bacterium
CTGAGCATGATTCACCGAAGCCCGACCAGAATGAGTAGGAGGGACGGCCACGGCGTATCGGTTCCGGCGGCATGCGATCGGCCGGACCTGGCGGCCTGGTCGACTCAGGGCGGGCCTTTGCCGGCCCGGCTGGCGGACCACGTGGCCGAGTGCCCCGGCTGTGCCCGGCAGGTCTGCCGAGTCAACCAGGTGCACGCCTCGCTGATGTTGCTGTCCAGCCAGCCCTTGCCGCCCAACCTGCACGCCCGGGCCAATGGCCGGGCCTTGCGAATGCTGCGTCGCGTGACCCGAGCCTCGGCCGCCGCGACCCGCCTTCTGCGGATGCGGCCCGATCTACCCCTCTGGCAGCGCGTCCAGGTTCACATCGCCCGAGCCTCATTGTCCGCCGCCGCCGCCGTCCTGGTGCTCATGATGCGGGCCGGCGTCCTCAGCGGCGTGAAAGAAACCCAGGCCCTTGGCCAGACCCTGGCCAGCGCCCACTGGGACCGCCACATCGATCCGACCGGCGAATGGCTCCAGCGACAGGCGTGAATCCTCCTTGCAGGGAACATCTCTTCCCGCCAAGAAGCGTTATTATTAACGAGGGCAGCCGACGGATGTACTTTTCGAGGATGCCTCTGGCAAATCGCGTTGCCCCCGGAACTCATCCATTCGCTACCGGCTCGGGCGGCATCGGCACGGGCGGCACGCGCAGGCAGCGAAGCAGAAACGCCAAAGGAACAACCCGGCCCAGCAGCATGGCCAGGATGACCGCGACCCGACCCTGCACGGACAACTGGTCCGTCAGGCCGGTCGAGAACCCGACGTTGCAGCAGGCGCTGATCGCCTCGAACATGCAGGCGATCGGCGAGCCGGTCTCGCGGTAGGCCAGAACGAGCGTGGTCGCACCGATCAGTAGAGCCATGCACGCGACCAGGCCAGCGGCAACGGCGAGCGCCTGGTGCCGAGCTCCGGGCGAAATGTTGCCGGCCGATGAATCCGACGTCCAGCGGAAGCGAATCGCCGCCAGAAGCAGCAGGACGACGGTCAGCCGAAGCCCCCCCGCTGTCCCGCCCACATCACCGCCGACGAGCATGGCGGCCATCAGCACGAAGCGCCCGGCGGGCGAGAGCGAGGACTCGTCCATTCGGACCGTCCGCATCCCGGTGGTCCGCGAGGCCGCGCTGAGGAAAACCGCGGCCTTCCATCGCTCGGGCCATTCCATGGTCGCCAGGCGCTGCGAGCGGACTCGTTCCTGCGCCTGGGCCGTGGTGGTGGGGAAGCCGGCCGGTTGAGACGCCGCGTTCGGAAGCAGGAGGCGCCCGGGGGTGTCGTTGCGGGGGTTGCGGAGCTGCAGGTTCGGCGTGCTTTCGATGGCTACAAGCAGCACGGCGACACCGGCGAGCATCACGGCCGTGCCCAGAAGGGTAAAACCGCTGTGCGGGGAAAGCGAGCGGAGCCCCAGCCCGCCCCGGCGTACCAGACGCCGAAGCAGTTCGACGAGGACCGGCCCGCCGATGCTGCCCATGATCATCAGCGGCAGAATCACCGCATACATGAGCCAACAGTCCCGGTAGTTCACCATGCTGTCGCGCGGCAGAGCGAGGCCGGCGTTGCACAAAGCGCTGATCGCGTGAAACGCGCCGGAGATCCGCCGGTCGCCGCCGTCGGCAAAGTTCGCGTCCGCCGAGCCGTCCCACATCGGCTGTAGAAAGAAAGCCCCCGCCGCTTCGGCAAGGAGAAAGATCAGAAAGACGCTCGCGATCAGTCGCCGGACCCCGCGGGGGGAAATATCGTCGTCGGGTGCGCCCCAGCCTATCATTCGCCGCAAACGCAAGGCGGCGGCGGTTCCGATCGCCAGAACGGCCAGGCCGCCGATCTGCATGAGGACCATCAGCACGACGTGTCCTGCCGAATTGAATTCGAGGCCGATGTCCTGAACGACCAAAGCGGTGCCGGTCAGGGCGGCGGCGGCCGTGAACGAGCAGTCCAGCCAATGCATCCAGAGTTCGCCCCGGGCCTGCCCGGGGTAGGTGCTGTCCCAGTTCACGGGGTAGGTTCCGCTCCAGCAAGCCGGCAGAGACAGAACGGCGCCGCCCACGGCGGCCAGCACCAGCCCGGCGACCAGCAGTCGCCAGCCGGCCGGCCGGCATCGCTCGTAACCGCCGCCCTGGGTCAGGGCGTGGAGACCCGCGCGGGCAATGCCCCAGGCGCCCACGGCCAGAATGTAGGCCCCCGCCGCGTCGAGAATCAGCGCTTCGCCCGGCCGGTCATACCCCCACCAGATCAGGCCGGCGACCACCGCCAGGAGGTTGGGCCACCACTTGCGAAATCGCTCGCCGAGCAGTTCCGGCGGGAAGGTCATCAGAAGCTGGCCGAGAACGAAAACGCCGGCGGCCGCGATCAGCAGAATGCGGACAACCGAGGCGGGCAGGATCGGTTCAGTCAGACCGGGGATTCGATCGAGTTGGCCATAGCGAAACGCCAAACCGACGGCGGCCGGCATGGCGGCTGCCAGCCAGACGAGCTTCGTCCGTAAGGGTGTGAGGGCGGGTCGCGTTGGCATCATTCCTTCTTGCCGTAAACCTTCTCGGGATCGAAAACCCGCTCGGCGATGACCTGCCAGCTTCCGTCAGACTGCAGCCTGCGGTAAAAACAACTCTTATAGCCGTTGTGACAGGCGGCGCCGTGCTGTTTCACCCGGATCAGGACCGTATCCATGTCGCAGTCGACCAGAATCTCCTGGATCTCCTGCGTGTGGCCGCTGGATTCGCCCTTCATCCAGTACTTCTGGCGGGACCGTGACCAGAAGTGCGTCCTGCCCGTGTGTATCGATTCCGCCAGGCAGTTGCGGTTCATGTATGCCATCATGAGCACCTCGCCGCTGTCGGCGTCGACCACGATGGCGGGAATCAGCCCCTGGGCGTCGTATTTCAGTGTATCGAGTACTCGATCGTCCATGTGGTTCTCCGGGCGATGCGAGACAGAATCTATCATGCGACATCGATGAATGCCACCTTGTCGCGAAAACGGCGGCGAAGCTCGTCGCGCAGCGGCTGATGAGCCGGGTCCGCCAGCCGGCCGTCGCGCGAGGCAATGGCCGCCGCGTCGTCCCGGGCCTGCAGGAGCAGCTCCGTGTCCTCGATCAGGTTGGCCACCCGCAATTCGGGGAACCCATGCTGCCGCGTGCCCAGCAGTTCGCCCGGGCCGCGAAGCCGCAGATCCTCCTCGGCGATCCTGAAGCCGTCCGTCGTCTCGCACAGCACCCTGAGCCGCCGCGGGGCCGGGCCGGAGCCGCTGTCGCTCATCAGCAAGCAGATCGAGGGCTTGCCGCCGCGTCCCACCCGGCCGCGAAGCTGGTGCAGGGCGGCCAGGCCATACCGCTCGGCGTGCTGAATGACCATCACCGTCGCGTTGGGCACGTCCACCCCGACCTCGATGACCGTCGTACAGACGAGCACGTCGAGGCGACCCTGCTTGAATGCATCCATCACCGCCTGTTTCTCGTTCTTCTTGAGCCGACCGTGCAGCAGCCCGACCCGCGAGCCCGGCAGCAGTTCGCGGATGTGCTCGACTTCGACGGTCGCGGCCTTGAGATCGAGAACGTCCGATTCCTCGACCAGCGGGTAGACG
>DATIKE010000346.1:0-3673 GCA_035477895.1 Phycisphaerae bacterium
GCGGTTGGCGGGATCGGCCGGGCAGAGCGTATCCTGGCGGAAATTGCAGCAGGCCGCGGCGGGACTGAACGTGGATTTTCTCGGACAAGTGACGCGAGAGGCAATGCCGACCTTCCTGCGAAGTCTGGATGTCCTTGCAATCACGAGCGTGTGCCCGGAAAACTTTCCTTACGTGGTGCTGGAGGCGCAGGCGGCGGGCGTGCCGGTCGTGGGCTCCGATCTGGGCGGGATCACGGAGCGGATTGACGAGGACATGCGTTTCCGCCCCGGCAGCGCGGAGAAACTGGCGGCGGCGCTGGACCACGTCCGCCGGGAGGCAACGGCGGTGCGATTGCCTGACGTGCCCACTGCCGAAAAAATGCTTGAGGCAACCGAGGCCGTTTACCACCAGGTTATCGGGGCGAGACGATGAGTGACACCATCTTCAGGACGACGGCAGGGCCACACTGGCTCACCCTGCTGAATCCGGTGCGGATGGCGGCCAACCTGCTCTCGCACCGTGGTCTGATCTACCAGTTCGCCCGTCGCGACGTGACCGGAAAATACCGCGGCTCGTACCTGGGTGTCCTGTGGGCCGTGCTCAGCCCTCTTCTGCTACTGGCTGTTTACACGGTGATTTTCTCGGTCATCTTCGAGCTGAAGTTCGGGACCGGAGCGGCTTCCGGGCCGGGGACGTTCGCCATCAACATGTTCATCGCCATGCTGGTGTTCAATGTGTTCGCCGAGGTGGCAAACCGCTCGCCGTTCCTGGTGCTTCAGAACCCCAACTTGGTCAAGAAAGTGGTATTTCCACTGGAAAGCCTGGTCCCTGCCGCCCTGCTGAGCAGCCTGGTGACGATGGGGGTCGGGCTGGGCGTCTGGCTGGTGGGCCGGTGCGTACTGATCGGTCCGCCCTCATGGAGCACCCTGTTAATGCCGGTGGTAATCCTGCCGGTCTGCCTGACCACGCTGGGGCTGGGTTGGTTCCTGGCGGCGCTGGGCGTGTTCGTGCGCGATATCGGGCATACCATCGCCGTCATTGTTCAGGTTCTGTTCCTGCTGACACCGATTTTCTACAGCGTCGAGATGCTGGAGGAGCGAAACGCGCCGCGGGTATGCGTGACCCTGGTCCGACTGAATCCGCTGACCCAGGCGGCGGAGCAGGCCCGTGAAGTGGCACTCGACAGCCGCCTGCCCCAGTGGGACTGGTGGGCGGCGATGCTGGTGGTCGGGGTAATCGTGGCGGTGCTTGGGTATGCGTTCTTCATGAAAAGCCGGCGGGCGTTCGCCGACGTGATCTGACAAGGGTAATTCTTGCTTGATCTTCGGGCACGCCGCAGGATGGCGGTAAACCTTTGCACCGGAACACCGAATACAAGTAATATGCCGATAGCAGGCCAACAACACGTGCCATCTTCCGAGCAACGCACCGACGCGGCAATCATCATTCGGTCGCTGGGGAAGGTCTATCGGATGTTTGACCGTCCCGCAGACCGTTTCAAGCAGGCATTCATGTGGGGACGGCGGCAGTACTACCGGGAGTTCTGGGCGTTGCGGGACATCAGCTTCGACGTGTACCCCGGAGAGATGGTGGGTATCCTGGGCCGCAACGGCAGCGGCAAGAGCACGCTACTGCAGATCGTCGCCGGAACGCTGGCACCCACGACCGGGACCGTCCAGGTGCGGGGCGAAGTCGCCGCCCTGCTGGAGTTGGGGTCGGGCTTCAGCCCGGACTTCACCGGACGCGAGAACGTCTATTTCAACGGTGCCCTGCTGGGCCTGTCGCAGCGGCAGGTGAACGGCTACTTCGAGGCCATCGAAGCCTTTGCCGACATCGGGGAGTACATTGACCAGCCGGTGCGGACGTATTCGAGCGGCATGATGGTGCGCTTGGCGTTCGCGGTGCAGGTCTTTGCCGCCCGGCGGATCCTGATTGTCGACGAAGCCCTGGCGGTCGGCGACGAGGGGTTCCAGCGCAAATGCATTGCCACGATGGAACGGTTCCAGGCGGACGGTGGAACGATCCTGCTGGTCACGCACGACACGCAGACGGTGGTGAGGATGTGCTCGCGGGCGATACTTATCGACCACGGAAGGCGGCTGGCGTACGGGCGAAGCAAGCCGGTGGCGGACATCTATCAAAAGCTGCTCTACAGCACGCGAACGCAGGTCGAGTCGCTACGCGCGGAACTGGCCCGGGTCGAAGGCCTGGCCGATGCCGTGGCCATGAGAGACAATGGCGAGGAAAAAGAAGTATCGAATGGGGAGTTGACTGCCGTGCCGGCATCCGAGCCGCCCGCGGATCTCGACGCTCCTCCGGTCAAGACATCGGAGACCGTATACGGAACGGGCGAGGCGGAAATCACCGATGTGGCCATGTACGACGAGCGAGAGCGGCGGACGAGCGTGCTGGCGGCGGGCAGGCGGTGTTCGCTGCGGTACCGGGTGCGCTTTGCCGCCGAGGCCGCCGCGGTGTCGTTCGGAATGATGCTCAAGACCCGGGAAGGCGTCGATGTGGCGGGCGTGTCGGGCGGCAGCCTGGGCCGGCGGCTGCCGCTCGTCCGGGCGAACCAGACGGTGGAGGTGCGCTTCGACCTGACACTGAATCTGGGCCCGGGGACGTATTTTCTGAACGCCGGTGTGGGCTGCGTCAGAAACGGCGAGGAAGTGTTCCTCCAGCGGCGCGTGGATGTGGCCGCCATCCGGGTGGTTCCCGGTGACGACCGGCATCTGTATGGTCTGGCATACGTGGATCCGAGACTCACCTGCCGCGTGGTGAATGAGGAGGCGGCCCCCCATGCCTGACCGAGTGATGTTGCTGGCTATCGATGGTCTGGACGGCGGGCGAGTGCGGGCCCTGGTCGAAGCCGGTCGGTGCCCGGCCCTTGCTCGCCTGTTGCGTGAAGGCGCGTACGCCGACGTGGCGGTGACGTCATGCACGCCTGGGCTGGCCGATCCGAACAGAGCAATGAATTCGCCCACGCTGTGGACCACCGTGGCGACCGGCCAGCACTACTTTCAGCACGGCGTGCACGACTTCTCGAACATGCTGGACTCGATCGAACACCCGCCGTTGTTTGAAAGCAGGCACGTGCAGTCGCCGCGGATCTGGGATGTGCTCAGTTCGCGGGGACTGGCCGGCGTGGTGGTGGGCTATTATGTGACGCACCCGGCCTACCCCATCACCGGGGTGATGGTCAGCGACCTGTTCGGGGAGACGGATGAAGCCGGTGTGGTTTCGCCGCCCGCCCTGCTGGGAGAACTGGTCGGTGTGCTGGGGGCGGACGGATATGCGGCGTATCGGGCAAGACTGGGGACGTTGGGGGCGGAGCAGACGATGCGGGACACACCGGTCCCGTCCTCCAACGATGATGCTATGTCGTTGACGCGGGACGTGCTGCGCCGCTTCGCCGACCTGACGGAGCAGCAGGCCGCTTCACTGCTGGGTGACGAAGGACTGAAGTCAGTCCTTCGTCTGCTGGAGCACCGGCTGGTGTACCCATACCTGCGCGACGATCGTATGCACCGGATGTTTCTGCACCTGGTCAAGAGCATGGATTGGCGTTTCGCGGTGTGTTACTACCGAATAATAGATTTCGTCAGTCATGGATTCTTAGGCGGCGCCCCGGGGCTGCCCGCGGATTTTCGGCAGCCGTTCAACCGGACGCTGGATCACGCGTACGAATGCGTGGAT
>DATIKE010000347.1:0-9967 GCA_035477895.1 Phycisphaerae bacterium
CCCTCACCGGCAGCGGGATACCCGCCTCGATCCCGCCCGGGGCGCTGCTCGTCTCCAGTCGCGGCGATGGGCGACTACTCCGTGTCATGTCGACGCCAACGATCGACGGCGTCCAGGCGACTATGAACACCGAGCAGGCCGCCCTGACCGATCTCATTCGCAAGGGCACCCTCCAGCTTTCCGTCCCCTTTGACCCGGACAGCGCCGTGGTCGAGATGCCCGCCACCGCCATACCCGGCGGCATGAAACGCGTGCGGTTTCTCCGCACCGGCGAGCGAAGCGCCGCCTTCACCACCAGCAACCACTCGATCGAGCTGGAAGACTGGGGCAAGGTCTCACTGGACCAGTTGACCATCGAAGTCGACCCGGACTTCTCCGTCTCCGCCGACATCGACGGCAGCAGCCTGAAGTACCTGCGCTGCACGGCAGGCACGGGTTTCCACCTGAGCATGGACGTCTCGGTCGAGGCCTACAAGATCTCGGAGCTGATCAAGAAGGAGGAGACGATCGGAAAGGTCAAGTGGCCGGACCCGGCCGGCATCATGCTGATCTCCGGCGTGCCCGTGGTCTACCAGGTCTATTTGGAGGTAAAGGTCGGTACTCAGGTGAAGTTCGGCGACGTCGGCGTCATCACGGCGGGCCTGGACTTCGACGCCGATGCCACCCTCGGAGCCCAGTACGACAAGGGCGAGGGCTGGAGCCTCGTCAACGAAAAGTCCACCACGTTCACCCCGCATACGCCGGCGTGGGGAATCTCGCCGATCACCGCCCAGGTCTACGTCCAGCCGGAGTTCGGGGTCAAGTTCTACGGCGTGGTCGGCCCGTCGCTGTCGTGGAAGGAGTACCTCGAGCTGGCCGGGGCATACAAATATGACGTGATCGGCGCCGAGCTGGCCCGTGGGAGCGAGTGCGACTTCAACATCAACTTCAAGATCGTCGACGGCCTGCCGAGTTACAAGTACTCGCACAACCTGTTCAGCACCCGGCAGGTGCTTCTGGCCAGGATGCTGGCGGACGTCGACCCGCCCGACCTGGGGATCGCCGGCATTTCACCGGGCGACCTGGCCTGGGGTTTGTACGGTTTCACCCAATCGTTGGACCTGACAGCCGGGGCGGACGCCGGCTACGAGGTCGCCGGCTGGACCATCCGCAACCTGATCGGCAGCGGCGGACAGACCGTACATGCGGTCGAGTTGCACGATCAACCGGTCAACGCTTCCAAGTTATTCGTGGCCGGCATCGTGCCCGAAGGCGCCGGCGACACCTGGACCGGAGCCGGTACGGGAACCGGATCGCCCACCTACACGGTCGCGACCGAGGTTTTCCCGTCGGACGCCGGTGAAGTCGCGCTGTTCCCGGGCGGCGGCCTGTATCAGTGGGGTGTGAACGTCCTCGTCGCCGCAAGGCCGACCAGCCGCTACGAGTTTCATCACTGGGAAGGTTCCCTCACTGGCGACGAGTTGACCGGCGTGCTGCGAATGAACGCCAACAAGAGCGTCCGTGCCATCTTCGCCTCCAACCCGCCGCGAAAGCTCTACGTGCCCAGCGAGTACCGCACGCTTCAGGACGCCCTGGACGCGGCCACCTACAACGACATCATCCACATCGAGCCGGGAACTCACTCGGGCGAGGGATTCCACGATATCACGATCCCGAGGGATCATCTCATTATCGAAGGCGAAGACCCGGCCACCTCGATCATCGATCTGGGTGACTCCGCTCAACTCGGCTGGCTGGACGATGTCAATGTCACGTTCCACAACCTGCAAGTCTATCGGGGCTCGGGCAACCTGGGCGGCGCCCTGCGCCTCACCGGCGATACCACGGCGAAGTTCAGGAACTGCACCTTCCGCTCGTGCAAGGCCCGTAACGGCGGCGCCATTTACGTTTCGGACATCGGGACCATCGTCTCCCTCGAGAACTGCCGCTTCGAGTCCAACCAGGCAACGTCGTCGGGAGGCGCCCTCAACCTGTCGAACTCTCCCAAGGATGACGCTCATGTGCCGATCCTGACGAACTGCACGTTCACCGGTAATACCGCGGATTCCTCCGGAGGCGGCATCGCGGCAGGCCAGATCTGCCGGCTGACTGATTGCACCTTCACCCAAAACAGCGCTTACACCGGCGGCGGAGGATCGTTCGGCAGTAAGGCCGAACTCATCGGTTGCTTCTTTACCGCCAACACGGCCAAAAACGGCGCCGGCGCACACGCCGACGAGTACTCCTCGTTCACCGACTGCTACTTCGGAAACAACATTGCAGAACGCGACGGCGGCGGCATCAAGGCGGGCAACGGCGTGTCGATACAGGATTGCACGTTGGACAACAACCAGGCCGGCGAGGACGGCGGGGCCATTCACGCGAATCGCGTGTCGGGAGGCAAGACTCTTTTCATCGTCGGCTGCGGGATCAGCGAGAACTCCGCGGGTAAGGACGGAGGCGGCATCTGGTGCGACGGCACGGAAGTCTCCCAGGTCGAACTGATCGAAAACACCGCCGGCCAGCGCGGCGGCGGCATCTACGCCGACCACAGCAGGATTGCTTCAGGATCCTTATTCCGCAACAAGGCCGGAACCGGCGGAAATTCCTATTACAGCGAAGGCGGCGGCATCTACCTGGAGCAGACAAACGTCTCGAACTGTCAGTTGATCAGCAACGAGGCGATCGACGGCAACGGCGGAGGCATTTACGCCCAGGGCAGCTTGTCGGACACTGCCGTCCCCCCGGTGATCACCGATGTCTACGCCGCCTACAACACCGCCAAGAACGGCGGCGGGCTGGGCAGCGACCTGGAGGTGCACGTCTTCAGCTCGACCTTCGAGGAGAATGATGCCTCTTATCGGGGAGGCGGTGTCGAAGCGCTCGGGGGGCCGGTGATCAGCCTGTGCCGGATCGAGGGCAACTCGGCCCAGGAAGGCGGCGGAGCTTGGGTATCCGAAGGCGGCATCATGGCTTCAACGATCCTGCTGAATCAAGCCACAAGCTGGGCGGGCGGGCTCGGCCTGTTCAAGAGCTCCGCCCAGGACTGCACGGTCAGCAGCAACACGGCGGCAACCCAGGGCGGCGGCATCTGGACGGGCGTCGGCTGCACGATCACCAACTGCGTCGTGACCTACAATGCGCTCACCGACACGACCTCGACGGGTGGCGGCGGCATCGCCTGCCACGGCGCGCCAACACTTAACGGCGTGACCGTCCACGACAACACGCCGACCAACTGCAACTCTGACTGCACCGGTTGCCCGTGACGCGTATTCACCTCGGTCTTCAACTCTGAACCACAGAGCCGAAGGCCGATGTGAGTCTTTTCGCAACAGTGGGCGGGCACGGGACCCGGGACCGGTGTGGAGTCGCTCGGGGGGCAGCCCCGCGCCCGCGGGAGAGAGAAAGGTTCATGGTGAGGCGCCGCCGGCAGCCGCGGACACATCCGTATCCACCGCCGAATCGCGCCGCATGTGTTCCACCCATCGCCGCTTGCACCAACTGATCGCCACGCCGCCGGCCAGCAGGACGAACGCGCCGGTCACCACGCAGTTATCCATCGCATAAGACCCGACAGCTTACTGGAGAGAAACGGTGTAGCTCCGCCCCGCCCGGGCATCGAAGGAAATGCACCCATCGTCATGGCGGCGAAGCTCGACCGGCTGACCGTCGCAGCGGATCTCGGCCACGCTTTGCCCGCGCGGCGGGCGAACCTTGTGCGCGCGGTCGAGCGATGCTTGCAACGTTGCGGAGGTTGCCCGGCCGGCCTGCCAGGCGATATCCACCTGCAGGCCGCCGCGGGCCCGCAGGCCGGTCACCGCACCCTCAGGCCATGCCTTCGGCAGCGCCGGCAGCAGGCTGACTTCGCCCGCGTGACTCTGCAGCAGCATCTCTGCCACCGCGGCGGTCCCGCCTAAGTTGCCGTCGATCTGGAAGATGTGCGGTGGATGCAGGTCGAACAGGTTGGCCTCGGTCGACTTGCTCAGCAGGATCTTCAGGCTGTCGGCCGCGAGGTCGCCCTCCTCGAAACGGGCCCAGAACAGCGCCACCCATGCCCGGCTCCAGCCCGTCCCGCCCCCGCCGTGACTGAGCCGGCGTTCGAGCGAGACCCGGGCCGCCTTGGCCAGTTCCGGCGTACCGCGAAGCGTGATCTGATTCCCCGGATGAAACGCGAACAGGTGCGACATGTGACGATGGCCCGGCTCGCTCTCGTCGAAGTCGACCAGCCACTCCTGAAGCTGGCCGTGCCTGCCGATCTGCGGCGGCGCAAGCTTGTTCCTGGCGACCAGCAGTTTCTCGCGGTATCCCGCATCGATGCCCAGGATCTCGCTCGCCTCGATGCAGTGCGTGAACAGATCGTGGGTGATCTGCTGATCCATCGTCGCTCCGACGCACATCCAGGCCGACTTACCGTCAGGCGTCTTGAACTTGTTCTCCGGCGAATGCGACGGGTTGGTGACAAGCCTGCCCTGCGGATCCTCGACCAGAAAGTCCAGCAGAAAGTCGGCCGCCTCCTTCATGATCGGGTACGCCCGGCGGGCCAGGAACTCCCGGTCGCCGCTGAACGCGTAGTGCTCCCACAGATGCTGGCACAGCCAGGCCGCCCCCATCGGCCAGATGCCCCACACGCCGTCCGCCGGCGCGGTGAAGCCCCAGATGTCCGACAGGTGGTGAACCGTGAACCCGCCGCAGCCGTAGTGCACCTTGGCGGTCTTGCGGCCGGGCTCGCGCAGCGAATCGATATAATCGAACAGCGGCCGGGCGCAGTCGGCCAGGTTGGCCGTCTCGGCCGGCCAGTAGTTCATCTGCAGGTTGATGTTTAGGTGGTAATCGCTGTTCCAGGGAGGTTCCATATCCTCGCACCAGAGCCCCTGCAGGTTGGCGGGCAGCCCGCCCGGGCGCGAACTTCCGATCAGCAGGTAACGGCCCATCTGAAAGTGCAGCGCGATCAGTCCCGGGTCATCCTCGCCCCTGCGAATTCGTTCGAGCCGCTCGTCGGTGGGCAGGTCGTCGGGCACATCGCCGCCCACGCCGGTCAGCTTGATCTTCACACGACCCATGAAGCCCGCATGGTCCGCCGTACTCTCGTCACGAAGCGAGTCGTACGGTTTCCCCGCCACAGCAGCGAGCGACCGCTCACACTCGATCCGTGGGTCCGCGGCCCGGTAGTTCGTCGCCGCCGCCAAAAGCAATATCGCGCTGTCCGCTTCGGTGATCGTCAGTTTGTCCTTGTCAGCAGCAACCCTGCCTCCTTCCGCACGTACGCGCAGCCGGGCCTCGAACGCCATGCCCTTGCCGCCGTCGCATCGACCCTTGAGAACCAGGGTGTCCACGCCGGCCGCCTCGCATACCGCGTCCGCCGGCCGGGTCAGGCTCACGGTCGTCGATATCCTGCCCGGCTTGTCGCAGGCAAGATGCACCACGATCACATGATCGCGCGCGGACGCGAACACTTCGCGGGTAAACGTCGCATCGCCGACCCGATATTGCACCCGGGTAATACCCGTCGACAGGTCCAGCTCGCGGCGGTAGTCAGCCGCCTCCTTCACCTCGGGCATGTCCAGGTGCAGATCGCCGAGCGTCTGGTACGGCTTGACCCGGCACGGCGTGCCGAGCGAATGCTCCTTCGCGAACTCATCGGCCTCGATGTACCGACCCTCGAAGAGCATCTTGCGCAATTCGGGCAGGTGCTTGAGGGCCTCCGGGTTGTTCGGATCGATCGGCCCACCCGACCACAGGCTGTTCTCGTTGAGCTGAATGCGCTCCCGGCTGATCCCGCCGAACACCATCGCCCCGAGCCGCCCGTTGCCCACCGGCAGCGCCTGCAGCCACTGACCCGCCGGCTGGCGATACCACAACACCAGTTCGCCCAGCGGCGCAGCCGACCGGCCGACGAGCCGGGCGTCGACTTGTTCGAGCGCGCCATCCGTCGCCCGGGCGTGACAATGCAACGCTGCCAATATCACCAATGCACGAACTGATATGGCGAGTATCCGCTTCATCGTTTCCTCCTTGCGAACATGAAACAATGAGACTGCCCGTGACCGCAAAACGACCATCTCAGCCCGGCGGCTCCGCGAAAACTCTGCTCTCGACGGGTCGCGGGAGAAAACGGACGTGCTCGGCCATCGGGATGGCGCCGCTGGACCGAGATTATCATCCCGATCCCAAGCTTTCAGGGATTCTGATCCCGTCGGATGGGGAAAGGACCCCCCGGAAGGAGACGAACGAGAACGGATTCTCATTCGAGCCCACCGCCCCCATCACGCCGACGCAGCCGCCTTCCGAAGGTGATCGATCTCCCGCCGCAGGATCTGACCGCGCTGATCCGCCGGGAACTTTGCGAGCGATTCATTCTCGATGCACAGATCGCCGATGAAGCCGCGCCTCCTGAGGATGCGGGCCACGCGGAAGAAATCGATATCCCCCTCGTACACCGGGCAGCAGTACTGGCCGTACTCCCAGCCAACCTGCCGCTGCTTCTCGCGCTCGTCTTCCGGGTAGCGGATGCTCTTGGCGTGCGTGTGACAGGCCAGCGGGGCGAACTCGAAGTAGAAGTCGTAAAGCCTCGAAAGGGGATAACCGAACCAGTAGAAGTTGGCCGTATCCAGGGTCACGCCGAAGCGGCTGTCGCCGACCTCCAGAAGCAGCTTGCGGAGGAACTCCACCTTGTTGGTCATACGGCCGTGGTTCTCGACGCCGAAACGGACGCCGGACCCCGCGGTCTCCCTGATCAGGTGGCGCCCGACGTCGACGGCCAGGGCGATGAACTTGGACTCATCCTTGATTTCGTGGGGCACGACGTCGATGCGGACGGCCGGCACACCCAGCACGGCGGCCACCTCGGCCACCTTCAGCGTGAATGCAATCTCCTTGTCCTTGCCCTGATCGTACCGCGTCCCGAGGCAGAACGAGGTGATTTTCAGGCCATTGTCCTTGAACCGCCGCCCCAGGGCGCCGACGGCCGCCGCGTCGGCGATCGAGAACTTCTCGTCATCCGCATACAGGTACTCACACCGCAATTCGGACATCACGAACACCTCGGCGCCGTCCGCGCCGATGGCCTTGAGGGCCGCCCAACTGTCGGCCGCCCCGGTTTCGCGCAGGTGGGCATCCCGGCAGGCGATCGCCCAGGCTTTTTTGCCGTTGGCCGCCGGCTTGGCCGCCACCGACTCACGCGGACCGATTCCCTCGCACCCGCCGATCATGGTCGCCACCCCCGCCCCGGCCATGGCCGTTGCACCGCGAACCATCAACTCCCGTCGACTCAACCTCGCTTTATCGCGCATAAGCCGTTCCTCCTGCAAATCTTATATGCGGAAACCGATCGAATCGCAAGAAAAGACCATTCGAGTACCGTTCCGGCGGTCCGGAAAGGCGAATGCGGAGCTTGGCGCGGGACATGGATGAAAGACGCGGGTTCGGAGTTCGATTCGACAAATGCCTGGCGGCGGAGTCATGCCGCCTCTCTGTGAGGAATTGGCGGTTCCCGCTTCCCCTTCCGCCTCGGGCGAAGGACAGAGGCGGGCTTGACGATCAGGTTCTTGTGCAGGATCCGCCCCACGCGATACAGCATGAAGGCCACCGGGGCGAACCATCGATGGTCGATCAGTCGCCTGACGGTCGGATGCAGCGCGAAATTGATCACGCGGTGCACATTCTTCGAGGATACCCCGGCGCCGCGCAAAGACAGAACGATCCTCAGCCAGATCTCCAGGTAGCGGGCCTGCTTGATGAACGCCTTGCCGCTGTAGACGCCCCGGTAGGCAGCCTCGGGCCGCGGGTCGATGACCCCTTCGGCCCGGGCCCGCTCGTACATGACGCTGCCGGGGTAGAACTGCAGCGGAAAAATGCGGACCTTGGCCGGCCCGCGGTGGTGGTCGGCCACGAAGCGGAGGGTCTCGACCAGACTCCGCTCGGACTCGAACGGGTTTCCCACCAGATAGTGGTACTCGGCCCGGAGGCCCGCGTCGGCGATGATCCGGATCGCCTCGGCCACCTGCTCGACGCGCGTCGGGCGATTGTAGGTGTTCAGCAGCGTGTCCTGCGAGCCGGACTGAATACCCATGCTGATCAGCGAGCTCGGCAGCCGCGACAGCGTGGCGATTTTGGCCTCGGTGACGGTGTTGGGGAATGCATCCAGTTGCAGAGGCAGGTTGACCCGCTCGGCGTACGCCTCGACGAACGCCTTCACCTCATGCTCGCCGCGAATCAGGAACAGGTCGTCCACAAGGTTGATTTCCTCGACATCGGGATAACAGTCCCGGAAATGCTCGATCTCAGCGATGATGCTCTCGACGGATCGTTTGCGGACCCACAGGGGCGCGTAGCCCGCCTCCTTGTAGATGCCCAGTTGCGTGCCGTTGTTGCAGAACGAACAGGAGAAGGGGCAGCCGCGGGTCGAGGACAGGCGGTAACGCCGCAACGTGCCGCGCAACACGCGGGGCGAGGCGGGAACCAGCCGGCCCTTGTGCGCGACCCGGTGGTCCTGCAGATCGTAGTCGGGAAACGGGTAGGCATCGAGATCATCCGTGAGCGGATAGATCGGATTGCGGACCAGCCGCCCGTCCTTGAGGTACGCAAAGCCGCGGGTAACCCCCGGATCGCGTCCCGCCTCGAGGTGCCCGACGAACTCCAGCATGGCCTTCTCGCCCTCGCCGATGCAGACGTAATCGGCCACCTCGGCCGACTCCTGCGGCGCGACTGTGGGATGCGTGCCGCCCCAGACGATCGGCGCGCGGATCCCGGCGTCGCGGAGGGCCCGGGTCAGCTCACAGGATCGGTCGAAGGAGTTGGTCATCAGGCTCAGCCCGACGACATCGGCCCGGCGGCAGTGTTCCACGAAGTCAGCCCGCAGAGCCGCGGACACCGGCTCGAACTCGTCGCGTTCGCTGCCGATAAACAGACAGCTCACACGGTGCCCAGCCTGCTTGAGCCAGGACGACACGTACCGCATCCCCAGGGCGACCGGGTAGGCATAGGTCGAGACCAGGACGACGTGCATAACGCAGCCCTCGGTTGATTGTTCGACGGGTCGGGACGCTAAACAGAACTTCGCGATCAGTCTACATTCCGGTTTTATTTCCCACAAGACCTGTTCGGCGCCAAGACGACGAAGTCATGGTGATTACAGCACGGCTGATTGCCGCAAGGGGCAGGCTTTCCAGAAGAAAAGAGCGATCCGGCCAAGGTCATCACCTAGCCGGGCCGCAGTCGGGACAAACGAACCCTGACGAATGAAGCCCCGGGGAGGGGCTTGCAGGCGGCGCGGAGGGCGAGCCAGGCGTCGGAATTCGTGCACTGTAACTGCACAAACCGCTTCGGCTCAACTCTGAGACAACAAAGAGCCGAAGCATACTTCCCGCAGCCGGGGCTGGACTTGTCAGTTGGCGGTTGCGGGAATGGGATATGATATGAGGGTCGCCGGCCCGGCCGCGTGCGGGCGGCCATGCAAACGACGGAAGGAGCCTGGAATGATTCCACGGAAGTTGCGGTTGTGGGTGGCGGGTCTGACGGCGATGCTGCTGGGCATGCCGCTGTCCGAGAAGGCCCTGGCCGGTACAGGCGACATCGTCTGGTCGTCAATCGATCTGTTCGGAGCGATCATCGACGTCGCATCGAACAGTTGACGGCACGACAACATTACGGCAAATGTCGGAAAACCCCGGGCAGACCCGTTGCCCAGGGTTCTTCATGCGCCGGGGAGCGTTCGAGGAGTTGAACGAGATAGTCCTCTCCCCAGCGGGGATAGGCCCAGAGGTACTGGGAGGGATCGGCAAGAACCATGGCCTCCAGGCCGCGAAGATAGCGGTGGGTGATGGCGACGACCGGGTCGGGCTCGTTCCGCCAGTCGGCCGGCCCGAACAGGTCCGCGACCGTCAATTCAAAGCGGAATGAGCGGTCGATCCGCCGGATGCCGGCCACGACGACGGCGGCCTGGTATCGCCATGCAAGCAGCCCGACCGACCGGAACACACGGGTGGGC
>DATIKE010000348.1:0-8653 GCA_035477895.1 Phycisphaerae bacterium
CAGGAACCAGTAACTGCCCGTACCCGCCAGACGGTACCCCGACCACGTGCGGTTGCGGTAGAGCAGGATCGAGCAGTACACGAGGTTGGTCGCAAAGCCGCCGAGCAGCGTGATCGTCCACACCGCGTCCGACTGCCCGCCCGCGGAGGCACCGTGTGCATCGGCCGCCTCACGGATCCGGTCCGAAAAGGTGTACGCGAAGTTGATCATGGGGTTGAAGATGCCCGACAGGATGCACAGCGTCAGCCCCTTCACAAAACTGCCTTTCGGGGTGACACCCGCCGCCGCGGCCTGGGCCTGCCGTTCCTTCTGGCGACCGGCCAGGGCGCTGATGGCGACACCGAGGAGCATGACCACCACGCCGGCGGCCAGGGCCTTGCCGCCCGGCGTCAGGAACAGGTGCGGTTCAGACAGGATGGGCACGAGCGCGCCCAGGGCCATGGTCAGCCCGATGCTCAACGCGAACGCCAGGCTCATGCCCAGCAACGCGATGCTCTGCCCGAACAGCACCGCGCCCAAGCCCCAGCCGGCGCCGAACAGGAACACCCGGGCGAGCGTGCCGACGCCGGCTTCACGGTAAACCGCCAGCGGGTCGGGCACGGTGTTCAGGGCGATGACCCAGGGCGTGACCACCAGGGCCACCGCCGCCCACACCAGCCATGTCGTTTCCCATGCCCATTTAGTGGTTTTCTTCATCGGCAGGCTGAAGCTGCCCATCAGCAGACCGCCGATCACGGCCAGTGCGAATCCCAGGCTGGCGTGCATTCATGTTCTCCAACTCTCGGTACGGAAGTGAAAGGGCTTTACGCCGACCGGCCGCAATCATACCATCATCCTGACCGGCCGAAAGTCCCGGAAACCGAACATGAACGCGGACAACGCCCACGATCGCCGCGAGGGACCGCTCAGCGAGCGGGCGACCGAGATCCAGTCACCCGAGACGCTCGGCGTCTCCATCGACCTGTCCATCCCCAGGCACGTGATTCAACACCCGGATGCCCCCCAGGTGGCCGGCTACGTTCTGACCGAGCTGCTCGGAGAAGGCGCGTATGGCCAGGTCTGGCGGTCCTGGCAGATCCGAACCCGCAAGGAGGTGGCGGTCAAGGTCTTCAAGCGGCGCGGCGGCCTGGACTGGGTCCTGTTGCAGCGGGAGGTCGAGCGCCTGATGCGGCTCGACCGTCACCCGCACGTGGTGACGCTTCTCGATGCCGGCCTGGAGGCGGACCCGCCTTACTACGTGATCGATCTGCTCGAGGGCGGCTCGCTCCAGCAGTTCGTCGATCCGGTCGCGCCTGCGGATCCCGCCCGCGTCATTGCCTGGGCCATCGAGATCTGCGACGCCCTGGCCTACGTGCATCGCAAGGGCCTTATCCACTGCGACCTCAAGCCCGCCAACATCCTCATCGACGACGAACAGCGGGTGCGGGTCGTCGACTTCGGCCAATCGCGGGTGTTCACCGAATCGTCGGCCGCCCTGGGCACGCTGTTCTTCATGGCTCCCGAGCAGGCCGTCGTGACCGAACTCGGCAAGCCGGTCCATCCCGATGTGCGCTGGGACATCTACGCTATCGGCGCGACGCTCTATTCGATCCTGACCGGCCGAACACCTCACGCCACACCACCCAATACCCAGGCCCTCGAAGGGGCCGCCTCGCTGGCCGATCGGCTGGAGCGCTACCGCTCGATCATCCAGGCCGACCCGAGCCACGCGGGCGATCGGGACCTGATCTCCAAGACCGGGCCGGAACTGACCGCCGTCATTGCCAAGTGCCTCGCGCCGAACCCCGAGGACCGATACGAGTCGGTGGCCGAATTGCGGGCAGACCTCGTCGCCCTGCAGACCGGCCGACCCGTTTCCCCGCTCGCCCATCGTCGCGGTTACCGGTTGCGGAAATTCGTCCGGCGGAACCCGTTCGGCGTGGGGCTGGCGGCGGCCGTGTGTGTTCTCGCACTGGCCGGCGTGCTGGTTCGGACGCTGAGTGTTCGCGGTGATGAACGAAAAGCTCGCAACATATCAGCCGCCTTCGTGGAAGATCCGACGGTGGCCATGAACCAGCTTGAAACAGCAAACCCTCGCGTCAAGCGATTCTTTTCCGAAAATGCCGCCGAGGATCTCTTTTCGCCTGCTTTCGTGCGACGGGTGATGGGTGCCCGCGGAGCATTATGGGCGAACCCGGACGCCCTTTGGTCGTCAATCGGTGGCGGACCCCTCTGGCGTCACGGCGAGTGGCTTGAGATCCTGAACGTCGTCGAGGCGGATCGTCCTCTTGTTCTCAACCAGATCAGACAGAGGGCTGCAACCGGCACCGATCGCCAGAAGTATGTTGCCTTTTGCCTGATAGGACAGATCGCCCCCAAGGAATCCGATTGGGCGGACCTCTGCTCCAGGGCGGCGGAAAGCGAATCAGACCCCGGCGTGACCGCCGCCGTGTTCTGGGCTGCCAAGCGTCTCGGTCGCGACGTGCAACTGAACCCCGGCGAGAATATCCGCGTGGATGACGTGTCCGGCCTGACGTTCGCTCGGATCACCGGCTGTGAATCGTTCCGACGTGGGTCGCCGCCGGACGAAAAGGACCGATTCGACAATGAGGTCATGCCCGACTCTTGTCACGCCGTCCTCGGATCTCAAGGCAACGATCGCGGTGTGCGATGCCGACGGCAAGCTGTTCGAACTGCGGACCAGTCGGGATAGCGACGACGGCGTGGTTGACCCCGGCATCGACCAGGTGATACGGCATGCCTCGACTGCCTACTACCTGGTTATCAGCCGGGCGCCGCGGGCCGGCCTTGTCGGCGGAGCCTACGAGGCCCGAGTCGCCGTGCAACGCGGCGGGAACGCCCCCGCATCGCTGGCGCAGACCGTCTACCTCGACTTCCGGGGCGGTGCGGTGACGCTGCCCGGCGATGAGGGGTCTCTGACCCTTGGTCCGTTCGATCCGGCGGACATCGACCCCATCTACGCGGGGCAGAACGATACCGTTCGCGAATGGATCGTTCGCACGGTGCGGCAGAACTACGCCCGCTATGCCGTGACCGTGCTCAGCACCGACGAGGGCCCCGCACCGGAGGGCGTGCCGGTCTCGACGGTTTATTTCGGCGGATATGCCCCGCGAAGCCTTGGAGAGGCTCTGAGTGGTACAGACTTCTACAACGCCGATCCTTCCGATGATGCCGTCGTCTTTACCGAGCGGTTCACCGCGGACCTGTTCACGACCCGGCCCGACGCCCGCGGTCTGGGCATGGCCATCGGCAACGTCGCCTCCCATGAGGTCGGCCACCTGCTGGGCCTCAGCCACATCCATCACGCCACCGACATCATGAACGGCTACGATGCCCCCGACAACCTGCTCGAGGACCAGCGGTTCCTGTACTCGCTGCTGAACCTCTCGATCTTCGCGGTGCCGGACCTGCAACTCGGCCAGGATGCTCACCTGCTGCTGGCCGAAACGGTCGGACTGGCACCGTCGGCGGCGGATGTCGAACTGCCGGTGTGCGCGGACCCGGCCGCCCTGGCGGTGGCCGACCTCGACGAGGATGGTCACCCGGACATCGTCACCGCATGCCCGACCTCGCTTGAGATTTGGGTGTTCTGGAATGACGGCACCGGCGGTTTTCCCGCGCACGGGGTAGCCGCCGGGTTTGGTGCCACCTCGGTCGGCGTGGCTGACCTCGACGGCAACGGGCATCCCGATCTTTTCGGTACGGATGTCGGCACCTCCAACATCTTTGTCTACCTCAACCAGGGTGACGGTAACTTCGCGGCGCCGCAGACCTGGCCGGTGGGGCAGGGCCCCTGGTCTGTGATTGCCGCGGACCTCACCGGCGATAACCGGCCTGATCTGGCCGTCGCGAACGCCTTCGACGACAGCGTTTCGATCCTCCGCAACTTGGGCGGCGGCAACTTCGCGGCCGGCCAGACCGTTTCACAGGCCGCGTTCCCGCTGTCGATCGCCGCCGGCGACTTCGACGGAAACGGCTCGAACGATATGGTCTTCGCGAATGCGGGAACCATGGACCTGCCGGGTGGAGCATGGGTGCTCGCCAACACCGGCGGCGGGGTCTTTTTGCCGCCGATCCCGTATGTCACGGACGCACTGGCCTATTCAGTACGCGCGGCGGATGTGAATGGCGATGGCTGGCCGGACATTGTCGTGGCCGACACCTTCGCGACAAGATTCGGTACCGGTGCGGCCATCGTTCTGATGAACAACGGTATCGGTGGCCTGGTCGCCCCGGCGTATTACATGACCGGCGATCAGACCGCCGGTCTCGCGGTGGGCGACCTGAACGCAGACGGCATGCCCGACATCGTTGTCACCAACGAAGGTACCGGCGACGTGTCCGTGCTGCTCAACCGCGGCGATGGAACATACGAACCGGAGTGGCCTTACCGGGTCGGGGCCGACCCCGTAGCGGTGACGATCGGGGACCTTGACGCCGACGGCCGGCCCGACCTGATCGTGGCGAACCAGCAGGGCGGTACGCTCTCGGTATTGCTCAACAAGGGTGCCGGCCGATTCGGCCCGTTGCCCGCCGACCCGTGAGGTGTCGGCTTACAGCCGGGTCCGGCATCCGTGGGAGATCGCGTATGAAGTCTCGCAGGGTCTGGAAGTGGTGTGCGTGGTCGATTCTGGTGCTGGCGTCCTGCCTGTGCCTGGGCCAGAACTGCGCGGCGCCTCCGAGTACGAACGTTCCTGTCGCCTCGGCCTGCGGCCTGCATGCCGCCTATTGCGTCGAGGTGGTCGGCAGGAGCCCGATGGCCATCACCGCGGGCGACTTCAACGGCGACGGCATGATGGATGTCGCCGCCGCCAATTTCGGCACCGACAACGTCGAGCTGCTGTTCAACACCGGAGGCGGGTCGCTTGTTTCCGGCGGCAAGTACAAGGTCCGCGACAGCCCCGGTGCGATCGTTGCCGCGGACTTCGACAGTGACGGTGACCCCGACCTGGCGGCCGGCAGCGGATTCGGTGTCGCGATCCTCGCCAATCGCGGAGACGGGATATTCAGCCCGGCGACGTACCTGTCGCTTGACCAGCGGATCAATGCCTTTCCAGTGTCATTGACCGCGGCCGACCTCGACGGCGATGGTATCGTCGATCTCGCCACCAGCGGCATAGGGTGGATCATCGACTTCGCGGCCTCCACGACCAGCAACGCGGACAACATCATCGTGCTGAGGAACAATGCTTTCGGCACGTTCACCCGCAGCCAGACTCTGGTTCTTGATCATCCCTTCCCGCAGCTCGGCGACATCGCGGACGGCGACGTCGACGGCGACGGCCGGGCCGATCTTGTGGTGGACGCCTACCCCGGCCGGGTGATCGTTCTCCTGAACGTCGGCAACGCGACCTTCGAGGTGTCGTCCACAATGGATCTGGGCGAGAACCACGTACTCAGCGGCGTGAAACTGGTCGATCTCAATGGCGACGATGCTCTCGATCTGATCGTGGCTGACAACGGCGACCCGCTGGACGAGAACACCACCGGCGGCGACGTGGCCGTCTTCTTCAACCAGGGCGGCGGCGTGTTCGGTTCGCCTCTGCGGATCACCACCGGAATCGCCCCGACATCGGTCGCGGTGGCGGACCTCAATCTCGACGGCCGGCCCGACCTGGCCGTCGCCAACAACCTGTCCGACGATGTGTCCATCGTCCTGAACCAGGGCGGGGGCTCATTCGCAGCGGCCGCCAACTTCGCCACCGGTGATGGGCCGACCAGCGTCGTCGCAGCGGATTTCAGCGGCGACGGCATCAAGGATCTGGCCGTCTCGCACATGATCTCCGGCGCGGTGGGGGCCTATCTCAATAACGGCGCGGGGAGCTTCATCTGTGGGCAATGACCCGACGTGACAAGCTCTGATTTTACAGGGTTTCAGGGTCAGTCGGATGATCCCGGCCAAGGAGCCCATGCGGACGGTGCGGATACGCACCTGATGCGAGCGCTCAGCAGCCCGGCGGAAGTGGGATCTCCGGCCCCGCCAGGCAGCTCCTGAAGAAGGGCACGTCGGTCGTTTCGACTTTCCCGTCGCCGTTGGTGTCCGACAGGACGCAATCGGGCGCATTGGTCTTGGGGTCGATGGTCCCCAGGCAGTTTTGCAACCTGGCGAAGTCGTCCAGATCCCCGTCGCCGTCGCCGTCCAGGTCGCTGGAAACCACCGTGAGGGTCGCGTACTCGGAGTAGGTGGTCTCGCAGGTGGTGCTGACCCGGCAGCGGTATTGCCCGGCGTCGCGGCTGTCGATGCCGCTGATCGTCAGGGTGGGCGTTCCCGTGCCGGAGTAGTGGCCGTCATCCGCCAGGTTGGTGGTTCCCTTCTGCCAGCGGTAGGACAGGGCTCCCTCGCCCGAGGCCTGGATACCGAACGAGACGATGCCCGATCCGCCCAGCATGTAGCCGTATGCCGACTGTGGCTGGACGTTCACGACCGTGTGCTTGTACAGGAACAACGCCGCCGAGTACGAGGTCGCGGACCCGATGTTGTCGGTCACGATGCAGCGGTAGCTGCCCAAGTCCGGATCGTTGGTTCCTACGATGGTCAACGAGGGCGTCGCGGTGCCGAGGAAGTGGCCGTTGTCCGTCAGGTTGACGCCGTGACGCTGCCACTGGTAAAGCAGTGTGCCGGTGCCGGAGGCGTTCACCGAAAAGACCGCGGTTCCCGTGGTCGGGCACACAGTGGTCTCGACCGGATGCTGACTGAAAGTCGGGAGATTGCCGCCGGCTGTCCGCGTCAAGGCGCTCTGACTGACCCACCCGGTGTTTCCGTCGATCGTGCACCTCCACCAGTTCGCCCCCTTGGCATAGATGCCGCGCAGGGAGTGATCCAGGACCGTGCCGGTCCTGTTCGAGGTCAGAGAGATCACGGAGAGGTAGTTTGAGCCCGGTCCGGTCCGCATGGTGGTGGAGGATGTGGTTCTCACCGTGTCGCCGACATTGAACGCGGTGGACTGCGACTTGGGCCTTCGCACGCACATCAGTACGCCGTTGGGAACGAATCGCTCGCTTCCGTCGGAGGGCACGTTCATGACCGTCCCGTTGACGACCATGGCCGAGGACCCGCCGCCGTCGCACGAGATCGCGTCGGTTGCCCCCAGGTTGTACCTGCAGAAGTCGGCGAGTTGTGTGAAGTCCATTCCGAGGCTGATGGAGGATCGGCCGTCATTGACGACGAAGTAGACGTAGTCCTTGTTGAAGGCGACGGCGGTCCGCGGTGCGATCACTCCGCCCATCGGCACGACGTCGCCATCGAGCGCCGCGCCTTCACCCGCCGCGGCCTTCTCGTTCAGGTACACGTAGGGGGACTGCAGCAGGGTGAGTCCACCGACGGCTGCGTAGCTCTTCAGCCAGGTCTGGTAGGTGTTGCTGAGGTTCTGATAGATGTCGATCGTTGAACCGACCGTGGCGTTGGCCTGGAGGGTCGTGGCCGCCGACCCGGTCGCGGACAGCACCACGTGGTCGAAGGGCACCTGGGTGTTTCCCAGGCTCACCCGGACTTGCCGGACGATCCCGCGGGCCGGGTCGTTCGAGGGCACCACCATGGCCGGCCGGGCCATTTCGACCAGCACCTCGACTCCGGTGCTGTCGGTCTTCGTGGCCGCGCCGTACTGGTTGGTGTACATGATCAGATCGCTGGACCCGCGGGCAACATTGATGCCGTTGATCCACTGTGTTACCCCATTGGCGTGCCGCGCCCGGGCGTCGGACCATGTGCCGTAGCCCACAATCCCTTGCCGATCCAGCGTCCATCCGATGCTCGGAGAGCCGTAGGTCTTGATCACCCAGCCGCTCTGGACCTGCGGACCGAGGACAATGTATGTGCTGGTGTTCCAGTAGTCGCCGTTGACCGCCGCGACGACATCATTCCGATAGCCCCAGTCCTCCCCCCAATAGGCCAGCGCGTCCTCGTAGCGGTTGAACTGGCCGCTGACGCGCTCGACCGATCCGTCGCACCGCCCGTTGGCCAGGCTCGTGTCGATGTAGCACTGCAGGTTGTGGCGGTCCATCCGCGTGACGAATACGTTGTTCGGGTCCGGAAGGGTGAACTTCCGATATTCGATCCCGGTGCCGACGGACGTCCAGGCCATGGCAGGTGCTGCCCACAGGCACTGGACCAGCACAACAATTGCTGCCAGGGGCGCAGCACGCCGCTTCGAACCTTGTGAGGTCACGTCAGATCCACTCCCTTGAGGTATGTCTCGCCGCTTGGCCACGGTTTCAGCCGCGGCTCGACTCGTCCCCTCATGCAATACCATCCCGCCCCACCGACCGGGCGGCCCCCATGCGCGTACCAGGGATATGCTATCCTCACCTTATTCTAACGCATTTGTCCCCCTGATTCCTGCTCGAAATAACCAAGAGCCGCTTATTGAACCACCGACAATCGCAGACATCTTTCTTTGCTTTAATTCATCTACTCAGGACGCACAGATATTGGCAAGATAGGGTCACTGTTTGCCGTCCCGGGGCGTCCATCGCGATGTGTTGATGAGCAGTGAGAGCGAAAACAGCGAGAACAATCCTGAAACCTCTTCCGATCCGAAGCGGGGAGTTGGTTGGGTTGAGATATAACCGAAAGCTGTGGATGGTGTGAATAAAAAGGCGGCGTATCCTGGGTGGTTGTTGAAGCTACCCATTACGGAGGATACGCCATGCATGA
>DATIKE010000349.1:0-5285 GCA_035477895.1 Phycisphaerae bacterium
CCTCTGAGGCGGCGGTCAAGGCCAAGACGGAGGCCAAAAAGCCCGAGCCGGTCGAGTCCCTCCTGGCGGTCGACCCGATGGAACTCGAGGTCGGGTACGGGTTGATTCGGCTGGTGGACCGCAAGCAGGGCGGCGATCTGCTCGATCGCATCACCCAGATCCGGCGGCAGGTCGCGTCCGAAACGGGCATCGTGGTCCCGCCGATCCGGGTTCGCGATCATCTGCGGCTGGAACCGAACCAATACCTGATCAAGCTTCGCGGGGTCGAGGTGGCCCGGGGCGAGTGCATGCCGGGCTACTACCTGGCGATCAATAACGGGATGGTCAGCGCCCCGGTTCCGGGCATCGAGACGACCGAGTCGGCCTTCGGCCTGCCCGCTCTGTGGATCAGCGAGGAGCACAAGATCGACGCCGAGCAGCGCGGCTACACCGTGGTGCCCGCGTCCAGCGTGCTGGCCACTCACCTGACCGAGGTGGTCAAACGCCACAGCGACGAATTGCTGACCCGGGAGCAGACCCACAAGCTGCTGGACGCCCTGAAGCAGAAGCTGCCCAAGGCGGTCGATGACGTCGTCCCGGAGGTCGTCAAGGTGGGCGATGTCCAGCGCGTACTGCAAGGCCTGCTCCGCGAACGGGTACCGGTCCGGGACCTGGAAACGATCCTGGAGACCCTCGGCGAATGGGCCCCGCGAACCAAGGACCCGGACATTCTGATCGAGTACGCCCGGAATGCACTGGCCAGAACGATCTGTCAGATGTATAAAGATGGTCGCAACACGGTCCGGGTCGTGACGCTCGACCCGAAGATCGAGGATCTGATCAACGCTCACATCGAGCGGAGCGATCGCGGGGCGTACCTGTCTTTGCCGCCGCAGAGCCAGAACCGCCTGGTCGCCGCGATACGCGATCGGATCGAACAGGTGATGCCGAGTGCAGGAGGCCAGACGGTAGCTGTTCTTGCGTCGCCGCAGATCAGGATGTGGGTGCGGCGACTCATCGAACCCGCTCTTCCACACGTTCCCGTGTTGGCCTACAACGAGATCGTTCGAGGCATCGAGGTACAGTCCCTAGGATTGGTGGTGCTTGCGGATGAACCTGAGAACGTACCAGGGTAATTCGATGGCCGAGGCCCTCGATAAGGTCAAAGAGGATCTCGGCCGGGACGCTGTCATTCTCCACACCCGCACGGTGAAGCGCGGCGGCCTGTGGGGCGTCGGGGCCCGCACGGTGGTGGAGATCACCGCGAGCCGCGATGTCCGCGATCTGCCGGCGGCCGAACGACGGGCGATGGGTGTCCGGGAAGCCCGGCTGGAAGGCACGGGAGCCGAGACGGCGGTGGGCGTGCAGAGCCGACCTGCGGCCCGGGTGATCCCGCCGCTGCAGGGGTATGCCTACCGCCCACCGGAGAGCCTGCGGGCCGGCATGGGAACTCCGTCGGCGACGACGGATGCGTCCGACGGCTTGGCCGGCCGGCGTGGCGGATGGAACTTCGGGCGTCTGATCCGCCCGGACGCGGGCGAGCACGAGGACTTCACGCGCTGGGCGGCCGGGCTGAAGGACGAGATGAACGAGATCCGGACGATGGTCCGGCAGCTCATGAATCGCCCGAGGGCTGGTGGCGGTCCGCTCGCCGAGGAACCCGCCGACGCGGCTCCCGCGCAACCCCGCGAGCCGGAGACGCCCGCCGAGTTGCAGGAATACTACACCCGCCTGCTGCAGAACGCCGTGGCGGACGAGGTTGCCCGGGAGATCATTGCGACGGCGAGGGATCGGCTTGCCGATTGCCGCGAACGCATCCGGGCGGGCGTCGGCGACCGGGTCGGCGACATCGTTCTGAACGAGAAGATCCAGAGCAAACTGCGCGAGCTGATCCCGGCGGTCATGATGGAGACGGTGGAGCGGATGCTTCCGCCGCCCGGGCCGGTCGAGGTCGAGCCCGGCGCGGGACCGAAGATCGTCGCCCTGGTGGGGCCGACCGGCGTGGGCAAGACCACGACGATTGCCAAGCTGGCCGCCCATTTCAAGCTCCGCGAGGGCAAGCGTGTCGGCCTGATCACGACGGACACCTATCGCATCGCCGCGGTGGACCAGCTCCGGGCGTACGCCGACATCATGAGCCTGCCGCTGGAGGTGGTCCTCACGCCGGAGGAACTCACCCAGGCGATCGAGCGGCTGGGGCCGTGCGACCTGATTCTGATCGACACCTCCGGCCGCAGCCATCGGGACGCGCAGCGACTGGGCGACTTGAAGGCGTTCCTGGAGGCCGTCCGGATGGCGGTGGCCGAGGCGGGAAAGGCCGGTCAAGAGGACGCGGGCAAACGGCGGAAGGGCCGGCGAACCAGGGCCAAGGCGGCCGGCGGCCTGCCTGCCGGCGTCTCGCTCGAGGTGCATCTGTTGTTGTCGTGCGCGTGCGATCAGGCCCAGCTTCTGCAGGTGGCCGAGCGCTTCTCGATGCTGGGCGTGGACCGCGCGGTGTTCACCAAGCTGGACGAGGCGGTGGGGCTGGGCGTGGTCTTGAACGTCGCCCGCCGGCTCGACATGCAGCTTTCGTATCTGACGACCGGCCAGGATGTGCCGGACGACATTGAGGTGGGGCATCGCCGGAGCATCGCCGAGCGCCTGCTCAAGGGCGAAGCCGAGGCGGCTGTGCCGGCGGCGCTGCCGGACGCTCCGGCCGTGGATCAGCTTGCGTAGACTCTCCGGTCGGGGGTCTCGATCGGAGGCCAGGATGGCCCGACAGGACAAACCGATTCATCGTTATGACCAGGCGGGCCACCTTCGCCGCCTGGTCGGCTCCGTCGATCCCGGCCGGGGCCGGGCCGCACACGTCGTCGCCGTGGTCAGCGGCAAAGGCGGTGTGGGCAAGACGATGATCGCGGCCAACCTGGCGATTGCTTTGGCCGCCCGCGAGCACCGCGTCGTCCTGCTGGATATGGACATGGGACTGGCCAACGCCGACATCGTCCTCGGCGTCGAACCGTCCTGCAACTGGTCGGACGTTCTGTCCGGTCGCGGGACCCTGGACGATGTTCTCTGTCCTGCGCCCGGGGGGATCGATTTCGTGCCGGGCTGCTCGGGCATCGCCCGGGCGGCCAACCTCTCGGAATTCGAGCGGCATCAGTTGCTGGCCGCGATGCGCGAGATCGAGCAGCGTTACGACGTTCTCGTGCTGGATTGCGGCGCGGGAATCTCACGGAACGTGCTCGGCCTGGCGTCATCGGCGGACACGGTGCTGGTCGTGACCACTCCGGAGCCGACAGCCGTCACCGACGCCTACGCCACCATCAAGTTGTTTGCCCGGGATCGGGAGATGGGATCGGCCGGCTCGGAGCCCGTCGGCTCGTTCGGCCTGGTGGTCAACGAAGTGACCAGCCGGCGGGAAGGGCGGGAGACGTTCGAGCGCCTGGCGGGCGTGGCCGCACGGTTCCTGCATGTGCCGGTCAGCGATTTCGGGTATGTACTCCGCGATGACGACGTCACGATCGCGGTTCGGCAGCGGGTGCCGGTCCTGCTGGCTTACCCGCGGTGTCCGGCCAGCAGTTGCCTGATCGCCCTGGCCGGCCGGCTGTCCCGGGAACTGGGGCAACCCGAGACCCGGCAAAGCCTGTTTTATCGGGTCATCAATCTGTTCATCTGAGATGGCGCCGCGATCCCGGTCCGGCAGGTGGGTAAACGCGGCGTCGCGTGATCTTGAGCTAAACCTCCAGACTCGCCTGGCCGTTAGAGACAGGTTGAGCCATTGCGACAAGGATGTTGCGGTATGGTGAGACTCTGCGGGGCTGTGTTGGGGCTTTTCGCTTTCGCCGTGGCCATTTTCCGGGGGCTCCTGGCGGACAATCCCATCGACGTGACGCTGATCCGTTCGGTCAAGGCCATGTTCCTTTTCTGCGTGATCGGGCTGTGCGTCGGCTGGGTGGCCCAGCGTGTCCTGGACGAGCATGCCCGGCGGCATCACGGGGAAATATTCAAAGAGGTCGACGAGGACGAGATCGGCGAAGCCGCGACTCAGGTTCCGATCAAGGCGAGCCCGGTTGATCCGGGGCGGCCTGGAAAGCCCTCGGACGGTCAGGCCGTCGCCGGTTCCTGACCCGGGATCTTTCTGGAGGTCTAGGATGCCCAATTCGCAGGAGGAGATCCCGGACATTCAGCAAGTCTGGGTCGATTACAGGGCTACCGGCGAGCGCTCACTTCGCAACAGGCTGATGGAGCACTACCTTCAGGTGGTGCGGTACACCGCGGACCGCGTGGCGGCCAAACTGCCCAGCGAGGTGGACGTCGACGATCTGATTTCCGCGGGCATCTTCGGGCTGCTGGATGCCATCGAGGCCTTCGATCTCGACCGCGGCGTCAAGTTCGAGACTTACTGCACGCCCCGCATCCGCGGCGCGATCCTCGATGAGCTCCGCACGATGGACTGGGTGCCGCGGCTGGTCCGCAGCCGGGCTCACAAGCTCGAAAATGCCACCAAGGTACTCCGTGCGGAACTCGGGCGTGTCCCGACCGACGACGAGATCGCCGCCGGGCTGGGGGTGGGCAGGTCCGAGTTCGAGAAACTTGTCCGCGACGCCAGTGCCGTCGCTCTCATCTCGCTTTCCCGAAAGTTCCAGGACCGCGACTCGGACCGCGAGGTCCAGGAGATCGATGTTCTCGAGGACCGCCGGAGCACGAACCCCCTGGATGAGATCCAGAACCGCGATCTGCGGGACACGCTGATGAACGGGCTGTCGCGGATCGAGAAACTGATCGTGCTCCTCTACTATTACGAGCAGATGACCATGAAGGAGATCGGGGCGACGCTCGACCTCTCCGAGAGTCGGGTCAGCCAGATGCACTCCGGCATCCTCTCCCGCCTGATGCGCCAACTCAGCCGCAGCGGCGAACTGCAGTTCGAGCGATAAGAGAACACCGAAACGTCAAAACACCGAAACGCCGAAACGTCAAAACAAGGGGTTGGCCGCACCAGTTTCCGTGAAGGCGTCCATCCCCGGGCATCCATCGTTTATGGCATTTCACCGTCGCGTGTGGCGGCCGGCGCCCCTGCCGGCCGTTCAACCGGGCATTTTTGCAGACGGCCGACCCCGGGATCGGTCGCTACATAAAAACGTGAACCGCTATAGCCGCGACCCGAAGGGGAGCGTTTTTTCGAGACTGTAGCATCATTACAGAGTACTTACCCTGTCCTGGCGAGGTGTAACGTGGCAGTTGCCTGGTGGCGACCTGGTGCCTGGGCGTCGCGTTGCATGTCGAATGCGATTCGCTGAACAATGTGCTCCCAGGATCGGACC
>DATIKE010000350.1:0-2010 GCA_035477895.1 Phycisphaerae bacterium
CTGGTTGTCGTGAGCATCATCGCGCTGCTCGCGGCCATCCTGATACCGTCCCTGGCCAGAGTGCGTACCCAGGCCCGCCGGGTCACCTGCGCCGCCCATCTGCACCAGGTGGGTCTGGCGATGATGGCTTACATGCACGACAGCCGGGAGCGCATGCCGCACGTATCCTTCATGCCGTCCATCGGGCCGGCGCCGCTGACGACCGATGAACCGATCTACTTCGCCGATATTCTGCGGCCGCACATCAAGGGCCAGAGGGACCTCCTGCAATGCCCGGACGACAAACCCGGCGTTACGGAACGGCCCGTGCCGAACACCGGCCTGAGCTATTTCCAGTCGGAACGGTGCAGCTACGAGTACCGCACCTCGCTGGCCGGCCTGACGCCGATCCAGTTCAGCCAGAGGCCGCACGGGCCGCCCTGGGCCCAGCACCAGCACACCGACGACAAGACCGCGCCGAACACGATCTGGTTCGCGCGGGATTACGAAAACTTCCACGGCAAGGCGGGACAGAACGGCGCCCGGCGGTACGTATACATCGACGGACACGTGAGCGACTACGAAAACTAGGAGTCTCAAAATGAACCTGTCATTGCTGCGTCAACATCGGGTCGTGGTCGCGACGGTCGGGGTACTCGCCCTGGGCGCGGCCGTGTGGGGCGGCGTCAGTCTGTCGAAAGGCAAGAAAAGCACGCTCCCCAGGGAGCTTTCCGCCGAGGCGATCAAGGCCGCCGCGAATGACCCCGGGCAGATCTTTGAGAAGGTTCGCCAGGCCATGGAAAGCGGCAACCTGACCGAAGAGCAGCGACACGAACTCCGGGAGAACGTGCACGAGGTGATGGAAGCCCAGATGGACAAGCGGCTCGACGAGTACTTCACCGCGCCGGCAAGTCAAAAGCAGGCCATCCTCGATCGCCACATCGACGAGATGCAGGCGCGGATGAAGGACTGGCCGCAGCGGCGGGAGCGGGAAGGCACCGATCGTCGCCCGGCAACAGCGGACGGTCGCCCGCGTCCCGGCGGAAGCGCCGGTACCGAGGCCGCCCGCGGAGGCGGAAGCGGCGGCTCGGCCCCCAACAGTCCCGGAGCAGGCGGCGACGGGCGACGCCACTGGGGCGGCCCCGGAGGGCGCACCCGCGAACAGGAAAAGCTCCGGTCGGAAAGCCGCGACCCGGACGCCAGGGCCCGACGCATGGCCTATTTCACGGCCATGCGCCAACGCGCGGAACAGCGGGGCATTCAGATGCCCATGATGGGGGGGCGCGGCGGGCCGCGATAATCGAACCATACGTAGTTCCGGGAATGACACGCGCTTTCTCGGCCCGACGGCGGAGTCGGGTGAGGGGAATGGCGAAAAAGCCCGGTTGAAAGGAGAGCGTTTGATGTCACGTCGTTTCATGGTGATCGTGGGGTTTGCCGGCTGCGCCGCACTCTTGCTGGCATTCCTCCCGTCCGTGCAGGCCTCGAAAGTCGAGTCCTCCTCGACGATACAGTCGGCCTCGCCCTCGGCGCAATCCGGGGTCGCTGACGGCTCCCTCGTCCAAGACCTCTTCGGAGGCAACAAGAAGGACGGCGGCGGCTGCGGCAAGGACGGCGAGAAGAAGCTCGGCGCCGGCTGCAAGCGCGACAAGCCCGCATCCCAGGCGGCTCCCTGACGAGTCGCGTTGACCGGTTCGGCCCGGCGAACAGGCGCGGCCGAACGAAACACCTGAACCTGCACAGGCCGGGCCCGCTCCAACGGGCTCGGCCTTGCTTTTTTACCGCGGGATCCGATGTCGCCCGGACGATCGTTGTTTCGCGGAGAAGGTGCCACACGAGAGCCGGGCCATAACACACTGGCGAGACGCCGGTGCCACACGGGCTTTCGGGGAGACTGTAGCATCATTACAGAGTACTTACCCTGTCCTGGCGAGGTGTAACGTGGCAGTTGCCTGGTGGCGACCTGGTGCCTGGGCGTCGCGTTGCATGTCGAATGCGATTCGCTGAACAATGTGCTCCCAGGATCGGACC
>DATIKE010000351.1:0-15001 GCA_035477895.1 Phycisphaerae bacterium
GTGATATAACAATCGCACCATGCTGCTCGTCCTGCATCAAGGCGCAATCGGAGATTTCCTGCTGACGCTTTCGGTCGTCACGTCGGTCCGGGAACATTTGCGCGAATCGCATGTCGAGGTAATCGCCTCGGCCGCTTCGGCCTTATGGACGGCCGGCCGAAGCGCCGTCGATCGGTGTCTTTCTCCCGAAACGGTCGGGCTGCATACGCTGTTCACACAAGAGGGGCCGCTCGATTACAGACTCGTTGAGATCCTCAAACGGCCGACCTGCATCCTGAGCTTCCTGGCCGACCAGGATGATATCCTGCACCACCGGCTCGACGAGGCAGCCGCTGCCGGTATTGTTTCCGTAGATCCCCGCCCGCGTCCTGAAACCCTTCGGGCCGGCATCCACATCACAGACCAATGGGCCGCGGGCATCCGAACACAGGGCTGGTCAATCGGGCCGCCCATCGGGTCTCACATTCGCCGACTGCCGAATATGCACGGTTCAAACCGTGTCTTGCTCCACCCCGGCGGCGGCGGGCGGCACAAGTGCTGGCCGATCGAAAGCTTCGTGTCGCTGGCAGACGAGATGAAAAAACACGACCATGCCGTTGCCTGGATGCTCGGCCCAGCCGAGTGCGAACCGGGCGACCCGCGATGCGAGGCGGTTCGACGACGATCCGCGCAGGCCGGGGAAGAAGTCATCATCGAGCCCGATCTGACTGCTTCAGCGGAGCGGATTGCGGCATCGCGCCTCTACATCGGCAACGATGGCGGCATGACCCACGTCGCCGCGGCGACCGGCGTGCCGACGATCGCCATTTTCGTCGCCACCGACCCTCGTGTCTGGCGGCCGCTGGGCAAAAACGTCCACGTGATCGATGCACGCACAAACACCGGGAATACACACCATCTGTTGCTCGGTGAAATCGCTCGCCTGATCGGAGGTGATGAACCAGCAAATTGCGCATACCGATAATGCGCGACCATGCAACTTCTGGAAAGCGTTCGCGCAACTCGCTGGTCAGCCCGCGTACCGCTTCACCGACAATCTGAAGATGATGCACCCCCCGAGTCTAGACCAGCTCGCTTTGTCTGAACTCCTCGCGTCCGCAAGCGGCGTATTTCTCGATCCGCCCGATCGCCTCCAGGATGTCCAGCAGCCTTGCCCGGTCGTCTCTCACAGCGGCACGGCCTCCCGCAGCACACGATCACGAATTCGGGAGCGCAAGCCTCGCTCGCTCACCACGTCGACAGGGCGTCCGAGGAGTTCCTGAAGATCCATCAGCAGCCCGCCCAGATCGAGCAGGCTTCGCCCTTCCTCGAGCTCCACCACGAAATCGACCTCGCTGCCGGCATCCGCCTGTCCGCGGGCAACGGACCCGAACACACGTACGTTCCCGGCCCCGTGCCTGCCGGCCAAAGTCGTGATCTCGTGTCGCTTGCTCTTAAGTATCTCGTCGATACCCACGGCTACGTCCTCTCAGAGAGAGGCCTGACTCAGCACATTTGAAACCCATGCCGCGACCGCACCATCCAATATATCATAAAGCCCTGCATCAACGTGCGGCAAGACACCCTCGAACTGTGCCGACCCGAGCGGGATATCATGAATGTCCTGGTTCAGCATACCGAATCCATCGCGCCCTTCATTTCGGCGATGAGCCCGTCGGCGCGTTCGGCCGTTCGGGCCTCGGCGATGATGCGGATGATCGGCTCGGTGTTTGAGCCGCGGATGTGCACCCAGCCGTCGGAGAAATCGACGCGAACGCCGTCGATGTCGTTGACCTTTTCGCTGCGGTACCTGTTCTTGACCGCCTCCAACACCCGGTCGATACGCTCCTTCGAGCATTCGAACTTGGTCTTGATCATCGTGTAGGCCGGGATCTCGGCGACGAGTTGGCTGATGGACTTTCCGGTGGCGGCCAGAAGCTGCAGCACCAGGGCCATGGCGACCAGACTGTCGCGGATCTCGCCGACGCGGGTGTCGATGACGCCACCGTTGCCCTCGCCGCCCCAGACGCATCGGTTGGCTTTCATGGCCGCGACCACGTTGGCCTCACCGACAGCGGAACGGTACACCCTGCACGGCGCGCCGAGCGCCCCGGCCAGGTCATCCACCATCCGCGAGGTGGAGAGGTTGGCAGTCATCGGGCCAGGGTGTGCGCGGTACATGTACTTGGCGACCAGTGCCAGCGTGTATTCCTCGCCGATGAACCGCCCCTGTTCATCGACGATCGCCAGTCGATCCGCGTCCGGGTCCTGGGCAAATCCGGCGTCCGCCTTGTGCATACGGACCTCGTCACAGAGCTGGGTGAGGTTCTCAGCGATGGGTTCCGGCGCGTGGGCGAAGCGGCCGGTCGGCTCGGCGTTGACCTGGGTCAGCTTGCAGCCGAGCTTCTCCAGCAACAACTTGCCTTCCTCGCCGCCCGCGCCGTTGATTGAATCGAGTACGACGTGGTATTGCCGCGAAGCGATCACCGCCGGGTCCGCGATTTTCAGTGTCGCCTCGACGTGCGTCGCCGCGGCCCACGCGTCGCGGGCGGGCTGTCGGATTGTCATCGCATCGACCAGCTTGAACGTTTTTTCGTGATAGACGTCGTACAGCCGCTGGGCCCGGTCGGGGGGCGGGGCCAGCCCCTCGTCGGTCAGGAACTTGATGCCGTTCCATTCGATCGGATTGTGGCTGGCGGTGATGACCACGCCGCCGGCGGCATTGTGCCGGCGAACCATGAGCCCGACGGCGGGCGTCGACGCGACCTCCAGCACGATCGGCTCACATCCGGCCGCCAGCAGCCCGGCCACCACGGCCGACTGGATCATCGGCCCGCTGGGCCGCGTGTCCCGCCCGATCACCACCCTGCCCCCGCCCAGCAGGGTCCCGAAGGCGCAGCCCAACTCGGCGGCCAGCGTGGGGGTCAGCGTCTCGCCGACCAGCCCGCGCACGCCGGAAACACTCATCATCAGTGCCATCAGCGGAGATTCCCCAGGTCGCGGCGCACCAGCACCTTGCGCAGAAGGAAGTAATGAATACCTTTGTATTCTGTGACCTCGCCGCTCACGATCAGCACCAGGCCGCGGGTCCCCCCGCCCGACAGGGCAAGGGCCGTCTCCAGCAGACGATTCGGCAGCAGGCGGATGGGCTTGCGTTTGGCCAGATCGCCGCGATCTTCCCAGGCCAGCGTCCACCATTGATCGCCGCCGGGAACCACGCGGCCCAGGCAGTCAATGAGGAACGTCCCCTCGGACCAGTCGGCGGCTTCGCCCCCTGCCGTTTCCGGACTGCCGCTCACTTGGGCCGGCTGACTCGCCACAGGCAGGACCAGGGCCCGACGGGGCTCTTCTCTCATCAGGTGTTGAATGATCGCCTCGGGGCTCGGCTCACCGCCTGGCGTGGCGTTATCCTTGCCGCTGTCGGCCGGAGAGGATGCGGGGGGTTCGGCGGGTTCCTGGCGGGCAGCAAGCTGGGCCACATGCTCCAGCAGCAGGTAGTTGGCGCCCTGGAACTCCGTGATTCGGCCGGTCAGCAGGAACTGCGGCGCTTCCGGCCCATCCTTGAGAATCGCCTCGGCCATCGCCAGTTCGCGGTTCGGCAGGATTCTCAGCGGCGGCGCGTCCGGCAGGTCCTCCTGAGGTTCCAGCCAGGCGATAAACCACTCCCCCTGACGTTCGATCCGGCCGGGCCGGGAGCCGATCACGTAGCCTTCCGGCAGGCGGTGTTGCTCGGCCGGGATCTTGGCGAGCACGCCGCCCGAACGTTGGGCTACCTCCTCGGACGACTCGAAGTCCTCGCCGGCCTCGCCCGGCTCGCGGGGCAGGATCATCACCTGCCGACGGGTACCGTGCAGATCCTCCGGCACGCGCTGGGTGTTGGTGTAGGCCGGTTCCGTGGCCGCCACGGCGACCCCGGCCTTCGGGACCGCCGGCGCGGTGCCCGCCGTCTGGCCGATAGCGGCCGTCGCCAGAGTCAGAACCACCGCCATCACGCGTTTAGGACTGGTCATGATGTGCTGCTCAGCCTCCATGCATCTTTCCGCCCGACGTTCCATCATCCCCCAAGCCGCCCGACTTGGCAACCTTTCCGGATGCCCCCTGCATCGACCGGGAAGCCGGTGTTACAATAGAATTGGACGGACACGGTTTCAAACCTTTGGAGCCGCATTGAGCCGGGAGGCCATGAAGCTATGCCAACCTACGAATACCGCTCTTGCGACCCCGGCAAGACCTGCGACCACTGTTGTGAGAGATTCGAGGTCATGCAGGCCATGAAAGACGCCCCGCTGACCATCTGCCCCCAGTGCGGCAACCCCGTCCAACGGACGGTTTCACTTTGCGCGGTGTCCACGACCCAGTCGACCAGGGGCATGCTCAGCGACAAGAACCTGAAGCAGAAGGGTTTCACCAAGCTGGTCAACGAAGGCGGCGGAAAGTTCCGCAAGGTGACGTGATAATGATAAGATAATGATAATAGGGGACAGTCACCTATTTACTAAGTCTGGCTTATCGTGGTAAGCTCTGCCTCCAGCCGTTTGATTTCAAGATTCAGTTGCACGCGGCGGTTCAGCTGCTTCTCCTTCGCGGCCTGGGCACGCAACGCGACGGGGGTCGCAACGGGGACGCATCTCGTTTTATCGCATCGACACGTCATGAAGACCCTATCAGGAAGGTAACAGTTATCCGAACCGACCGGCGGATCATCTGCGAACACGGCAACCTGCCGATTTCACGCTTGCCGCCACATCCGCCCGCATCGCCTGGTCGAGATCGGCGCACAGGTCGGCCGGGTCCTCCAAGCCGATCGACACGCGGAAAATCCCGTCGCCGGCCCATTCGCGGAACCGCCGGAAGTGCTCGTCGCTCAATTGGAAGGAGTTCTCCTGCAATTCGTCAGTGGGCAGGTAGAAGATCAGGCTGCGATGGAGCCCCAACGACACCGCGTAGTGGAAGATCCACAACCGCTCGACGAACTGCCTCGCGACAGTCGGGCACCACGCAGACTACGTTACCCGAAGGGGAACGATGGCGTTTTCGTCATATGAAACGGGTGATCACAAGCGGCATTCAGAACGGTGTCGCCTCGTCGAACTCCGGGCCGGGGGCGAATCCGCCGCCGGGGACGTATGCCGGCTCGCCGGAAAGGCTCAGCGGCGCGAACCGGGCGAGATGCTCGCTGAACTGGACTTTCACCGTCGCCGTCGGGCCGTTGCGCTGCTTGGCGACGATCACCTCCGCCTGCCCGCGGACGTCATCTGGCGGGATCTCGCCCTTGATCTTGTAGTAATACTCCTCGCGGTGCAGCAGCATGACCACGTCCGCGTCCTGCTCGATCGCCCCCGACTCGCGAAGGTCGCTGAGGATCGGTTTTTTGTCCTGGCGGCCCTCGGGGTTGCGGTTGAGCTGGGCCATCACGACCACCGGGATGTTCAGCTCGCGGGCCAGCGACTTCAACGCCCGGCTGATCTCCGCCACCTCGACCTGCCGGTTCTCAGTCCTCCCGGTGCTGTGCATCAACTGGAGATAGTCGATGAACACCGCCCGGACGTCGTGCCGCATGTTCAGCCGCCGAGTCTTGGCCCGGAGCTCCAGTGCGGTCATGCCCGGTGTGTCGTCGACGTACAGCGGCATCTCGGCCAGTTCTCCGCAGGCCTGGCGCAGAGAGTCCAACTCGGCGTCGGAGACCATATTCCGCCGAACCTTCTGCGAATCGACGCCCGCCCGCGAGCACAGCAATCGCTGGGCAATCGCCTGTTTGCTCATCTCCATGGAGAAGAACGCGGTCGGGACGCCGTCGTTCATCGCGATGTGCTCGGCCATGCTCAGGGCGAAGGCCGTCTTGCCCATGCTCGGCCGGGCGGCAATCACGATCATCTCGCCCTGCTGCAGCCCGCTCAGCAGCTCATCCAGTTCGAGAAAGCCGGTGGCCACGCCGGTGATGTGCTCGCCCTGCCGGTCCGCCATCTGCGACAGGATCTGCTCGAGCTGATTGCGAATGGTCGTCGCCTGCTCGCCGATCCGCGAGTCGGTGACATTGAACAGGTACTGCTCGGCCAGATCGAGGATATCGGCGGCGCTTTCCGAGTGGGCATAGGCGATATCATTGATCCTGGCGCTGGCGGAGATGAGGTCGCGCAACAGGGCCTTGTCGCGGACCAGCTTGGCGTAGTACTCGGCGTGAAGGTGGTTCGGCACCGACTCGGCGAGTTGGGCGATGTAGTCAACCCCGCCGATCTCATCCAGCAGGCCGACCCGGCGCAGATCGTCCTTGACGCTCACCAGATCGACCGGCTCGCCACGCTCGTAGAGGTCCAGCAAAACCTGGTAAACCTTGCGGTGGTCCGACCGGTAGAACTGATCGGCCTTGCCCCGCGGGATGATCGGAATGACGTCTCCGATCGCCTCCCGATCGAGCATCATGGCCCCAAGCAGGGCCATCTCCGCCTCGATATCCTGCGGCGGAATCCGCTGCAGCGTGCCCCCGGACGTCGCCGGCGCAATCTCAGAGGTCGGTCTCGAGAGCGTCGACCTCGGATCCGTAGCCATAGCGCGCCTCCCTGCGATGTTCTGTTTTCGCCTTCGGCTGGGGCTCTTTCTCTTGAGTGTCCAGATCGTCGGAAGTGCTCTCGCGAACCACCCACACCTTGACCTCGACCGTCAGGTCGTCCGCGAAACGAACCGGCACGCTGATCGTGTCGAGCTGGCGAATCACCTCGCGCAGTTCCACCTGCTTCGTCTCGACGCTGTGACCCTGGTCGCGCAGGGCCGCCGCGATCTCCCGCGGGCCCACCGAGCCATAAAGCCGGCCCTCGAGGTTGCACACCGCCGCGATCGTGACCTCTTTCAAGCTCTGGAGCCGTTCAGCCTCCTGCTCCAGGGCGATCCGGCGAGCCTTCCGCTCCTCCTCCGCCTTCCGTTTGTCCACCTCGATCGCCTTCATGTTTGCCTTGGTCGGCTCCATGCCCAGGTGATGCGGGATCAGGTAGTTCCGCGCATACCCCTCCTTTACTTCCACCACGTCACCGGCCAAGCCGACGTTCGGGATATCTCGTCGCAATAACAATTTCATCTGTTCACCTCGCGGATACTGTCGTCCGTTCGCTAGATTCCTTATATCACGCTCGGCCGGCCGATGCACCAAAAATCCAGGTCCGCCGGCTTTTTACCTGTTGACCATTTCCCGCCCGGAGCGCTACTTCAATGTTCCAGGTCGCTTGCGACTTCGCGGTGCGGCCACCCCGCTCATCCCCTCGCCCCGTCGCCTTGACCTTAGAACGGCACATCCGGGTCGTCCGGAGGGAGATCATCGACCGGCGGCGGCGCATCGCCGTCCGCCGACACTCCAGCCGGTGCCGGGGCTCGCCCCGCGCCGGCCGGCCGCCCCTGGCCTCCGCCCTGCGGGCTGCCCAGGAACGTGAAGTTTTCCACCACCACGTCCAGCTTGCTGCGATTCTGACCTTCCTTACTCGTCCACTGGCGAAAACGAAGGCGACCTTCGACCAGCATCGGCCGGCCCTTGGCCATGTACTGGTTGATCACCTCCGCCTGCCGGGCATAAGCGATCAGATCCACGTAGCACACTTCGTCCTTCGTGTTGCCGTCCCGGTCGCGCCACTTGCGGTTGATCGCCATGCCGAACTCGCACACCGCTGTGTTGCTCGGCGTGTACGAGAGCTGCGGATCGCGCGTCAGGTTGCCGGCCACGATAACCCGGTTGAAGTTCGCCATATCCCGCGCTCCTTTAACAGTTCCGGGCGGACCAATGCCGTCAGAGTCCGCAACCGCTGAGAAACACCACCACTAGTCGCGCGCGCCGGATGGGCACAGGCGCCTCCCGGGTGGCCCGCGGCCCGTCCCGGTCAGCCCCGCTCGTCCTCGCCGGGGCCTTGCTCCTGGGAAGCCGCGGCGACAGCTTCACCGGCCGGCGCCCTGCCGGACGATTGTTCGCGATCATCGCCGCGACGCCGCGGAGGCGGTCCGTCGTCAGCCGGCCGCACGCCGCCCGACGCCAGGGCCTCCTTC
Source organism: Phycisphaerae bacterium (assembly GCA_035477895.1). Lineage (GTDB taxonomy): Bacteria > Planctomycetota > Phycisphaerae > UBA1845 > PWPN01 > JAPKGY01. The sequence continues at coordinate 8,002 of DATIKE010000351.1, forward strand.
ATCATCTCCTCGCTCACGTGGTCCGCCCCGAGGACCAGGCAGCGCACGATCGACTCACTAAGCACAACGTCCCGCTCCAGGGGGCCGATCTTCGACGGCTCGGCCTCGAAGTACGCCAGCACGTACACCGCCCGCTTGACCCCCCGGATATCGTACGCCAGCCGGCGCTCGTCCCATTTGCCGCTCACCACCACCGTGGCCTCCGCACGCTCCATGAGACGATCCAGCTCCGCCTTGATCTTGTCCCAGTCGGTTGCAACGGCCGGGTCGAACAGAAACATCGCTTCATACTTTTTCTTCAACGCTATCGTCCTCCGAAATCTTGAGCCCCGCGTCGGGGGCCCCGGTCTCGAAAGTCCCCGGCAGGCCCGCCGGAGACTCTACATACACAAGGTCTCAGGATGCACCCCCATGCATTACGGCCTGACGGGTCTACGCCCTGCCGCCCTGCTCCTCCGCCCGGTTGAACAGGGTCATCGCCTCGTCCATCCCATTCTTCAGCCAGCACTCCACCGCGTCCGCCGCCCGAGTGACGGCAGTTGCGATGACCTCCTCCTCCCGGGGCGAGAACGGGGTCAACACATGACTGACCATTCGTTCCCCGCTCACCTGCTCGATCCCGATCCGCAACCGTCCGACCAGGTCGCTTCCAAGCTGGCCGATCACGTCGGACAACCCATTGTGTCCTCCGGCCGAGCCCTCCGCTCGAAGCCGAATCCGCCCCAGCGGCAGGGCCATGTCGTCCAGGACCACCATCACGTCCGGCAGGTCGATCTTGTGAAACGTCATCGCCTCCCGGACCGACTGCCCGCTGCGGTTCATGTACGTCGTCGGCTTCAGCAGCAGGACCTTCTCCTGCCCCGCCTGCCCCGACACCGCCAACCCGCTGAACTGGCGTCTGGCCCCGCTGAACTCCCAGCGTCGCGCCAGCTCGTCGACAACCCGGTATCCCACGTTGTGACGGGTCCTGGCGTATTCCGAGCCCGGATTGCCCAGCCCCACGACCAGCTTCATCGCCTGCACCCGCCATGGGCCGAAACACCGTCCCGCCGTCCACCCGGCTACTTCTTCTTCTTATCCTTATCTCTCTCTTCCTCACCCTCTTCCGGCCTGCGTGCGGTGATGATCTCCGGTTGTGTCGGCGATTCCTCGGCCGGGGCAGCCGCGACCTCCTCCGCGACCACCTTGGCTCGAACCGTGCAAACGATCGTATCCGGAGGTGTGATGGCCTTGACGCCCTCGGGCAGGACGATGTCCTTCACATGGATAGACTGGCCGATCTCCAAGTGCGCCACATCCACCCGGATTGATCCCGGAATCGAGCCGGCCAGCGTTTCCACCTCGAGGTTCACAAGTTGTTCCTCGAAGATTCCGCCCTCTTGTTGGACCCCCACGGGTGTACCCTTGAAAAGAAGGGCCACCTTCACCTTCACCCGTTCGTTCGCGTCAACCCGCATGAAGTCGATGTGGATCGGGTGGATCCCGAACGAATCGAACTGCACCGCCTTGATCAGCACGGACGTCGGCTGCCCCTCAAACGTCAGCTCGATCATCGGGGAGTGGTGCGCCAGCATGTTTTTGACATCCTCGGCCGACACGACCACCGGGACCGGGTCCTGCCCGTGCCCGTAGATGATCCCGGGAATACCGCCCTGCCGCCGCAGACGATTGGCTTCCCGTGTGCCGTGCGCCCGCCTCTTCCGCCCTTGAAGTTTGGTCATTTCCATTGCGTCAACTCTCCGAACTCGATTCCCCGCCGCGCGTCGCGCGGGCTCATCTCTCCACGTTCACAAACATCGCGCTGATCGACTGATCCAGGTGGATCCGCCGTATCGCATCTCCCAGCAAGGTGGCCACGGACAGGATCGTCATCTGCGGCAACCGCTTCATCACCTCCGGCCCCACAGGGACCGTATCCGTAAACACGATCCAGTCGATGCCGCTCTTTTCAAGCCGCTCCACCGCCGGCAGCGCGAGCACCGGATGCGTCGCCGCCAGCAGAAACCGCTTCGCCCCGTGATCCCGAAGGATTCGCACCGCCTCCGTGGCCGTGCCTCCGGTGGTGATCATGTCGTCGAACATCAGGACCGTCTTGCCCTCGACGTCGCCGATCACCCGGTCCGCGACCGTCGTGTCGCCCGAGGTCCGCCGCTTGTCGATGACCGCCAGATCGCCGCCCAGCCGCTGCACGTAGGCCGTCGCCCGCTTGAGATTGCCGACGTCCGGCGAGACGACCACGAATTCCATCAGCCCCATGGCCGCGATGTGCGTCGCGATCACCGGTTGAGCCGTCAGATGATCCAGCGGCAGGTCAAAGAAACCCTGGATCTGGTCCGCGTGCAGGTCCATCGCCAGCACCCGGTGGGCGCCTGCCTCCGAGATCAGGTTGGCGACCAGCTTCGCCGTGATCGGCGTTCGGCCCTCGGCCTTGCGGTCCTGTCGGGCGTAGCCGAAATAAGGTATCACCGCCGTGATCCGCCGCGCCGACGCCCGCCGCAGGCTGTCGATGAAGATCAACAGCTCCATAAGGTTCTCGTTCACCGGCGGGCAGGTCGACTGGACCACGAAGCAGTCCCGGCCACGAACATCTTCATCGAGCTTGATCAGCGTTTCGCCGTCCGGAAACCGGTCGATCCGCGCCCGTCCCTTACGGATGCCGATTGACTTGCAGACCGCGTCCGCAAGGTGCTGGCTGGCGCTGCCGCCGAACACCTTCAGGCCGCACACCGCGTGGTTCTTGACGGTATCAGGCTCGCAGGAGGTCATTTTTGCGTCCCCTCCATCTGACCGTTGGCCTCGCGCACCACCGATCCGTGGGCGATCTGGCAACCCCGCTCGACCGCGATCGGAGCCACCAGGATCGAACCGTTCCCGATGTACGAATCGTCTCCCACCTGAGACTGGTGGATGCGCAGACCATCGAAGTTCGCGAAAATCGTGCCCGCGCCCACGTTCACCCGCCGGCCGATCTGCGCATCCCCGATGTAGCTCAGGTGCCGGGCCCGCGTCCCGCCGCCCAGCCGCGAATTCTTCAGCTCGATGAACACGCCCGCCACCACGTCGTCCTCCAAAACCGTTCCCTCGCGCAAGTACGCGAAAGGCCCCACCACGCAGTGCCGGCCGATCTCCACCCGACCGTGTATGTACGTGAACGGGTAGATCACCGTGTCCTGACCGATCCTGGCCCGGATGTCGATCCAGGTGTTCAGCGGGTCGACGATCGTCACCCCGTTGGACATCAGGTTCTTCTGGATCCGGGTCTGCATGATCCGCCCGACCTCGGCGAGCTGCTCCCGGCTGTTGACGCCCATCGCCTCCTCGGCCTTGACCGCCGTGATCGCGATTGCCCGGTGCCCTTTTTGCACCAGGATGTGCAAAGCATCGGTGATGTAATACTCGCCCTTGACGTTGTCCGGGCGGATCTGGTCCAGCGACGAAAACAGCAGCTTCTTGTCGAAGCAGTAGTAGCTGGGGTTGATTTCCTTGATTTTCCGCTGCTCCGGCGTGCAATCCAGTTCCTCGACGATCCCCTGCAGGTTGCCGTATGCGTCGCGAACGATCCGGCCGTAACCCGTCGGGTCATCCAACACCGCCGTCGCCAGCGTCACCGCCGAATGTTGCTTCTCGTGCGTCTCGATCAGCAGAGAGAGCGTTTCACTCCGCACCAGCGGCATGTCGCCGGCGATCGCGAGCAGGTTGCCCTCGAAACCCTCCAGGGCCTCCCGGCAGACCATCGCCGCATGGCCGGTGCCTTTCTGCTCGTCCTGGGAAACCCAGGTCACCGGGGCGTCGCTGGCGAACGAGTCCATGACCTGCTGCTTCTGGTAGCCGACCACGCAGACGATCTTCTCGACACCGGCCGCCCGGCATGCGTCGATCACGTAGGCCAGCATCGGCCGCCCGCACACCTCGTGCAGCACCTTCGGCAGGTCCGTGACCATCCGCGTGGACTTGCCCGCGGCCAGAATAATCGCAGCGGTCGGCTTGCTCGGCATATCCCGCTTCCTCTACAACTGGGTGGGCTCCGCCCACCGGACAAGCTACCCGGCCTGGACTCGAACCAGGAATGCCAGGACCAAAACCTGGTGTGTTACCAATTACACCACCGGGTATCGGATCGGACCCCGATATGGGACCCGTCGCGGATACAGTAACGCTGTGCGACAAGAGATCAACAAAGATCGGTCGCAGCTATGTTGACCACGCTCGAGGCCTGAGCCCCCGCTGCGAGCCGGAGGCCCATTCTCCCATCATGGCACCCGCCGGTGCCGGGAGTCGCCCCGTGGAGCATGGCGCTGGGCAGCCTCCCGGCCGCCTCCCACGGTCCCGAGGTTACAAGGATACGCGAACCCTTCCCCCCGGTCAAACCCTCGGTCGCCGGCCCCCGGAATTGTCCCCCGGCACGCGAGCCGGTAGGATCCTGAGAGCGAGTCATTCCCTGGATTGCGGAGCGGGGCCTGAACAGCAGATGATCGGGCGAAAGCGAGGCGTTGCCAGATGAAGGCTCATCGGCGGGCAACTCCAAGACACGCTACGGGGTGTGGCCGCACACGCGGACGCACCATCCGTGTGGGCTTTACACTCATTGAGATCCTTGTGGTCGTTGCCATCATAGCACTGCTCATCGCCGTCCTCGTTCCTTCATTCGCGGCCGGCCGCGAACAGGCCCGCCGAGTCATCTGCCAGAGCAACCTCCAGCAACTCCAGAAGGCCAACGTCTTCTACCTCCAGGCCTTCCGCGGAGTTTTCCCGCCGCACCGCTACAGTGCCGTCGGCGACAAAGAGGCGGACGCCCGTGGAGAGAAGCACTGGTTCCATCTGCTCGGCCAGTACGCCAAGGGCAAGGAACTCCCCCACTGCCCCACGCTGAAGATGGATATTCAGAAGGACAGAAACTACTGGTCCTGGCAGTACAACGCCCGAAACATCGGCTACGGCTACAATGCCTTCTTCCTGGGCCTCTTCAACCATTCCGAGGGGGTCACCCACGGAACCTACATCACGGGCAAGCGCTGGTGGAAGGAAAGCTGGGTCAAGATGCCCTCGGACAACATCCTGCTGGGCGACTCAAACCCCAAGCCCGACGGCGAATGGAGCAGCACCCTCTGGTGGCCCTACATCAACAGCCAAGGGGAGGGGCTGAACGGCACCCGGCATCGCGGCGCCGGCGGAAACCTCGTCTTCAATGACGGACACGCCGAGTTCCGCCGGATCAAGTTCATCAATCCCGCCCAGGACAACACCGACCAGTTCATCCGCTACTGGGACCCCCTGCAGCGCAGGAAGCCGTGATATTTCTCACGACCCGGCCTGTGGTCATTCGATCGCCACGACATACACCTGTGGATGCCCGCTGCGGTCGCTGGTGAAGGTCGCGTATCGGCCGGAGGGCGACAGGGCCGGGTGCGGGTGGGTCCACTGCGGGCCGTAGACCGTGTCCGTCTTCATCTCCATCCACGACAGGGCTTCGCCGAGGCTGGATCGCCCGGTCCGGGCCGCCTCCTCGAAATCCTCCTTCAACGCGTATCGCCCCTTGGCCCACTGCGAACCGCCGTTGCTGCTGCGGGGATAACAGATCGTCCGGCGGCGCCCCGTGGCCACGTCGACAAGCTGCATGCCGACGTCCGGGCAATTCGTGTCGCAGATGATGAATCGGCCGTCGCGGCTCGGGGAGATGTGCCAGGCGTTGAACTCGGCGATGGTCTCGATCCTCCGCGAGGGCAGACGCATCCGCTTGATGGCCTTCGGCCAGACGGTGAAAACGAGATCGCCCGTCACCCCCAGCCACGTCTCATGCACCACGAACTCGTCGTTGCCGTGTTCGTAGAGCAGGCGGTTTTTCCGGCCGTCGCGGTTGATCAGGTGCATGCGCGGAGCCGGGTCCGACGCGTACTCGATCAGGCTGGAATCCGCCGGGTGAAACTGCGGGTGGATGATGACCCGCTCCTGGCGGTGAATGATGCCGCCCCCCCCACCGTCAGAGGCCGCGACGACGATGCCGTGCCCGCCGTCGACCCGGATCGCCGAGGCGATCCACCGCTCGTCGCAGGACAGGTCCACCTCGCCGAGCTTGCCCCCGGGGAAATCCGCGACAACCTGCTCGCTCAGGTCGGCCAGATTCAGCACGACGATGCTCGAACCCCGTGTGAAGTAGAGTCGCCGGCCGTCCTCGGAAATGACTGCTGAGAAACTTGTGATCCCTTGCGAGTCAGTAAGCTGGCGAATCGGGCCGTTTGGAAAGCCGGCCTGGTAGAAATTGGCCGAGCCGTTGCGGAAGCCGGCGAACACCAGAGATTTCTCGTCCGGCAGGAAGGACGACGTCAGGAAATAGAGGCCGTGGTTGATGCAGGGGTGATTCGTGACCTGCCAGACGGCCACCCCGGTCTGTTCGTCGCGCCCGGCAATGATCTCCCCCGGAAACAGCCGGCCCTTGTCACTCACGGTCCTTCTCCGGCAGCGGCCTGTACAGGACCGCGACGTGCCCGACGCGGCCCACCAGGTGGCAGGGAACCTGCTTCGCCAGGGCCGAGGCCATCTCGTCCGATTCCACCGCATTAGCCACATCCAGCCGGACCTTGAGCAGGTCGATGCGATCGAACATCTGCCGGATCTTTCGAAGGAACGCCTCGGACAGTCCCTGCCGGCCGACGACCAGGGACGCCTTGATTTGGTTCGCCCGGCTCCGCAGCTTGCGACGTTCTGCCGCCGCCGGCGCCGGCCCGATGTTTGATTGATTTGCCGATGGAGGATTCATCCCCTTCACAATAGTCCCCCGCCGCCCGCCCGGCAAACCAAAGCGTGCCAAAGGATTGCAGAATGGGGATGACCGTCCGCCCGGCCCCTCAGAACCGAGAGCGCAAGCGACCGGCCCCTCAGAACCGAGAGCGCAAGCGACCGGACAAACCCGTCGCCGCGTACTATGATGACGAACCGCAGATCCGGTGCAACCTGACATGTCTGCCTGTCGCTTGCGCTCCAGGTTCTGATTGCGGACAACCCG
>DATIKE010000352.1:0-9617 GCA_035477895.1 Phycisphaerae bacterium
GTCCCCGGCATGACCGCGGATCTCGATCTTGTTGCGATGCCCCTTCAGGTGGCTGCCGATCTGCTCCAGCGTCTTACGGCCTTCGAGCGTCACCGTGTCGGCGAAGGGCTCGAACAGAATCGGGCCGCCCAGCGTGATCTCCATCCCGTCCCGAATGCGGCGAAGCCGGAAACTCTCGCCCTGAATGCCGAACTGGCTGATATCGCCCTTGAACTTGTCTTCGCCCGTCTGAATGGCCTCGCGGAGCTTGTCGATCAACGCGTTGAAATCGACCTGGTCGTTCATCGTGTTGCCGGCCACCTTCAGCCCCAGCGCCTCCTGCATCGACTGGATGGCCCGGATCATGTTGGGGCTTGGGGTGCTCCTGTCGTAGTCCGCGAAGGCCGCCAGCAGAATGAAAAAACACAACAGCAGCGACATCATGTCGCCGTAGGTCAGAACCCACGCCGGCGCGCCTTCTTCTGCTTTCTTCTTGCCCAGCATGAATCACTGTCCCATCGTGGCGAAGGAGTCCTGTTTACTTGTCCTCGCGCGGGCCGCCCGGTCCGGCCAGGGAGCCCCGGCGGTTGGCGGGCAGGTACACGGCCAGCTTGGCCTGAGTCACACGGGGATTGTCCCCTGCCTGCAGCGACAGAATCCCCTTGAGCATCACCGTCCGCAGGAGCATCTCCTCCTCGTGCCGGTAGTTGAGTTTGTCGCCCAACGGCAGGCAGAAGACGTTGGCGATCACCGCGCCATAGAACGTCGTGAGAATCGCCACCGCCATGCCCGGCCCGATCTTCTTGGGATCGTCCATGTTGTTGAGCATGGCCACCAGGCCCATCAGCGTGCCGAGCATGCCGTAGGCCGGGGCGTACTTCGCGAACGTGTCCAGGATGCCTTTGCCTTGCGCGTGACGCTGGTCCATGGCCTCGAGCTCGGCGGTCAGGATCTGATCGATCTCGCCGGCCGACGTGCCGTCGATCACCAGTCTCAGGCCGTTCGACAGGAACGGGTCCTCGATATCGCGAAGCGAATTCTCCAGCGACAGCACGCCTTCGCGCCGGGCCTGCTCGCCCAGACGAACGATCTGCTCGATGATGGCGTTGGCATTCTGGCGACGTGTGAAGAAGCCCCGCTTGATCACCCGGAACATGGCCAGAAAACGTTCCAGCGCCTGCGTGTTGAGCACGGTGAAAATGGTGCCGCCGAACACCAGGATGGCCGAAGCCGTATCCCAATAGACGCCGACCTGGCCCTGCGTGCCCGTCCAGAGGGCCCAGAGAACCATGCCGGCCGCGGCCAGAAGCCCGACAACGGTTGCTAAATCCATACCCCGTGTCCCCTTGCGCGCGTCGCCCAATGCAGGCCAAGGCCGGGACTTCGCCCCGGTCCCGAGCAGATGCGCCAGTGGAGTTATCGTCCTGAACACCGGGTCGCTTCACTGACCAGACGAGAAGAGCATGGGCAACAGGCAAACGATTTCACTTCTGAATGGCTGGAACCAGGCCGCGAAACAGAACTGGTTTTAGCTGGCAGAGGCGAGTCCGATAGTCATCGCCGGGAGAGGTTCCCCGTTCGCTTGCCGGTTGTCCCGTCGCGTCCACGGTGTCACCAATGGCCGATAAGATCGTCAACGCGCTCCGGGCCGGAATCATCCGGGTTATCGGAATCGGGATGTGAGGGCGAGATGAAACGCCTCGGCGTCGGAAGTCGCTCGGCCTGTCGGTTTACGCCGGGACCGCGGCGCCCGTGGCCGACGGCGGCGCGGGGGCGGCTTTCTCAACACCAGGCCGGCCCGCCGCGGGTTTCAGCGGCACGTTCTCGATGTGCTCGCCGAAACGCACCAGCCGGGCCGAGTTGAAGATCACCACCGCGCTGGAAAGCAGGTGTAGAAACGCCGCGAGCATCGGGTTCACCCAGCCTATCGCCCCAAGCACCAGCAGCACGACGATGAAGGTCACGCCGAAGAGCAGGTTCTGCCAGATGACCTTGGTGGTCGCGCGGGACAGTCGAAGGAGGAACGGCAGACGGCGCAGGTCGTTGTTCATCAGGGCGATGCTGGCGGAGTTGATGGCCACGTCGCTGCCGGCCGCCCCCATCGCGATGCCGAAGTCGCCCGCCGCCAGGGCGGGCGCGTCGTTCACACCGTCGCCGATCACCGCCACGCGATGCCGCTTGGACTTCAGTTCGTCCACGATGGCCAGCTTCTGGGCGGGCAGCACTTCGGCGTGCACGTCGGTGCAGCCCATCTCCGCGGCCACGCGGCGGGCGACCGACCACTTGTCGCCGGTCACCATGATCAGCGTCCGAACGCCCAGCCCGCGAAGATCATCGAGAGCCTCCCGGGCCTCGTCGCGCGTCCGGTCCTCCAGGCCGATCCACCCGATCAGCCGGCCGTCGCGGGAAACGTAAAGCACGCTGACGCCTTCGGGTTCGGCGTATTCGGGGTCTTTCAGGAGGCCCAGGTCGACGCCGCGTTCAGCCAGCCAGGTCGAACGCCCGACGAGAACGTCCGCCCCGTCAATCGAGGCAACCACGCCCTTTCCGGAGACTTCCTCGAAACGGTCCGGTTTCTTCAGCGACAGCTTCGCCTTGCGAGTGACCGCCACGAGGGCTTGGGCACCCGGGTGCCTTGAAAGCTGGTCCGCCGAGGCCGCCACCCGAAGCAGGTCTGTGCCGTCCACCCCCGGAGCGGGTTTCATCTGGGTCACGGACAGCTCGCCCGTGGTCAGGGTTCCGGTCTTGTCCAGCACGACGGCCGTCAGGTTGCGGGCCGCCTCCAGGGTGACGACGTTCTTGACCAGCACGCCCAGCCGGGCGGCACACGACAGGGCCGCTACCATCGCCGTCGGCGTGGCCAACACCAGGGCGCACGGGCAGGCGACCACGAGCATGGCGATCGCCCGGCTCATGCTTTCGCCGCTGCTCCGGGTGGCAAACAGCACGATGCCCGCGAGCATGATGATCGTCGGGGTGTACCATGCCGCGTACTGGTCGATCAGCCGCATCAGCGGAATACGGGTTCCCTCGGCTTCCAGAATGAGTTTCTGCACCCGGCCCAGCGTTGTCTCCGTGCCCGCCTTAGTGACCCGGATGTCCATCGCCCCGGTCAGGTTGCTCGTCCCGCCGAACACCTCGTCGCCCACGCCCTTGTCAACCGGCAGCGACTCGCCGGTGATGCTCGCCTGGTTGACGATGGATTCGCCATGCAACACCACGCCGTCGGCGGGGATGTTGTCGCCGGGGCGAACGCGGATCACGTCGCCATGATTCAGCCGGGGCGCCTCGACTTCCTCTTCGTGACCGTCGGCCGTCAAACGCATGGCACGGGTCGGGGTCAGCTTGATCAGAGAGGTAATGGCGGCCCGAGCTCCCAGGGCGGTGCGGGTCTCGACCAGGGTGGCGATGATCATGAAAAACGCGATCACCCCCGCCTCGAGGTACTGTTGGGTGGCCATCGCCGCCACCACCGCCAGGGCCACCAGCTCGTCCATGTGCAGGCGGCCCTCGAGCAGGTGCTTCAGGGCGTGGATCACCAACGGCGTCCCCAGCAGAATCGCCGCCAGGAAGGCGAACGCGTCCGGGATCTCCTGCTGGTCATAGATCCAACGGGAAATGAACGAAATAAATACGAGTAGTCCGCCCATCAGCGTGGCGATCAACAGCAGGCTGGACCGCCCGGTCTGGGCCTCGATTGAATTCTTGAGATGGTCGTGTGCCATAACTCTTTTTCTGATGGAAGGTTAACTTTCTCCACCTGCCGTCGCCGTCACCCGGAGGATCCGAAGTCCCCCGCAAGACGGCACCGTGCCGGCCCGGCGGCCGGCGCGCGGCACACCCGCTGGGCGGCCATTGTAGCCCCTCACCGTCCTACGGTCGATGGCCGCCAGAAGTTTTCCGGGTCTGCGGCAATTTTGCCGCCACGGTAGCCGCAACCGTACGGCCGGATCGACAGTTCCGGGCCACCGAGGCCTTCTTACCGCCCCACCCACCGGGAAAGGTCACGGCGCGCCGGCCCTGACCCGTCGGTCCAGCTCCGCCCGCATCTCCTGGATCCGTGATTGCTGCGACGGTTCGGCGGCCAGGTTGTTCATCGCCTCGGGATCCTTGCGGACGTTGTACAGCTCGTCGATATCCTCGATCTTGGGGTAGCGGATGTAGACCCAGTCGGAAGTCCGCAGGGCCTCCAGGGTGGGATAGCCCGGAAGCCACTCCTCCTGGTAGTACCGGTAGACGAACGAGTCCCGCCAGTCGCGCGGCTTCTCCCCGGCCAGCAGCGGCCTGAACGAGCGACCCTGCACGGTCTTCGGGACGGCTGCGCCGGCCATCTCCAGGATCGTCGGCGCAAGATCGATGTTGAGAACCATCTCGTCAACGGTTCTGCCCGGCTTGTTGATGCCGAAGCCCCCGGCCACGAACGGAATCCGAATCGATTCTTCGTAGGCCAGCCGCTTGTCCGACAGGCCGTGCTCGCGCATGAAGAATCCGTTGTCGCTGGCGAAGAAAACGGTCGTCTTGTCGAGGATCCCCTTCTCGCGCAACGTATCCAGCAGCCGGCCGACCCCTTCGTCGATCGCCGCCAGCGTACGCAGGTAGTTCAGGTGCTTCTGGTTCAGCCCGTCCTCGGGATCCCACGCCGGTGGTTCGATCCGATCGGGGATGCCGTCGGGCGGCACGGGTTTCTTGAGTTGCCCCCCGCGGATTCGCAGCTCGCGCATCCAGCGCGGCTTGCCCGAAAGATCGTCCTTGTAGCTGGCCGGCTCTCGCAGGTCGGAAGGCTTGTACAAATCCTTGTGCCGCTCAGCCGGTATGAAGTCTCCATGCATCGCCTTGTGCGAAATGGTCAGGTAGAATGGTTTATCTCGGTCGCGCTTGATGAAGTCGATGGCATACTGCGTGAGAATGTCGGTGACGTAGCCCTTGCTCGGGAAGTCCCGCCCGTTTTCGTTCAGTTGCGGGTCGATGTACTCGCCCTGCCAGTGGAAGCTCAGCCAGTAATCATATCCGGGACGTGGATGGGCGCCGGGGCTCATGTGCCACTTGCCGACGTGAGCGGTTTCATACCCGGCCTGCTGGAGAACCTGGGGGAAGGTGACCACCGACGGCACCGGATCGTTCTTCTCGTTGATCTTCACGCCGTTGACCTCGGCCGTCGCCCCCGTCAGAAATGCCGCCCGCGACGGGGAACACAGCGAGGTGGTCACGAAGGCGTTGGCGAAGCGCACGCCGGCCGATGCGAGCCGGTCGATGTTCGGCGTCTTGACCAGCGGGTGGCCGGCGCAGCTCATGATGTCCCAGCGCATGTCGTCGATCAGGATGAAGATGATGTTCGGCCTCCCGGCCGGCCGCGAGGCCGGCGCGTCCGCGGCCGGGACACCGGACATCGCGCCTAGCAGGACAACCGCCACGGCGCCACAGGTAAGAGACTTACGGTGTGGAATCGAGATCATGACAATTACTCCGCAAGCGAATGAAGGATTGTTTTGGAGGTTTTATAGCCGCGCCGCTCCGCGAGTTCAACCCGGGCGGCGGCGAACGGCGTTCAAGAAGCAGTGGAACCGCGGCGGGACGACGATGCCGGTGTGGTTAATCATCAATGAAGCATCTGACAAGATTTCATATTGAGCGGTGCCGCGTGCGGCACCCAAGCCCGTCGCACGCGACGGGGCTAATGCCGTTTTCGGTAAGACAGTTTCGTGTTCGACGCGCAGGGGCGCGGAGGTTCAACCGCCCCTGCGGGGCTTTGGGTCTGTTTACACCGATAACCCAGGGCCTCGCCCTGGGCTACTGTGCCCCTACGGGGCAGGAAACCAAGGAAACTCGCGAACCGAAAACAGGGCTAAACAGTCGGAGGGGCGAAGGGGAAGCGAGTCTTTCAGCATTTCATCTGCTGCGTGTTGAAGTCGCCGCAGGGAACCGGTCCATCTCGCAGGCGCCGCAAGCAGGACTCCCGACCCTTAACCTGCGTCGAGCCGAGCCTCGCATCCCGCGCTGGTCGCCATCTTCGCGAGCCCGTCGAGGCACAACTGGGACCACGTTTCCATGCTGTCCCGGACTTCCCGCAGCTCGTCCGGGGTCATGAAGGCCATCTGGGTGATCATCTGCTCCCGCTTGCCGACGTTCGGGGTATCGAGGGTCCAGAGGTGGACGATCCCGAGGTGTACGCTTCCGACTTCCGTGGAGTCGTCGTTCAAAAGGGCGACCACCCGATCGGTGTGGCCTGATTCCACGTTCACCTCTTCCGTCACCTCGCGTTCAACGGCCGACAGGTAGGCTTCCCGCAAGTCCGCGCTGAACAGGGGCATGTCATCGGCGGGATTGATGTGGCCGCCGATGCCGATGGATCGGTGCCCGACCAGCCGGGTCTCACCGGCCCGACGCCCCCGCACGTAGGTCAGGTACTTCCCCTCGCAACCCATGATCACATAGGGAATAATCTGTTTGAAAGTCGGGTCGGCCTCGGCCTGCGGCCTGGGCATGTAACGCGGTACTCCCGGCACGAAAAACCGGTCGAAATACCGCTCGACGTCAAAGGCCAGTCCGTGAAACACCCCCACCTGCTCGAACACGCTTCGTTCGATCACCAGCACCTGCTCGTCCTGAGCCATGAGATCACTCCTGTTCGCTCCTGAATCGGGGAGTGATGTTAGTCGCGTGGTTTTCACCACGCAAGGCACTCAGCGGCAGCACGGAGCGAATCCAGGGCAATCGCATCTAAATTGGCGAATCCACATTGACTGATCAGAAATGAGGGAGGTGCATACCACAAACTGTTCCAGCCCGCGGAGCGGGCGATGGAGCAGTAGCCCCGGGTGCAGTCCGCCGAAGCGTCAGCGAAGGCGGACGAAACCCGGGGTCTGAAACGGCAATTCACGTCTCCAACAAACCCCCGCAGGGGGTGACGTAGGGCTTCTTGGGACGCAACGCGTATTGTTCCGGGCGCAACCCGGCATGGCCCGTGCACAACGCGGATTGAAGATGGTATCGTCGGCCATTGCGTCGCCCTCTCCGAGGGCTGACTCGACGAGCCTGCATCGTATCCCCGGGTTACGCTTCGCTCCACCCGGGGCTATCATTGCGCCGCCCCCCTATGGGGGGCTCCGATTGGGTGTTGTCTCCGCCATTGCCTCGCCCTTTCCGAGGGTTGACTCGACAGGCCTGCATCGTATCTCCGGGTTTCGCTTCGCTCCACTCGGGGCTATCACTCGGCTGTGATCCGATAGACCGTACCGCGGAGTTCGACGAGGATTTCCTCGCCGGGACGCTGGGCGGCCAGGACTTGGTTATCGGTCGGCGAGTTGGCGGCCACCAACTTGAAGTACTCCTCGCTGAACTGGCGGATCACCTTGGCCTCGCGCTGGAGCTTCTCCTGCTCGCGGTCAGCCACGCGCGAGTCGATCCACTGCCGGCCGCGCTTGTAGAATGCCCGGTTGGCCAGGTTTTGAACGCTGCCGACCACAGTCTTCTGCTCGGCCTCGTAGGCGTACAGGCTCGACCGGCCGACGACTTGAGCCGAGGACGCCGCGGGCCGGCCTTTGTCGACCTGCTGGAGCGCGGCCCGGTTGGCGGCGTGCATCTGGCCCGTGCCGCCGGTGATTGTACTCTGCATATTCAAGGCAGAATCCCGAGCCTGACGACCCAGCGCGAAGCGGTCGCCGATCGGTGTCCGTTCGTCGGCCAGGAAGCTGGTGTACGGGGTGATGATGCCGTACTGCTTGGACAGCCGGACCAGCTCGTCGACCACCTCGTCCGACTTGCCGCGGAGCTGGATCTCGTCGAGGAGGAACCCGATGCGGCGGGCGGCCCAGATCTGCTCGACAAAGGCATAGGAGAACTTATCGCTGCGGGCGGCAAGGTCGGCCGAGCACTCGAACGTCTGCGACTTGCCCTGGTACTTACCGGTTACTACGACGTTGGTCGAGCCCGGTTTGTCGTATCGCCCGGCCAGAACGATCTGATCGCCGTCGAACAGATCGGGCACCGTCTGCGGATAGGTCATCGTGGTCCTGACGTTGGAGAACTTGACCGCCAGGTCGGTCATGACCGGGTTCTTGAGCTTGGCGTACAGGCTGGAGAGCTTGGCCTCCAGCGGCTCCTTCTCCTTGACGTAACCGCTGGTGCCGCGGTTGTCGAGCACGAGCCTGTCCAGCAGGCGGACGTTCACGTCATATCCGACGCCGAGGGCGAAGATTCGGACCCCACCCTTGTTGGATTCCTTCGCGTTTTTCAGGATGTCGTTTTCGTTGGTGTTGCCTACGGTGGGCAGGCCGTCGGTCAGGAAGAGCAGATAGGCCGGCCGTTCGCCTTCGGCCGGCGGCAGCTTGAGCCCGGCGGCCACCGCGTCGTGGATGTTGGTCCCGCCGCGGGCGTCCACGCGGTCGAGCATATCGAGGGCCTTCTTCACATGGTCGGGCGTGTTCTCGACCAGTGCATCATGGAACCGATCGATGCCGTCGTTGTAGACCACCACGGCAAACCGGTCACCCTCGTTCAGGTTCTTCAGCACGTATTGCAAGGCGGACTTGGCCTGGCCGATCTTGGAGCCGGACATGCTGCCCGAACGATCCAGCACGATCACCAGATCCTTGGGCACGATCGTCTTGACGTCACCCTGCGGCGTCGGGCTGACCATCAGCAGGAAGTAGCCGTCCTCGCCGTCGCGCGGACGGTAGCTCAACACGGTCGCGCCGACGGCCTCGTCCGAGAGTTGATACATGAGCCGGAAATCGCCTGCCGGCGCCTGTTTCTCGGCGCGATAGACCGCCACCACCTGCTCGGGCGATGGCCGCTTCACGTCCAGGTCGTGGGTCGGCGAATAAACGACGGAGATCGGCCCGCGGGCCTGGATATCGGCACGCACCTCGACCTCGTCGATCGGCCGGGTGGAGAACTTTTCGGTGTTCAGCGGGTAAAACACCTCAACGAGGTTGTGGTCGCGCTTGCAGACATCGGTGTAATGAACGACGACGCGGACATCCTTGCCCGGGTTGAGCGGGAAGGCCGACGTCTTGTAAAGCCCGTAGTCCATGTACTCCAGCAGGGCCGGGTCTTTCTTCGAGCGCACGATCGATTCGTACGTCCGGCGGGCCTCGTCCTTGGGCAGGACTTTGCCGGTAAACTCCTTGCCGTCGACCAGCAGGGTGAGCCCGTTGATGGCCGCGTGGGGCGGCAGCGGAAAAATGTACTCGACCTCGATCATGAAGCTGCCCGTATTAACGAACGCCTGATCGATGGACACCTCCGCCACCTGGTCGCGGACCTTGATGTCGACCTTGTGATACTTGACCGCCCAGGACCCGCTGACGCGGATGTCCGGCCGGACCGGCACGATCAGCCCGTCCGCCCAGGCATTGGAAACGATCCCCGCGACCAACAGGCACGACAGACATGATCGACGCAACATGGCACGACCTCCCAAACGGTGTTATCTACTGAGGACTTTGCCCTGTTAGACACCTGATCGGCCTCCCGGTTCCCTTCAGCCTGAAAAAATGATCTCACCGACCCTTCGCAACCGTCATGATCACCTGTCCCAACGAGCTGCCCCGATTGTTCCGCTGTTCAACCGCACTTCAAGGCACCTCACTCCGGGGAATGCCGGCCCGGTCGGCAGGATCAGCCGTCAAACGCTTCAA
>DATIKE010000353.1:0-4177 GCA_035477895.1 Phycisphaerae bacterium
ACAGCGGTGACCGGATACTCGTTCTCAAATGGGCTTACGACCTGAATCTTTTCGACCTGGGGCCGCGCCGCTGGGACGTGGCCGTGTTCAAGAACCCCAGCGACGGCCAGGCCAACTACATCAAGCGAATAGTGGGGTTGCCGGGAGAGGTGCTGGAGGTCATCGACGGCAATGTGTACGCCGCCGCAATTGACGATCTCAAGCAGAAGGAGCCCGGCCTCGTCGAAGCTCTGGACGCCCTGCGACTGCAAGTCGCCCGGCAGCGGACCGCGAGCATCCGCCCGACCACCGGCCACGGGGGCATGGGGTATGAGCGGCCCGACCTGATGGCGGAGTTTGAACGGCTTAACAAACGCCTGCTTCCACACCTTCGCATCCAGCGTAAGACACGTCTGGCGCAGGAATCGCTCTGGATCGAAGTGTACAACCACGATTACTGCCCGCCGGGCCAGCCTGGAAACCGCCCACTTTCACCCGTGAGGTGGGTGCCGCTGGGCCAGGCCGCCGAACAGGCCTGGAACACGTCACGGCCCGAGATCGTTTTTGCCGCCGAGAGCGACGAGCCTCTGGCCATCCGATTCGAGGGCAAACCAATCCGGGATTACATGGCCTACAACTTTTCGCAGATGCTCGGACGGCAGGATGATGGCAACAACCCTGTGGGCGACGTACGATTGCAGTTCACCGTGATTCCCGACGGCGGAGACGGATCGATCCGCCTGCGGATAAACCGCGACCTCGACACTTTTATGGCTGAGGTCGCCATGGACGGAACGGTTTCGCTGGACCACCTGTGCACCGACCTGCCGGGCGGGCGTCAGAACATCGGCCAGGCCCGGCTGCAGCCTTTTGCTCGCGGTCAGGCGGTATCCCTGATCTTGGCAAATGTGGACTACCGGGTCGCGCTGGAAGTTGACGGCCGCGAAGTGCTTTGGACCAGCGACCAGCAGTATCGGCCGAACCTGAAGCGCGGCATCGAGATTTCCTACGACGGTGACCGGCTCATTCAGCCCACCCAGGTGGAAATCGCCGCCCGACGTCTGACCGGCCGCCTGCGTCACCTCCGCCTGGACCGGGACGTGTACTACCGCAGCCTGCGGCAGGACGAGCGGCCGGCCCACGGGCCGGAGAACGCTTACCTTGGCTGGCCCGGCTGGGGTACGGCCGGTTGCCCCATCATGCTTCGGTCTGACCGGGTCGTGGATGGGAAGTTTTACTTCGGCGAGTACTTCATGCTTGGCGACAACAGCCCGGCCAGCAAGGATTCCCGGCGCTGGTGGGAACTCGGCCCTCACCTGGTCCAACTCGGTGACGAGTATCAACTGGGGACCGTCCCCGGGGATCAGCTCATCGGCCGAGCGTTTTTCGTTTATTGGCCGGCCGGCTACCGCCCTTCTTGGGCGGCCAACCTCGGCCTGATCCCCAATGTGGGACGAATGCGCTGGATCCGTTGATCCATGCAGAGGATTATCCACAAGAAGCACGTGGGTTAAATTAAAGAATGATTTATTCTATCAATAATAAAAACCCTGCGGACTTGCCTGTTTCACCCGGCTGGATGGCAAGTGTAAGTCGTTGAGCTGTTGAGTGTTATCCGCCGATTGGCCGGTGATTCCGACGGCGGGCAAGATGGCGGAAAAATTGGTCCTGCCGCCAGAGCGTGGCGAAAAACCGTCCATGTCGGACGGTTGTCCACGGGATGTCCACGCCCGGGCGGGTGGCAGAAGGCAATCATCCGAGGCGCGCCATGGTGAGCACACGAAGGCTTCTGGAAACCGTTGATCTGGTAAAACGTTACGGCACGCGGACGGTGGTGGACCGGGTCAGCTACAGCGTGCAGCAGGGAGAAATCGTCGGCCTGCTGGGGCGGAACGGCGCGGGCAAGACCACCAGTTTCCGGATCACCATCGGCATGATCGTGCCGAACGCCGGCAGGGTTGTTTTTAATGGCGAAGACGTGGCCGACCTGCCCATGTATAAGCGGGCCCAGCGCGGCATCGGGTATCTGTCACAGGAGCCGAGCGTGTTCCGCCGGCTCTCGGTGCGGGACAACCTGATGGCGATCCTGGAATCGATGCCCCTGCGGCGGCGAGAGCGGAAAGTCCGCGCGGACAAGCTGCTGCAGCATTTCGGGCTGGCACACCTAGCCCGGCAGGATGCCCACGATCTGTCCGGCGGCGAGCGGCGCCGGCTGGAGATCGCCCGTGCGCTGGTCACCGAACCGCAACTTATCCTGCTGGACGAGCCTTTCAGTGGCGTCGACCCGATCGCAGTTGAGGGGCTGCAGAAGGAGATCACCCGGCTTCGCGAGGAGCACGGGATCGCCATTCTGCTGACGGACCACAACGTGCGCGAAACGCTGTCGGTCACCGACCGGAGTTACATCATTCACGAAGGCCAAGTCATCGCAGAGGGCGCACCGCGCGAGCTGATCAACGATCCGAACGTCCGACGGATCTATCTCGGCAGCACATTCCGGGGCGACGAGTTCGGATGATGCGACCTCTCCTCCTTTAGACCCAACACGATTCGCTGATGGTGTGGTTCGGAAATGGTCCGTGTATTCTCAAACATGACGTGAGACTGAGTCTCAATCGCCGACGCGGCGCGCAGCCCCCACGACCGAATCAAGCGACTGACAACGGGTTCTGCCATATCGCGGGATGTCTGGGTTCAGTCGGCCGGTACCATCGGCCGACAAAGACGGTAATTCAAACCGTCGTCTGGAGTGCACGCGCCACTTTCGGCACGGCCCGGCCGCAGATACTCTCTGGAGAATCATGAAATCAGAATCCATTCAACGCATCGGCATCCTGACCGGCGGCGGCGACTGCCCGGGCCTCAACGCGGTGATCCGCGCGGTCACCAAGACCGCCCTTTACAGGTACGGCCTGGAGGTGTGGGGCATCGAGGACGGTTTTCTGGGCCTGATCCGAAACCGAATGCGTCGGCTGGACAACGAGGCCGTCTCCAACATCCTCACCCAGGGCGGCACGATCCTGGGCACCAGCAACACGGCCAACCCGTCACGATTCGCCGTGGCCGTCGACGCCCAAGGCGATCCGGTCTTCGAGAATGTCACCCAGCGGGTCCTGGAACATATCGCCGAGCGTAACCTGGACGCGATCGTCTGTATCGGCGGCGACGGGACGATGACCGCCGCCGCCAGTCTGGTCAAACACGGCATGCACTGCGTCGGCGTGCCCAAGACCATCGACAACGACCTGATGCACACGGAGATCACGTTCGGGTTCCAGACGGCCGTCAACACCGCCACCGAGGCCCTGGACCGCATCCATACCACGGCATCCAGCCATCACCGCGTGATGCTCGTTGAACTCATGGGTCGCAATGCCGGCTGGCTCTCGCTGCACGCCGGCCTGGCCAGTGGCGCCGACGTGATCCTGATTCCCGAGATCCCCTTTGAGCTCGACACGATTTGTGAGGTCTGCCAGGAGCGAAACCGTCGCGGCAAGTCGTTTACGATCATCGTGGTCGCCGAGGGGGCCAAACCCAAGGGCGGCAAGCAAGTCATCGAGCGGATCATCAAGAGCAGCCCGGACCCGATCCGCCTCGGCGGAATCGCCCAGGTCCTCTGCCGGCAGATCGAGGACAAGACCGGACTGGAATGCCGGGCGACGATCCTCGGCCACGTCCAGCGCGGCGGAACCCCGGTGGCGGCCGACCGCGTGTTGGGCACAATTTTCGGGCACAAGGCCCTGGAACTTCTGCTGGCCAACCCGTGCAGTGAAATGGTGGTCATGCAGCAATCCAGGCTCACCAGCGTGCCGCTGGAGGCCGTGGCCGGAAAACAGCGGCAGGTCCCGCTCGACGATCCCCTGGTCGCCTCCGCACGGTCCGTGGGCACCTCTTTTGGCGATCCGGGCTGAGCAGTCAATGGCCGGCAAGGCCAAAGAGGTCGAGGAGGTCTGAGCGGATCGGATCAACCGGGCCCGGAGGGGGCGAAGCCGCCGCCGAAACCGGGCATCACCGTGTGGGAAAAGCGGCCAGCCGGACAACCGAGTGCTCTTCAACACGCAACTTACCCCCCGTTGAATAGCGTAACCCCTTAATCACCAAGAAGTTGAGTGCGGATTGGGATTTCAAGGGTGTGGCTACAGCACCCTTCGGACAGGTTCGTTGGTCGCGCAACACGATAGGTTGCCGTTGCGCCGGT
>DATIKE010000354.1:0-15958 GCA_035477895.1 Phycisphaerae bacterium
CTGCGCTTTTGGGCGATGCCTGTCCTGTCGCCCACCATGGAGTCCCGCAGGAAGTCGGCGAGCTCGGTCGCGTCCCGGCGGGCGGGTCGCTATTATAATCCCAGGTTCACCGTGTATTCACAGAACTGGGAAGGTGAAGGTCATGCACAGTCGCCCGTCCATTGTGTGTCGTTGCGCTGCCCTGTTCGCTCTGGTCTCCCTGCAGGCCGAGCTGTCCGGGGCCGAAACCGCCAGGGTCTTTCGCGCGGGTGCCTCGGCGGTTGATATTACACCGCAAGAGTTTCCGGTAGGGGTAGCCGGCGGCTTCTTCGAGAGAACCGCTGCGAAGGCTCATGATCGACTTCATGCAAGGTGTCTGGCCCTGGATGATGGAACAACACGTATCGCCATCGTGACCGTCGACACCTGCGTTATCCCGCGGGATCTCCTGGATCAGGCCAAGCAACTGGCGCACAAGGCCACCGGGATTCCGATGGACCGGATGTTGATGTCGGCAACGCACACGCATTCCGCCCCTGCCATCATCGGCTTGTTGGGGAAGGATGCTGAAGAAAAGCACGGGCAACTCCTGCCGGAACAGATCGCTCAGACGGTGCAGGCGGCGGTGGCGAATCTGGCCCCGGCCAGGATCGGCTGGGCCGTCGTGCGGGCCCCCGAGCACACCCACTGCCGCCAGTGGATTCGCCGGCCGGACCGGATCGACACCGATCCATTCGGGCGTCAAAGCGTTCGGGCCATGATGCATCCCGGATATCAAAACCCCGATTACCTCGGCCCGTCAGGACCGGTCGACCCGGACCTCTCCTTCGTCTCGGTGCAATCATGCCAGGGCCGGCCGATTGCCTTGCTTGCGAACTACTCGATGCATTACGTCGGCGCCGAGCCGCTGTCCGCCGACTACTTCGGAGCCTTTGCCGACAGCATCGCCAGGCTGATGGGTGCCCCCGATCAGGATCCGCCCTTTGTGGGCCTCATGTCCAACGGAACCAGCGGCGACTTGCACTGGATGGACTACAGCCAGCCTAAGCCGGCCAGGCAACAGAACCATGCGGACTATGCCGCCGCGATCGCCCGGAAGGTCTTCGAGGCCTGCCGGAAGGTCGAGTATCATGACTGGGTTCCGCTCGTGATGCGCGAGAAAACCCTCACCCTGCGGATCCGCCCGATAAGCGACGAGGACCTCGCCTGGGCCAGGGCGACATCCGACACATTCAAGGATCGGAGTCCCCAAACCTTGCCGGAGGTCTATGCCCGCGAGCAGGTACTCATGAGTCAGATGCCGTCCACGCGGGAGCTGATTCTGCAAGCCCTCAACATCGGGGGGTTGGGTATTGTGGCAATCCCCTGCGAGGTCTTCGGCATCACGGGCCTGAAGATCAAGGCCGGCAGCCCGCTGAAACCGACGTTCACCATCGAGCTGGCCAACGGGTACGACGGCTACATTCCCCCGCCCGAACAGCACCCACTGGGAGGCTACACGACTTGGCGGGCGAGATCTTCCTGTCTGGAGGTCGAGGCCGAGCCGAAGATCGTGGCGGCCGTCATCGAACTGCTTGAGGAGGTTTCCGGAAAACCCCGGCGTGTGTTGACGGGGGAGGATTATCCGTTAGGCGGCTACCCCCAGGCGGTGCTGGACTCGAAACCCATTGCTTACTGGCGGCTCAACGAATTCAGCGGCCGGCAGGCGATCGATGCGAGCGGGAACGGCAATCATGGTTCGTATGAGCCGGGTGTGGCCTTCTACCTGGAAGGGCCGGCCCCATCGGCCCATCGCGACGAAACACGGATTAACCGCGCGCCGCACCTGGCGGGAGGCCGCATCCGAGCGAACATCGCGGGCCTTGCGGACAAGTACACCGTCGAAATGTGGTTTTACAATTGCCTTCCGATCGATGCCAGGCCGGTCACAGGTTATCTGTTTTCCCGAGGTTCTGAGGGGGGCGCGGCTACTCCCGGCGATTGCCTGGGAATAGGCGGCAAAGACACGGGGGCGGGCACACTGCTGCTTGGCACCGGGGACACTTTAGAGGAAGCCCGCCACGGACGAACCGTGATACAGCCCAAGTCCTGGAATCATGTGGCAATGGTGCGCGAAGGCGAGAGCATTGCGGTTTATCTCAACGGGAACCCGACAGCGGAGATTGCCGGCCGGGCACGGATACTATTTGCCCCCGACGCCAAGGACATCATTATCGGCGGCTGTAGCGATCGCATCAGCACTTTCGAGGGCAAGATTGACGAGGTGGCCATCTACGATCGTGCGTTGTCGGCAGACGACGTCGCCAAACATTACGCACGGGCCAACGACCTGTCCGACGCCGGGCGTCGTTGATCCTGGAGTCATATAAGAGTGCCTATCCCAGTTGGTGTGGCACGGGCGTCTCGCCCGTGCACGCACCGGCGAGACGCCGGTGCCACACCTGCCTGCCGATATAGGCTAAGGACATCACCGGTAAACGGCCGGGAACAGAAGAGCGACGAGATCGGTGACGCCCAATTCTTCCCCTCAGAGCTTGGACCGCAGCGACTTGAGGAACCCCTGGTAGACGCCCGGGGGGACGTTGGACATTTCGGCCGGCGGGATCTGGTCCGCGGCGAGCTGGTCGAGTAAGCGGAGGACGTCGTCGCGCCGGGAGGCCAGGAGCTTGAGAGCATGGTCTGCGCGGTCGAGGTCTGAATCGCGCATGGCGGTCAGGTAGTTCATGACGGCGCCGCGGACGGTGGTGCGGCCTGCGGTGGTGGATGGTTCTGAGCGGCGTGCGGGCTGCGAACCGCCGGCGGCGCCGGCGGCCTTGTCTTTTTCCCTGGCCAGGTCACGATCGAGCCGGCGGCGTTCGGCTTCAAGTTGCCGGGCGAGTTGCTCCTGCGACCGGTCCTCCGGGGCCAGTGGGAGTTCCTCGATTTCGCTTTCCGGCGTGGGGATGTAGACATCGTTGCCGCAACGGGGGCATTTGCCGACGTGTCCGGCCTGCTCGCGCGGCAGACGAAACGGATGGCCGCATTTTTCACATGTCAATTCAACGTTCATGGGTTATCTCCTGCTGCGTTGGGTCAATTCCCTGGCGGCCCGCAGGCCGCGTCGGCCGCGGAAGATCAGCCGAACAGGCACCTCGGCGAAAGGCAGCGCCTCGCGAATGCGGTTGAGCAGGAACCGCTCGAGGGCGGGGGTAACGACCGACGGCTCAGTGAGGAAAAGGACGATGGTAGGCGGGCACACGGCGACCTGGGTCGCGTAGAGCATTTTGAGGGTGCCGGTGCCGCGTTTGGGTCTGGGCGGGTTCTGCTGGAGCGCCTCCTGGAGCACCTGGTTCAGCTCGCCGGTGGTCACGCGGGTGCGGGCCTGCTTGAAGATCGAGGCGGCGAGATGGAGCACCGACCGGACGTTGCGTGTCGTTTTTGCAGTGGTGAATGCCACTGGCGCGTAGTCCAGCCCGGGCAGGGTCTTGAGCAGGTAATCGCCGTAGTCCTGGCTGGAGGCCCGGTCCTTGGCGAGGTCCCACTTGTTGATGACTATGACGCAGGGCTTGTGGTGCTCGACGATGTAGCCGCCGAGGTGCTTGTCGACGGAGCCGACGTCCTCGGTGGAGTCGATGAGCAGGAGCACGACATCGGCCCGGCGGATGGACAGCTCGGCCCGGTGAGAACCGTAATACTCGATGTCGTCGGCGATCCGGCTTTTCTTGCGGATGCCGGCGGTGTCAATGGCCACGTAGGCGTGTTTGTCGAGCTCGAAGCGGACGTCGACGGCGTCGCGGGTGGTGCCGGGGATCTCGGAGACGATGACCCGCTCCGCACCGGCCAGGGCGTTGAGGAAGGTGCTCTTTCCGGCGTTTCGCCGGCCGACGATCGCCAGCTTCATGGCCGCCTCGGGCGGGGCGTCGGTGGGAGGCAGGTGTTCGACGATCCAGTTCCGGATGTGGTCGAGCCCGCGGCGGTGAAGGGCGGAGACGGGCAGCGGCAGGCCGAAACCCAGGCGATGGAAATCACCGAGGTCGGGAATCATGCTGTCGGCGTCGACCTTGTTGGCCACGAGGAGAACGGGTCTTTGGTGTGGGCGCAGCCACTCGGCGACCTCCTGGTCGAGCGGCATCAGGCCTTCGCGCCCGTCGACGAGAAAGATGATGAGGGTGGCCTGCTGGACAGCCTGGGTGATCTGGTGCTTGACCTGCCTGCCCAGATCGTCGCGGTCGACGATCCCGTAGCCGCCGGTGTCGACCAGGTCAAAGTACGTATCTTCGTGTTCACAGGTGGCCTGGATGCGGTCGCGGGTGACGCCGGCGGTGGGCTCGACGATGCTGATCCGTCGGCCGGCGAGCATGTTGAGCAACGAGCTCTTGCCGACATTCGGGCGGCCGACAATGGCGATTGTGGGAAGGGACATTTTGAAACGCCGAAACGCCGAAAAATCAAAACCTCAAAACGTCGAGACGCAGGGGTCGGGACGTTTCTCTGCGCAAACCAGGATAACCGGGCGGGGGCTTTCCGCGAAATCATGAGCGTCGGCGGTAGAGGGGGCCGGCCAAGGATGGAGGCGGTGAGTGTACAGTGTCGAGCGGTTTGGGGCTCACGAAGCCGGGGCGGTGGCGGTGGCCGGCTGCTTCCGGGTGATCTCCAGGCCGACGGGGAAGCTGAACGGCGGATTGTTCAGGACCCCTTGGGTCTGCCCCGAGCCGATCCATAGATTCAAGGCGGCCGTCATCTTGTTGTGCCGGTTTTCGGTTCCCCCCAGCATGGCGGCTCGAACCGTCGGTTCCGGGATTTTCACGTTCCGGTCGCTGGCCTTGGCGAGGGCTTCGAGCTTCGGCTCGATGCTGAGCACGACCAGTTCCAATTGTTCCTGGAGACTGCTGTTGGGCCGGTCGTTCAGGTAGGAGAACACGGCGTTGGCGAGCAGTCTGGCGGCCCGCCGACAGACCGCGACGCGGAGCGTGTTGTTGTTGCCCTGTATCGCCTTGTCGGCGAGCCAGGCGGCGGCCTCGCCGTCGGCTCTCAGTGGGAAGCGGTTGTCCTGTTCGAAGCCCAGGGCGCGATTGTCGAGGGCGCCCATGAGGGCGGTGGCGACGGCGTCCATGCGGTTGTTGTTTTCGGCCGCGGCGAACAGGAGTTGGTACATCCGGCTGAGAGAGGGATTGTTGAATTCCCGGCCCGCAGCTTTCTGGAGATCGGGGATGATGGCGGCCCAGTCCTGCTCGCTCAGTCGCTGCCGGATGGCGTTGAGGCCTTCGGTGGCCATGAACCGCGGGGCGGGCGTCGGGTCGGTCAGCGCGGTCTTGAAGCAGGGCAGGCCCGCGGGGTGCGCGAAGTCGCGCAGGACCATGAGGACCATGGCAGCGCCCAGCGGGTGTGGAGGTTTTGCGCTGTCGGTAGAGGGATTGTAGGTTTTTGAAAAGCCGGCGGCCAGCAGGGCGGCCAGGTCGTCCTTGAACTGCGGCGCGGCGTCGGAGGCGTTGTACTGCTCCATCAGCTTCTTGTGGAACTCGGCCGCGTTCTTCTGGACCGCCTTGGGGTCTTCATTCGTGAGCAGGTCCTGAATCCTGGCGTCGAACCATCGCTGGACTGTGTTTCTGTCGATGGCCGCCAGGGCGCCCTTGCGGACCGCCCCCCAGTTGGGTTCCTTGGCCGCGTCCTGGGCTTGTGCCGTCAGCGTAAGGGCAAGAATGCTCGCCAGCAGCGGCAGCGACGAGGCGCGGCCGACGCCCAAGGCGCGCCGGCGCGAACAAAAAGACAACGTTGTCGGAATCGGAGGATCCGTGGCCTGTAACACGCGCGTTCACCCGGCGCCCTGACGGGCGCAATGAGAGACCCACTGGCTTCAGTTTTCCGCGACGCAACCCGGTTCGGCGGAGTCGCATGGGGCTCGGGCTGGGCCTGCGAAGTAAAGCCCGGCGGAAAGCGTCGGCGGTGGTCCAACCCTAGCGGCAGCCGGCGGCGAAGTCAAGCGGGTCCGCGGGTTTCAAAAGCCGGTGCCTCAAGAGCTTATGTGAGTCGATCGCTTCAGAAAGGCTTGACGTCCGCGCGACCGACTTTGTACAGTCAGGGCATGAGTCCCCCCGATCGCGAGCGAATGCCGGACAACGAGGCGGGCCGGCCTGTCAGGGATGGCCGGGTGCCGATCCAGGCGGTCCGGCGATTGAGCCTCTACCTTCGCGAACTCGAGGCGCTGGTGCGGAAAGATCGGCAGACGATATCCAGTCGGGAGTTGGGAGACCTGCTGAGTTTGACGGACGCGCAGGTGCGGAAGGATCTGGCGTACTTCGGCCAGTTCGGCCATCCCGGAGTGGGGTACCGGGTGGATGAGCTGATCGCGCGGATTCGGAGCATCCTGGGCACGGACCGCACCTGGCGGGCGGTACTGGTGGGGGCCGGTCACCTGGGGACGGCGCTGCTGAGCTATCGCGGATTCTTCATCAAGGGTTTCCAGATCGTGGCCGCCTTCGACAGCGATCCGGCCAAGATCGGCCGGGTGGTGGGTGTTCCGCCGGGGCTGGAGATCCTGCCGTTGGACCGGATCGAGTCGACGATCTCGGAAAAGGCGGCGGAGATGGCGATTCTTTGCGTGCCGTCCGAGGTGGCTCAGGATCTGGCGGATCGGCTGGTGGCCGCGGGCATCAGGGGAATCCTGAATTTCGCGCCGCAGATGATCAACGTGACCGAAGACGTGTCCGTGGGCAGCGTGGACTTGGCCCAGCGTCTCGAACAATTGGCGTTTCACATTTCGGCCAATCGTTTGGCCGACGATAAGATTGGCAGGTAGGGGGCAGTTGCCCGGGTTTTCCGGCCGGCTGACGGCCGGGCCGGCGGAATCGAAGATCCACCATGTCAGGATGGTTGCGCGGCAGCGCATACGATGACGAGGACGATCGCGACGCACCGCAGGCGATCGACCTGGAGGGCGACGACGAGGAGGACCTGGTCGAGTGCCCGCGGTGCGGCAGATCCTTCTATGCGGAGGCGCCGCGGTGCCCGGGATGCGGGTACTGGGTCGAGGACAACGTGTCGCCCGCGGCGTCACGGTCGCGCGGGTGGTTCTGGCCGATCATGGTGGCGGTGCTGGTGGCGGTGATTCTGGTACTGTGGCACGGCATGGGGCACTAATCGTCCCGCGCTACCGCTTGAGGCTCTACCCTGGCGCAAGCCCGCAAGGCAGAGGACAGCATGGCTTTCCCCGAACATCGCTTCCGGCGACTGAGAGCGAACCCGACACTGAGGCGGATGATCCGCGAGACACGCTGGTCGGTGGACCAGTTGATCTGTCCACTCTTTGTCCGACCCGGCAGCGGTGTTCGGCATCCGATCTGCTCGATGCCGGGGCAGTTCCAGTTCTCGCCGGACACGCTGGTGGAGGAGTGCCGCGAGGTATGGAAGCTGGGCATACCGGCCGTGCTGCTGTTTGGCATCCCCGACAAAAAGGACGCGGTCGGCTCGGCGTCATGCGAAGAGGGTGGGATCGTCCAGCGGGCGGTGGCCGAGATCAAGACGGCCTGCCCGGAACTGGTCGTCATCACCGATGTGTGCCTGTGCGAGTACACGGATCACGGGCACTGCGGGGTGGTGGCCGATCGAGCCGGCCGGCGGGAGATCGACAACGACGCGACCCTGCCGCTGCTGGTGAAACAGGCGGTCTCGCACGCCAGGGCCGGCGCGGACATCGTCGCGCCGTCGGACATGATGGACGGGCGGGTGGGCGCGATCCGGGCCGGACTTGACGCGGTCGGCCTGGTGAACGTGCCGATCATGGCTTATGCGGCCAAATTCGCCAGCAGCTTCTACGGCCCGTTCCGCGAGGCGGCCGAGTCGCCTCCGATGTTCGGTGATCGAAAAACGTACCAGATGGATTTCGCCAACGCCGAGGAGGCCTTGCGCGAAGTGGCGGCCGACATCGAGGAAGGCGCGGACCTCGTCATGGTCAAGCCGGCCGTCCATTACCTGGACCTGATCTGGCGGGTGAAGCAGCGGTTCGGTCTGCCGACGGTCGCGTACCACGTCAGCGGCGAATACGCGGCGATCAAGGCGGCGGCGGCCAACGGATGGATCGATGAGAAGGGCGCCGCCATCGAGGCGACCACGGCCATCGTCCGCGCCGGGGCCGACCTGATCATCACCTACTACGCCAGGGACCTGGCCTGCTGGGCGAACGGATGAATCGATAATGTCTGAATGAAGGGAATGGACAATGCCCGAATTAGTTTCACGGCAAGGAATCGTTTGTGTTTGCACGGTGCTGGTCGGCCTGTCGGCGATGCATTGCGGCAAGAGCGAGAAGATGGCCACGTCAAAGGATCCTCATTATCTCCAGGTGTATTCTGTGAGCCCAAAGCAGGACGCCACGCACACGACCACGGTCAAGGACGCCAAGGGCAGACAGTGGTATCGTCAGGCCGATCCGATCGCGACTCTGGGAGATCTTCGCTATGGCGCGTCGGTGGTGGCGCGGGACCGGGACGGAACCTGGGCGGTCGAAGTTCCCCTGGGCGACGCGGCCGCCCAGACGCGGTTGTTCGATTGGACCCACTCTCACCTGGGGGCGCAACTCGGCGTGGTCCTGGGCGGCGAGATGGTCCATGTTTTCAAGCTGACCTACGAGATGCACGAGGAACTGGTGCTCACCGGTTTTGCAAAAGAGGCCGACGCCAAGGCCGTCGCCGAGTCCATCAAGTCCGGCGGACCGGGCACCGGGAGTTGAGTGCAGGCCGGACCATACCAAGAGCTTATCTCGGTAGGCAGGTGTGGCACCGGCGTCTCGCCGGTGCGTGCACGGGCAAGATGCCCGTGCCACACCAACTGGGAATAGGTACTACGCCGTATCGGCCGTTATTAACCAATCTGCGCCGACGACCGGTCTTCGGTCACGGGCCAATCGCGAGTATGCCGGTCTCGCCCGTGCGGATCTGGATGCAGTCGTCCATAGGCAGGACGAAGATCTTCCCGTCGCCGACCTTGCCGGTCTCTCCGGTGCGGGCGCCGCGGGTGATGGCATCAACGCACGCGTCCACGAAGGCCTCGTTGACCGCGATCTCCAGCTTGATCTTCGGCAGCAGGCGCATCTCGTGTTCCTGGTCGCGGTAGACCTCGGTGAATCCACGCTGTCGCCCGCAGCCGCGCACCTCGCTGACGGTCATCAGGTAGATGTCCTCATCCGCGAGCGCGTGTTGAACGGATTCCAGTTTCTCCGGTCGTATGATGGCAACCACCATTTTCATCGTTTTGCACTCCCTCGTTGCCTTGGGCGCCGGCAGGCCGGAACGTCCGGGTGGCAAGGTCAGCTGGCAAGCGTGGCCTTGACGTTCGCGGAAACCCCCTTGAACAACGACTCCATATTGCGGCGGACGTTTTCACGGTCACCGCTGCGGAAATAGAACTTGTTGCCCCGGATGGTGGAGAAATTGCGGTAAACGCTCTTGAACTCCTCGGTGGGCGGGGCCCCGTCGGCTTGGCACAGGTTCCGCCAGTAGCTGGACAGCGCTTCGAGGTCGACGTTGTCCAGGGCGATCGCGAACCGGTCCGTCGGTACCGGCGGAGCCATGGCAGGCTTGGGCTCCCCGATGCCGTCGACGGCCAGGGCGATGGGCTCGCCGCCGATGGCGTACGCCCGCTCGCTGTGCTGCGACAGGTCCATGCCCACGATCTCGTCCTCGGTGTCGGGCCGGAGCCTGAAGACCGCGTTGACGATGGTCAGGATGACCAGGGTGCCGATCCCCGCGAACAGGTAGGTTACCACGACGGCCAGGAACTGCTTGAGCAGCAGGGCGGGTCCGCCACCGGCGACGCCGAGCGCGAGCTTGGGGATGTCCGGGTTGACCAGGACGGTCGCGAACACCCCGGTCAACAATGCGCCGATCGTTCCGCCGACCAGGTGCACGCCGACCACGTCGAGCGCGTCGTCGTAACCGATTTTCGGCTTCAGCGAGACAGCCGAGTAACAGACAATGCCTCCGATTGCACCAATAACGATCGATGCGCCTGGCGTGACGAAGCCCGCGCCCGGCGTGATGGCGACCAGGCCGGCCACTGCGCCCGAAGCGACGCCCAGCATGGTGGGTTTGCCTGTGCGAGCCCATTCAGCGAGCAACCAGCCCAGTGCCGCGGCTGCCGCCGCCGTGTTTGTGTTAATAAAGGCGACCGAGGCGAGTTGCCCCGATTTCAGCGCGCTGCCGGCATTGAAACCGAACCAGCCGACCCACAGAAGCGATGCGCCCATGACGGTGAACGGCAAGTTGTGCGGGGGCATCGGCTCGTGCCCGTGTCCGACCCGCCTGCCGAGATAGATCGCCGTCACCAGGGCCGAGATGCCGCTTGATATGTGGACCACCGTGCCGCCGGCGAAGTCCAACGCGCCGATTCTGGTGGTGATCCACCCGCCGCCCCACACCCAGTGAGCCAGCGGCGAATAGATGAAAGTGACCCATAGGATCATGTAGAGGGCGAACGCCGGGAAACGCATACGCTCGGCGAACGTGCCGGAAATCAATGCCGGCGTGATGATCGCGAATGTGGCCTGGAACATCACGAACACCAGGGCGGGAATCGTGCCCTGGCTGGTATTGATGAGCGACTTGAGGCCGACGAAGTCCAGCCCGCCGACCAGCCCGCACCAGCGGTCCGGGCCGAAGGCCAGCGAGTATCCGTAGAGAACCCACAGCACGCTGACTATGGCCGCACAGAAGAAGCTGTGCATCAGCGTCGAGAGGACGTTCTTCGAACGGACCAGCCCGCCATAGAACAGAGCCAGACCGGGTATGGTCATCATCAGCACCAGGGCGCTGCTGGTGAGCATCCAGGCAGTGTCACCGGAGTCGATACCGGATTCCTCCGCCCACAGCAGGCTGGGCGTCAAGAGTACCAGGCTGGTTGCCCAAGCGGGTTTGCGTGCGAAACTCATCCCTGTGTCTCCTCAGTCAAAAACGGGTCGGCCCCGGCCGCCGGCTGATTCGCGAAAAGCTGCGGCCGTCAGGGCAACGCTACTTGTCACGTCGGAAGGGACGTCGGGGCCTCGGACCGCGCCGCGGGTGGCGGCGAACGGCTGGTCCGCTTCGCTGGTGACTCCCCGTTGCGAGCGCCTTGCCGAACGGAACCGGGGTGGGGGCCGAGACGGATACTGGAGGCCGCCACAGCCCCTTGGCCGAGCATATTGCAAGAGGTGTGCCGTCGCAGGCCGGCAAGATGTTGTGCATCGCAAGTGATTGCTCGAAGGGGAGTTAAGGAAAAGATGAGACACGGTCGGCGGAGATCAGCCCGCCGTGCCTGAGACACAGGATGGTAGGATAATGGGTAATGAAGTTACCGAATGGTAGCATTCGGCGTTCGCCTTCAGCCGATGGCCTCCTTGACGGCGTCCCAGGTTCGTTCCCTTTGCCGTTTCGTATTCGCCCCAAAGAAGGAACTTGACGTTCGGCAACCCTTTCATGGATATGAGGACGAGAAGAGCCACGCGGGTGCCGAGTTGCACCCAATAGAAACGAACAGGTGTGCCGTTTGAATCTCGGCACACCTGTTCGCAGTCATTTTGCAGAGGAGGATGTTATTCGTCAGCGGTTTCGACGCCGCAGCAGGGCCATCCCGCCGATGGCCAGCAGGCCGATTGACATCGGCTCGGGGACACAGATCGTGTGGATCACGAGTTCGTCGACCATGAGCGTTCCATCGACGCGGACCCACTCCTCCGTCGGGTTGTATGGCAGGCGGATGTTAAAAGTCGTGTGATACCACTTGTCGAGCGGAGCCGGCAGGCCCGTATTGCCAATCACCTGGGTTCCGAGGTTGGTCACAACCGCCGTCGGGAAACCCGGAGCCGACACGACCGGCGTGGTGGTGAAAACCTGCTTGGCCCAGGTGAGCTGAATCCAGATATCCTTGTAGTCGTCGATGACGGGGTAGTTGGGCAGCCAGGCCAGGATGTTGCCCGACAGCGGCCACACGCCGGTGCGTCCGCCGTAGGTGGGTTCCCAATGCTGGCCTGATCCCGGATTCGGATCGGCGTACGGATTGCCATAGGGGTTCAAATCGATGTCGGGTGCCGCAGGGTCGGCCGGGGTGTCGAACTCCCATTGCTGCATGGTTGTCCGGGGACCACCGGCCCACGGCGGCGGGTTCAGATTGTCCGCCAGCGCCGGCAATGCCATCGCAAGAGCCACGACCAGACTGATTGTAATGCTGATGGATCGCACTTTCGTCCTCCTCCCAGGCGATCTGATGTCGCCTTACTGATTTGAGCCCTTCTCCCCACCCACCCGATTTCTACTTTCCGGGGACACCTTGGATGATCCCCTCCATACCGACTATTCTAGGCAATCACCCCCAGAGCGCCAAATCAAATCCTGGCCGGCGTCAAGTATTCTTTATCAGTAGAGCTGTAAAGCGCGTTCCTGATTCCTGTCATTCAAACCCTTGTAAATAAGATAGTTACAAACAGTGAGCCGCGGATTGACCCGGCATGGTCGAGAACTCAGCCACAATTT
The DNA here is from genome assembly GCA_035477895.1 of Phycisphaerae bacterium. GTDB lineage: Bacteria > Planctomycetota > Phycisphaerae > UBA1845 > PWPN01 > JAPKGY01. The sequence goes on from DATIKE010000354.1 coordinate 12,456, forward strand.
TTTCCGGGGTTTTTCGATCGGCTTCGGTAAAAAGCGCGGGATTCCCGCGGGCGCGGGATCCCATCTAATCGCACGCCGGGAAGAGCGAAGACGAAACGCTCGGGAGGAAAAAAGATTACGCGCCCAGTCGGCGACGAAGCAAGGCAAGGCCGCCTATGGTCAGCAGCCCCAACGTCGCAGGCTCAGGTACGCAGATTGTGTCGACGACGACTTCATCGACATTGATGCCACCGGTAATCAGCAGCCACTCCGAGGTCGGGTTGGGATGAACCCGGAGCTTATAGATGCTGTGGAACCAGTTCCCCACCGGATCACGGGACTCTTCCGTCATCCAGGTGTACGGGTCGAACTGATTGAGGCTGAAACCGACGACGGGCACATTGCCCACCGCTTGCGGCTGCCAGGTCAACTGGATCTGGATGTCCTTGTAGTCATTGGTGATCGGCCTGTTGGGCATCCAGATGAAGATCTCGCCCGACAACGGCCACACGCCCTTACGGCCATCCCAGCTGTTTTGCCAGGACTGCCCCGCTCCAGGGTGTGCTTGAGCAGTGGGTGTCCCGTATGGAAGGACTCCGCCATCCGGCGCCGGATAGAACCCGCTGTTCGGCGGATTGGCTATCGGCTGGCCAGCCGTGTTGAATTCCCACTGCGCCCACGAACTTCCGGATGTGCCCCGCCACGGCGGCGGGGAGAAGTCGTCACCCAGCGCGGGTGATACCCCTGCCACCAAACCTGCAACCAACATCAACGAAAGAATGAACCGCACTTTCGTCCTCCTTCCCGGCGGAGAATCCGCCAACAGAGTGCCCTTCCTCCCCTAAACCTGTCTGGTTCAGGCGATGTGTGTTGAGATGGATCCTTCAACTCCACCCAACCCGCACCTCCTATTGTATCAGGCTTGTCGGGGCAGCGCCAATCTTTTACTTTGCTGTCGTATATCCGGGAACAACCGGTGCGTCACATCCGTCCCGGCGATGCGGAAACCCTAACGTGTTTGTTGGCAGTATGTTACAGATCATTGGCGTTTGCCGACGGTGGGAATCCGGCACAAGCTGCTTTCAATACAATTTGCCCCGGCGGAACCGCCCGACACATCGACCTGGTGGGGGTTTTCTCCACGACGGAGCGGTCAACCGGTGCTACCGAGGCATATGTGCAAGGAAGCAACAAATATCTAACATGTTGCTAATGTGTGCGCGCCATGATGGTCTGGTTCCCGTGGAATGCGAGGATGGCCATGAGCAAACAGACCGTGCTGGTTGTCGAGGACGAGGAAGACATCGCCGAACTGGTCGCCATTCATCTCAGCAAAGAGGGTTATCAGGTGGTGCGGGCGGCCACCGGAGAGGACGGCCTGAGGCTGGTGAGGGAGAAGCGGCCGGCGCTGGTGGTGCTGGACCTGATGCTGCCGGGCATGGACGGGCTGGAGGTTTGCAGGCAGATCCGCAACGATCCGGAAAGCCAGCAGGTTGCGGTGCTGATGCTGACCGCCAAGGGGGAGGAATCGGACATCGTGGTCGGGCTGCAACTCGGGGCGGACGACTACGTGACCAAGCCGTTCAGCCCCAAGGTGTTGGTGGCCCGCGTGAAGGCGCTGCTGCGACGGAAGGAGCAGCCCGCGGCAGACAGCGAGGCGAGCATCTGCATCCATGAGCTGACCATTCACCCCGGCAGGCGCGAAGTCCTGGTCAGGGGCAAGCCTGTTTCGCTCACGTACACGGAGTTCGGGGTTCTTCATATTCTGGCCCGGCGGCCCGGGTGGGTATTCACGCGCACCCAGATTCGCGATGCCAGCCGGGGCGAGGATTCGATCTCGACCGACCGCGCGGTCGACGTGCAAATTGTCAGCCTGCGTCGTAAGCTGGGGTCGGCCGGCCGGTACATTGAGACGGTTCGAGGTATCGGCTACCGCTTCAAGGAATAGGTCATGCGTCGCAGGCGCCTGCTCTGGAAGATTTATCCCTCTTACCTGCTTATTACAGTTCTATCGTTGGTCGCGGTGAGCTGGTACGCGGAGCGGGAGTTCCGCCGGCTCTACCACGATCGGATGGTCGGCACGCTGACCGCGCGGGCGAAACTTTTCGCGGGTATTCTGGATGAAACCGGGGCGCTGGCGGACCCGACACGGGTTGACCTGCTCTGCAAGGAGCTGGGGTGCCGGGCGTCGGTCCAGCTCACGGTCATTCGGCCGGATGGAAAGGTGATCGGGGACACGGAACACGATCCGGCCTCGATGGACAATCACAGTTACCGGTTGGAGGTGCAGATGGCCTTGAGGGAGGGAATGGGCTGGCAGGTTCGCCGCGGTGAAACGTTCGGGCAGAGAATAATGTATGTCGCGATTGCCACGACTCGGGAGGGCCGGCCGAATGCGGTCGTCCTGGCATCCATGTCGCTCGACTCGTTCGAATCAGCTTTGGTCACGATGCGGAGCCGGGTGGCGGTCGGCGGGCTGGTGATCGTTCTGTTTGCGGCGGCCGTGGGCTGGCTCGTCTCCAGGAGAATCACCCGACCTCTGGAGCAACTCCGGCGAGGTGTCCGGCAGTTCACTCGAGGCGAGTTCGACCGCAGGCTCCATTTGCCTGATTCCGAGGAGATGGCCGTGCTGGCCGAATCCATGAACGAGATGGCGGCGAATCTGGGCGCGCGGATGGCGACCATTATCGAGCAGAAAAACGAGCTCGATGCGGTCTTCGATGCCATGACCGAGGGCGTCTTGGTTGTCGATCGGGACGAGCGCGTTCTGCACATGAACCGTGCCGCCGAAACGATCCTCGGTGTCACACAAAGTGTCGCAAAGGGCCGCTTCATTCAAGCGGTCGCCCGAAACACGGATCTTCAGGTTTTCCTGAGATCGGCCCTGGGCGACGAGGGGCAGGTCGAGGGCGACATTGCCTGGCATGGCGGCGAAGACCGGTTTTTCCAGGCCCGGGCCACGATGCTGAGGGACGCCGACGGCGTGAAGAGGGGTGTGCTGGTCGTTCTGAACGAGGTGACCCGGCTCTACGGGCTGGAGCGCGTGCGGCGGGACTTCGTGGCCAACGTGTCCCACGAGATGCAGACGCCGATCACTTCGATCTACGGCTATGCCGAGACGCTTCTGGACAAGGAGGCGCGAACCGACGAATTGACCGAGAAGGCGGCCCATGCGATCGTGCGCCAGGCGGCCCGTCTGGCGGCGCTGGTGGACGACCTGCTGGAGTTGTCTCGGATCGAGAAACAGGCCGAGGCCAGGGACATTCCGCTCGCTCGCGGGTCGATCCGGGAGGTTCTTGAAGCGGCCGTCGAGACGTGCCGGACGACGGCGGCGGAGCGCGGCGTGGGGATTGAGCTGCTTTGCCCGCCGGATTTTGAAGGCAACATCAATGCCGAGTTGCTCGAACGCGCGGTCGTGAATCTGCTCGACAACGCGACCAAGTACAGCGCGTCGGGTGCAAGCGTCTCCCTGGAATGCGAGGCCGGCGACCGCGAGATCCGTGTCCGGGTCCGCGACCGGGGTT
>DATIKE010000355.1:0-10673 GCA_035477895.1 Phycisphaerae bacterium
CATGACGACACAACAAGATCGGTCGCCCGGCCGGACGATGACTTGAGCTTGTCGGCAACCATGCTCAAAAACCTGTGAACGGTTACCGGCGTATTGAGTTGTTGCATTTTGACATTTAAAAAGTTGCGCGAGCACATTGGCCGGCGGGGTGTTGCGGGGTATTACGAGGGGCGCGTCCATCTACAAAACCGCTCAAGTAAGTCCTTGCACGCAGCGAGGGGGGATGTAAAATGACGGCATCTCATGAAACGGACCGGCCGCGTGAGCCGGCCAAGGCGCTAAACAAAGACGAAGCATTTTATGAGCAATCTGCTTGTTTGCGGAACGGTAACCTATCGTCAGCAATCGCTGGAACGCGCGTTGGAGGGCATCGCCAAGTCGGGCTTCCGCGCGATTGAAGTCTCCTGCATCTCGGCCTACTGCGACCACATCCTCCCTGAACAAATGACCGTGGGCGAAATGGACCGGTTCGGCAACCTGGTCGAGAGTTTTGGTCTGCGGATCGCCAGCATCGCCGGGCACATTGATCTGGCGTGGCCGTTGATGGGCAAGCGCGCGGACGTGGCCCAATTCCCGCAGCTCGCCAAAGACGTGGACATCGCGCATGAGGGCTTCCTGCTGTTGCGCAGTCGCGTTGATCTCGCCGACCATCTGGGTGTCGAGATTGTCAACACCGGCATCGGCGTCACGTCCGACCAGAAAGAAGTGGAGCGATTTTACAAGGAATTCGACGCGCTGCTGGGCTACGCCGAAAAGCGGAAGATCAAGATCGGCCTGGAAAGCCACGCGGGCCTGACGGAAACCGCCGTGGCCACGCTCGCGCTGTGCAACAGACTTGGCCGTTCCAACGTCGGGCTCAACTACGACGCGGCCAACGTGCGCTTTTACACCGGCACGGATCCGGTTGCGGACCTGGAGTCGTGCGAGAAGGAATTGCGCGACCGCATCGTTCACGTCCACATCAAGGACCATCGCGGCGGCAAGGGCAACTGGGACTTCCCGCCGCTGGGCGAGGGCGAGGTGGATTTCAAGAAGCTCGCCGAAATTTTCCGTCGCGTGGGCTACAAGGGACCGTTCAGCCTCGAGATCCAGTTCCTCGGTCCGGGCACGACCGACCCCACGCCGGAGTTCATTGATGAAGGCATCGCCGACTCCTATCGGTTCATGCACAATCTTGGGTTGGAGAACTGATCGAATGCAAGACCGGCTTGGATATTTGCGGAACGTTCTTCCTCGCCCTGCCCCTCTGCCGTTTGGAGAGAATCCGGGCAAGAGAAAGTCGCTCGTTGCCCATCGTTCCACGTTCGCAATGCTTCCCGTGCTCGTCCTGCTTTTCATTGTTGCGAGCGGTTGCCAAAAATCACAAGACGCCGAGACGACGCGTACCAACCTTCCCAATTCCTTCTTCGCGATGAACTTCTGGCAACTTGATCCGAAGATTTCCTCGTCGGTGGATGCTCAGGTCGGATTGTTGAAGGAGCTGGGCTATGACGGCGCGCTTTATCTGGGAGCGCTCGACGGCATGGAGGAGTCATTCCGCGCGCTGGACGCACACGGCTTGAAGATGTTTGCGGCGGCGGTGATTCCTTACGATATCTTCGTTGATCCGGATGAGAGCTGCCCGGCGAGCCTGAAGGAGGCGATCAAAAAATTGGAAGGCCGGGAAACTCTCCTGTTGATCCAATTCCAAAGCAAGGTCCACCCGAAATCGTCGCCCGCGGGAGATGCGCGAGCAGTCGAGCTGGGCCGCGAGCTGGCCGACTTTGCGCACGGCTACGGCGTGCGGCTGGCCATCTATCCGCACGCGAACATCTGGTGCGAGCGCGTGGACCATGCGGTACGCATCGCCAAACAGTGCGGCCGGGAGAACCTGGGCGTCACTTTCAACCTGACTCATTGGCTTTGGACCGATCCGCACGGCAATCTGGAATCGCTCGTCCGCGACGCGATGCCCCACCTGTTTCTCGTTACCATCAACGGGATCAGCCATACCGCGCCGCAGGGAACATTGGAAACGCTGGATCGCGGCGACTACGACGTGGGCGGGTTCCTGAAACCATTCATTGCCGCCGGCTACCGCGGACCGATCGGGCTGCAATGCGTGAGCATCAAAGGCGACGCCCGCGACAACCTTACCCGCTCGATGGCCGCCTGGAGAGAAATCTCGGCGCAACTGGCCGGCGCCGTTAACAACCCGCAACGATAGGAGCAGTTCACGATGAAACGACGCACCTTTCTGAAAACCGCCGCGGCCGGCCTGGCCGTTCCGTATTTCATCCCGCGGAGCGTGCTCGCCGCGCCGGGTCGGCCCGGGGCCAACGACCGCATCGCCGTCGGGGTGATCGGCTGCGGTGGGCGGATCATCTCCATCCTGCATGAGTTTCCGGCCAGTTTGCAGGTGGTGGGGCTGGCGGATTGCGACCTTCGACAGATGAACGTCGGGTCGGTGTTCGGCAACGCGGTCAGCAACATGGAGAAATTCGCCCAGACTTTTCCCAAGTGGAACCGTTATCAGGACTACCGTGAGATGTTCGACAAGGAGAAGCTCGATGCGGTTTTCGTGACGACGACCACGCACGCCAGGGCGCTCATCTGCATCCACGCGGTCCAGGCGGGACTGGACGTTTATGCCGAGAAGCCGTTGACGTTGACCATCGAGGAAGGCCGGGTGCTCGTCAACGCGGCGCGCAAACACAAGCGCGTGGTCCAGGTGGGGACGCAGTGCCGGTCGCTCGACCTTTACTCGTGGGTCAACGATCTCGTTCGTGGCGGTCGCCTGGGGAAGATCGAGAAGGTTGTGGCGCATAATTTTGAACCGCCGGTCCGACGCGAGCCGAAAGCGGGCCAGCCTGCGCCGAAGGAGTTGAACTGGGACATGTGGTGCAACCATACCCCGCTGGTACCGTACGTACCGGGCGAAATGCACCCCAGCTGCGATCTTTGGGGCAAGTGGCGGGATTACGACGGCGGGGGCCTGAGATGGGGCATGACGGGCTGGGGCACACACTCCCTGGACATGGTCCAGGCGGCTTTGGGGACCGATTACACCGGCCCTGTCGAGGTGTGGCCGGAGAAACCGGGTGACGATCACAGCCCGGTCCTGATGCGCTACGCCGACGGTCGACGGCTCGAACTGACGTTGCCGCGCGGCCACGGAAATTTCTGGGGACAGATCTTTCACGGCGAGAAAGGCAAAATCGAATTCTTCCTCGACAAGCTGGAGAGCAATCCGTCGGAACTGGTCGCTGGTCATCCGAAACCGCAGGGCTATCCCGCGTTGCCGCATCTCGAAGACTGGATTGCCTGCATGAGGTCCCGCAATCGTCCCAACGCCGACGTTGAAATCGCCCACCGTTCGACCTCTATCTGTCACATGGCGAACATCGCGCGCGAGCTGGGCCGTCGGCTGCATTGGAATCCGGCCATTGAACAATTCGTCGGCGACGATGAGGCCAACGCGTTGCGCTCCCGCCCGCGGCGCAAAGGCTACGAGCTGCCCAATATAGCATGACCCGCCGCGGAAGTTTCAGAAGCAGGAGCCACGAAAAGGCACAAGAGACACAAGTGAAAAGCGTTGCGTAGGAAACGATGCATGGTTATGTTTCAAGCGCCGGCCGGACGAAACGAAGTGCGGCCAACGCAGCATAGGACGGTTTTGAGCCCTTTGTTCATTTTTGTGGTCATCTGAACCGACATGAACACGGAACCCATCGGCCTCGGCGTCATCGGGATTAACCCGCAAAACATGGGCAGCACCCTGACGCTTCTGCGCGACGTGCCCGACCTGCGTTACAAACTCGTGGCCGCCTGCGACAAACGGCTCGACGTTTTGGAGCCATACGCCAAGAGTGAGAATATACCTTTCGCCACGGCGGATTACCGCGAGCTGGTCACGCGCCCGGACGTGGACGTAGTGGCCGTCTATTCGCCCGACGCGTTGCACGCCGAGCATTGCATCGCCGCGCTGGACGCCGGCAAGCATGTGGTTTGCACCAAGCCGATGGTGACGAGTCTGGAGCAGGCGAAAGCTGTCGTGGCGGCGGTGCGACGGAGCAGGCGTAAGTTTCTCGTCGGTCAAACGATGCGGTTTGACCGACAGTTCGCCAGGCTGCGCGAGTTCGCGGACAACGGCGACCTCGGCGCTATGATGGCGGCGGAGGCGTTTTACATTCACGATATGCGCCCCGTCTATGCGTTCACATCGTGGCGGCTCTCGATGCCGCAGGATTTCATGTACGGCGGCGTGACGCATCCGGTGGACATTTTGCGCTGTTTTCTTGGCGACGTGGCCGAGGTGCATTGTTACGCGGCCAAGGGCCGATTGACGCCGGCGTATCCGCTGCGGAATTTGTTTTTTCTCAACCTGAAATATACCAGCGGCGTCATCGCCCAGGTGAAGGGCCTCTACGACGTGGTCGAGCCGCCGTTGCCGATGATGCAGGTCGCGCTCTACGGCACGGGCGGCACGGCGGTGGCGGAATTCACGGACAACAAACCGGGCAAATTGCACGTGGTGCTGGACAAGGCCGCGACCAAGGAGCCGCTCACGCTGCACTTCGATCCGGAACGCGACACGAGCGTCTATGGCCACGGCGCGACGGTGCTCCGTTACATGCGCCACTTTCAGGAATGTCTCGATCAGGACCGCGAGCCCAGCCCGAACGTGATTGACGGTGCGCGGGCCTGCGCCGTCGCGGCGGCGGCATGGGAATCGGCGGATACCGGCAAGGCGGTGCGGGTGTTTAACGAGTTTTGAAGATAGTGTCGGGCATCCCGCCTGACGCGGAGGGCGCATCCTGGCATCCGGAAAAACCGTCCGAACGAGCCCGCGGCTTGCGAGGTTTTCTTGTTCCCGGCGGCAACGGTCGGCCGGGCGTGGCGGCTTCATGCCGGTTCCTGATCCCGGCCGCTGCTTTCCTGTGCCGTCCATCGCCCTTATAATCTCACGGTGAAAGGCGTCGGAGGATGAGGATTCAGCCTTCCGGTGTTCCGGCGTATTGAGTTGTTGCCTTTTTGACTTCGCTCCTCGGAGCCCAATGATGGAACTCGTCAAGCAATTCTCCGTTTTCCTGGTCAACAAGCCCGGCGTCCTCGCCAAGGTCACCAGGATCATCGCCCAGGCCAGGATCAACATCCTGGCCATGACCATGACGGACTCGAGCGAGCACGGCGTCCTGCGCCTGGTCGGCGAAGACCCGGATCATCTGCGGAAGGCCCTGTCGAGCCTCAACCTGCCGACCACGGAGACCGATGTCCTGATGGTCACGATGGCCAACCGCACCGGCGCGCTGGCCGAGGTCTGCCAGAAGCTGGCGGACTCCCACATCAACATCGGCTACGCTTATTGCACCACCGGCGCCGGCGGCGGAAAGACCAAGGGCATCTTCAAGGTGGCCGACAACAAGAAAGCCATGAAAGTGGTGAAAGAGCAGCATTCGCCCAGCAGGCAGAAGAACCTCAAGGTCCACCGCCCGCCCACGCTGCGCTGACACTTGACCGTCTGTCGGCACGTGGAATCCAACCCCTCAGGCAGCAGCGAAGCGAGGAAATCGTCCTGACACGTTTTCCGGGCTCGCGGTCAGGGTGAATTCGCGCAGTTCGGGTCCGCTGGAATGCCCGCCCCGCTGTAGCAACACTGGAAGATGCCGAAGTCGGACTGATCGACGTCGTTGTCATCGTCAAAGTCACTGCTCTCGCAGCCCGTACTCAAAGGCACTGTCGGTCCTGAGATGCAAGCAGCGAAGAGGTTGAAGTCCGATTGATCCACGTCGCAGTCCCGGTCGAGGTCCGCCGGGGTAGGCGTGTTCACCGTAACAGTCACGGTTGCACAGGTGCTACTCGTGGAGCCTGTGGCAGAATTCTTCGTCCTTGCGTAATAATTGGTGGTGACACTCGGGCTGACCGTCGGCGAAGCGCCGCCGGGGACCGCCGTGCCGCCGCAACTGACGGTGAACCACTCGACGGTATCGCCGCTGCTGCCCGGAGTCGCGGAAAGCTGCGAGGAGCTTCCGCTGCAAATCGTCGCCGGGTTCGCCAGGGCATCGGTCGGCTCAGCCGGCGGCTCGTTTGGGGCGGGGGCGAACTTCATGGCAAACGCATCAGTGCCGCCCTGGTTCGGGTTTCCATCAAGGTTGTCGCCGGTTGTCCCGGCAAGGAAAGTGATGCCATCGGTGGCGGTTGCCGCCCCCCTGGCCCAATCGTTACCGGCGGTACCAACCTGTGTTGTCCACAGACGGGTCCCCGTGGGATCATACTTGGTTAGAAAAATATCCAGCCCACCCTGATGCACATTTTCGTGAAGCGCCCCCCCCGTTTCCCCCGCCGCGTAAGCATTCCCGTCATCATCCGTCGCTACGCCCCAACCTTGATCGTGCCCGGCGGTGCCAAATTGTCTTGCCCAAAGCGGATTTCCCGACGCATCAAACTTGACCAGAAAGACGTCGCGTTCGCCCAGTTGAGGACCGTAGAGTTGGCCCGTGGTGTACCCGGAAAGGTAAACATTCCCTGCCGCGTCTGTTGCCAAGGAATAACCGGTGTCCTTGTTGGCCGTACCCCACTGCCGCAACCAAAGACGTTGGCCGTTGGTATCGTACTTGACCAAATAATTATCGCCGTTGCCCAGATAGGGGTTGCCTTCAATGCTGCCCGCACACCAGCCCGTGACGAAAACACTCCCCGCAGCATCACAGGCGATTCCCAAACTCTCATCAATTTCTGCAGAGCCGAACAACCTGGTCCACAATCTGGTGCCTGCCGAGTTATACTTGCAGATGAAGACGTCTGCCAACCCCACGCGGGTTTGTCCATGGAGGTCGCCCCGAACATAACCGGTAATGTAAACATTACCTGAGGAATCCGTGGCGACCGCACGGCCTTCATCGTCCTGGCCTGTCCCAATCTGCCTCGTCCAAAGCCAGTTTCCCGTCGGACCGAATTTCATCAAAAAGATGTCCCACTTCCCCATGTGTGCTTGACCGTCCAGGGCAGCGCCGGTGTAACCCGTCACGTAGATGTTTCCCGAGGCATCAGTTGCAACACCGAATGCGAAATCACGCTCGATGGTTCCCCGTTGGGTCAGCCACAGCCGGTTTCCCGTCGCGTCGTACTTGCCGACGAACATGTCGTAGCGTCCGGCATTGCTGCCGCCTAGAGAGCCTTGCGTCGCCCCTGCGATGATACAGTTGCCGGAAGGGTCTGCCGCCGCCGCGTAGCCCTCATCAAGGGTGACGGTTCCCGCAAGCCGGGTCCAAGCCTTGACGTCAACCTGAGCGTGAACATAGTTCGCGCTGATAATCAGGAAACTCAAAACGACGGATTTCTTCATAGTGTTCGCACTCCACGCTCGATGAACCGAGATTTCCCAGATAATCTTGCCGGCTGCGCTGCCAAACCATGTTCCACCATTCTACCGCGCCCCCGTTGCGCGCGTTAATTGATGTGATGAGAAGCTCACGAGGTCTTGGCGAACCACCGGAAACCCGCCGGTTGCGGTCTCGCAAGTTTTTGACTGAAAAGGAGTTAGGAAGGACAGCTTGGGCAGATATGGTGTCGGCAGATATGGTGTCACTGGCAGATATGGGGGCAGGATGATTTATTTGACTTGGCCGACCCCTCAGGCAACAGCTGGGCATAACGGCGATTCCGGGATAACATCTCGTTGCCAACTGTCGAGGTAACCGTTCACAGGTCAAAGACCAATGAAATCAGCCCTCTTTTCGATGACCGGGTGCCCGAAAGCCTCAAAAACAGGCACCAGGACCAAGGAGTGCCCTCGTTTCCTGCGGTTTTCGGCGATGACCCCCGTGAACGGTTACGCGCATGTTTGGGTTGCGGCCGAAGGCCGCTTTGGGACGCACTGTAAGTGATGAGATGTGGCACTCGGGGGCGAAAGGGGGTCGCGGGTTCGCCTGCATTCAGAAGGTAAGCTTCAGGGGCTCATGAAACCGACAGGCAAGCCCGATCCGCCGGCGCCCCTCGGCCCCGGCACCGGCACCGCCTGGCAGTTCCTCCCGCCGCACAATCTCCACCACGGTCCGGACGCGACCCTCATAGGGGGAGTGCCCGTCGCCGGGGGGCACCGTCAGTTCCATGTCCAGAAGGTTGTCGCCGGCCGGCACGTCCTCCAATGACCTGGAGCCGCCTTCGTTGGATAGATTGTATTCGAAGTAGATACCCCCAGAGCTGATGTTGGCGGTCAGCCCGCGCAGAACCCGCCGGCGCGGCTCCCCCCGGCCACGGCATTCCAGCGGCAGACGGATCGGCAGCCGGCGGTGCCTGCGTCGCTCGTTGATCTGCTCCTGCTCTTCAGGCACTTCAACCTCCCCGCCTGTGTCGGCCGTCGCCCCTCGCCGGCACCGTCGCAACTGCGTCCCCACCGCCACCCTTCCTCCGGCCCGGAAAACACTCCCTCTTCCGCACACCGGGGCTCCGCCGACATCGGGTCCGTGACAGGTTAGACGTCTGTGCGGGTGACCTGTCTGCGTGCAGAGCCGCGCAGGCAGGAAAGTCGCCGACGTTCCATAGCTATGGCGACGGAGCGAGACCGTGCTCATCCGGGCCCACCCGCTAGCGCTCGGGGTTCTGTTGGGACCCGCCGACATCTCAACAAGCCCGCAAACCGGATACCACGCGGTCCACGATGCGTGTTTTCTTATCGGCCGTCCCCTAACTGAAGCTGTGAACAAAACTTAGATTCCTCAAGCCCCCGCCGACGGCCCACCGTCCGGCCAGGAACCAATCCTCTTTGATGCATCCCGGCAACGCCGGGCAGGTACATCTTGCGATGCCATCCTTCTAACAATGTGCAGGATAACAGCTTACGCCCCGGTCGGGCTCGCTTTCGCCCGCGTTGCGTGCACGCAACGCGCACTCAAGCACAAACTTCCGAGACTGCACGACGCCACTCAGCATCTGCAAAACCGGGATATCTGGAGAAGCCGTACACAATCCCGCCGGCCCGAACGATTTCGCCCGGCAGGCGGCAGTGAGTCCGACCGGCCTGATGTCCTCGGGCGGCAACAGTAATCCCCCGGGGTTGCGGCAAAAGCGGGGGCCGGCTCGCGGGATGCGACGGAAGCGGGACCATCAACGGACAATTCCAGGCATACACGGCCCTTGGAATGCATCCAAGAGTGCATCCTGAAACCCTGAAATCACAGCGGCCAATTGATCTCCCGGCAGATGGCCTTCAGGGCGTCGGCGGCGACCTTGAAGAGCCGCGGTCCGGTCTGCCCCGAGGAATGCTCGGCCTTGGCCAGGTGCGGCTCCAGGGCCAGGAAACCGTTGTATCCGTCGGACGCGGCGTCTCGCAGGATCTGGGGGATGTCCCCGTCGCCCTGACCCGCCGGCACCGCGCGCTCCTCCTCGCCGTACTTGAAGTCCTTGATGTGAAAATACCCGACGAATGACCGCAGCGGTATCCAGCAGGTGTGATAAACGTCGCGCACGTCCATGTTCACGAAATTGGCCGGATCAAATGCCGCCACCAGCTTGCGCGACCGGACCGCCGCCAGCAGGTAGACGCAGCGCTCCGGCACCGCGCCGAACAGGTGCTTCTCGTTTTCCAGAACCAGGGTCACGTTGCGGTGGGACACGTAATCGACCTTCTCGTTGATCCGGTCGATCACCTCCCTGCGGTAAGGCGCGATCGCCTCTCCCTCCGGCGGGTAGTAACTGAAAATCCGAATGTATCGGCTGTCGAAAATCTCAGCCAGGTCCACCACCCGCCGGAACTGGTCGAAATGTTTCCGATAGTCCTCGTCGAGTCGAATCTTGCCGATCGGCGAGGCAATGCAGGAAATGCCGAAGCCGCGGTCGTCCAGTTGTTTCTTGAGTTCGCTGCACTGCGCGTCGGTCAGTCTCATCACGTTCACGCCCCAGACACCGCGCAGCTCGATGAAGCGGATGTCGTTATCTTCCAGGGCGTCCATCTGCTCCCGCGGGTCCTGGCTGATCTCGTCGGCGAAAGCACTCAAAATCGGCATTGGTTAACCCCCCAGAAAAATCCCGGCCCCCGACCGGGTCGAAAACCTCCACACATGCCCCTCCGACTCAGATGCCGGAATGCGCCTACTGTAACCGCCCAACGCGAGTTGGCAAAGTCGGGAATCACCTATTCACACTTGGCCGGTATTTCCCCTAAACCCCAGCCGGCCAAGGACTTGGGCCACAGGTGGAAATTATTGCATTTTTTTACTTGCCGCGCAATTGAACGCGGTGTATATGTTAGGTTGTTGTTAGGTATTCCGGGCGTCTGTCGAACACACCGACACCGAGGGCAGAACCGTGGAGGGGAAACGAGCAAAACCACATACGGCGAGGCGGCCGCGAACGCCATGCGTGGTCCGTCAAGGGGCCGCATCGGCTCTTCCGGTCCAAGTGGTCACCTCTGGCGGGCCGGCCGATTCGCTCATGCAAGCCCGGCCTGAGGAGTCGAGCCATCGCATTCGCCTCAACCTCTCGACGCAGCCGATCGCCGTGACGAGCACGCCGCGGCTGGTCGAGGCCTGCCTGCGTTTCGGCGTGTCCCTCAACCAGCCCCCGCGGGTCATCGCCAGGGAGCTGGATCTCGACCTTCGGCCGGGAACCGTGACCCTGATCACCGGCCCTTCCGGCTCGGGCAAGTCGCTGGTCCTGGACGCGATCGCCCGGCAGGTCCCGACCAGCCGATTGGT
>DATIKE010000356.1:0-4109 GCA_035477895.1 Phycisphaerae bacterium
GCGCGCGGAGGACCTCGACACGAGCCATTCATATTCCAGTTGCCTCGTGCATTATGTGTTCAGTGTTCAGCATCAAGGAAGATCGCGTTTGAGGAGCCGAACACCGCGTCGTGCGCATACAAACCGCCCGCCGTCGCACCAACGCGGATCGGAACGGGGATCGCGGATAGTTCTTACCATGAGCGGAGTGCATGACGACACAACAAGATCGGTCGCCCGGCCAGACGATGACTTGAGCTTGTCGGCAACCATGCCCCAAAACCCGTGAACGGTTACAGTAATCGTTCGCGCTGCCGGTCGCTTGCGCTCCCGGTTCTGAAACGGGCCATCGGTTCGCGATCATCCACGCGACGGGCAGTCCGCAATCAGCGCCGGCGACGGGCCAGGCCGCCCACGCCTGCGGCAGGCAGGGATTCTCGTTCGAGCCCGGCGATGCCGGGAGAACCTCCTGCCATACATTCGGGCCGCCTGTCTTGTCACGCACTTCGCGGCGAATGGGAAAACCGAGAGGGTTGGCGCAGGCCGGCCGCACATTAGAATGGCCCATCATGCCCAAACGTCGTAAAACCGACCAGCCGTCCCCTCTGCTTTTCGCGGAGGCGTTCAAGCGGCGGCACCTGCGCCTGTTCCTGCCCAAGCTGCTCGAACGGGAAGCGGAAAAACCCATACACGACACGCCGATCGCGGCGCGTGCCCGCGAGATTCTCCGGCATTGGGCGGACCTGGCCGACCAGGGGAATCTGAACCACAAGGAAACCGCCCTGGACGCTGAGTTCTTAGAGAAGATCTTCGGGGACGCCCTCGGGTACCGCTCCGTCACCGAGACACCTGACGAGTATCACCGCGAGAAGTCATATTCCGTGCCCGGTGCAGGCACGGCCGACGGGGCCCTGGGATTCTTCTCAACCGGCGGTCGAAACGAGCCCCAGGCGGTCATCGAACTCAAGGGGGCGGACACCGACCTCGACCACGACAAGCCCACCGGCCGCACTCCAGTCCAGCAATGCTGGGACTACCTGAACGGCCTCCCCGGCTGCCCCTGGGGCATCGTCAGCAACTACGTCACGATCCGTTTGTACCATCGCGACTGCACCCCCCGGGCCTACGAGGAATTCACGGTCGCCGACTTCCGGGACGAGAGACGGTGCCGCCAGTTCTACTGCATCTTCGAGCGCGGCGGGCTCCTCGGAAACAAACTCCACGGGCCGCGCACCCTCTCCCTGCTCAAACACACCCACGAACGCCAGAAAGAGGTGGGAGATGACCTCTACAGCACCTACAGCGGGCATCGCCTGGAGCTGATCCATCACCTCGTCAGGGAAAAACGGCTTCCCGAGAACGAGGCCATCCGCATCGCCCAGAAAATACTCGACCGCATCATCTTCATCGCCTTCTGCGAGGACCGCGGGCTGCTCCCGGAGGGCCTCATCTCACGCACGTACAAGGAGATCCCCCCGTTCGCCCGCGCGGTCAATCCGATATGGAAGAACTTCAAGGACCTGTTCAACGCGGTGGACCAGGGCGACGACAGCCTCGGTATCCCGGGCTACAACGGCGGCCTGTTTAGCGACGACCCGCCCGTCGACAATCTCGATCTCGACGACAAGTGGACTCATTTCTTCAGCCAGGTGTCCAAGTACGACTTCCGCGACGAGGTCAACGTCGACGTCCTGGGTCATCTTTTCGAGCAGTCGGTCACCGAACTGGAAAAACTCCGAACCGTGGGCCTGTTCGGGCCTCTGGGCGATCAGGCGGAAGGGCCGATGATGCCCAAGTCGGCCCAGCGCAAACGGTTCGGCATCTATTACACACCGCCGGACTTCACCCGGCTCATCGTCGAGAACACCATCGGAAAACTTGTTCAGGAACGGGTGGATGCCCTCGACGATCCGCACGAACGCATCAGGACGCTCCGGCGGATCAAGGTCTGCGACCCGGCCTGCGGATCGGGGGCGTTTCTCATCGCCGCCTACGACCGCCTGGAATACACCTATCACGACGCGATCCGACTGCTCCGCATTCAGAAGCAACAGGAAGAAGCGGACGGCCTCGAATGGCAGGTGGCCGATTGGATCCTCGCCGACAACCTCCACGGAGTCGATCTCTCCCAGGAATCGGTCGAGATCACCCAACTGGCCCTCTGGATTCGCTCGGCCCGGAAGGGTCGCAAGCTGTCCGACCTGTCGGAACACATCAAGTGCGGCAACAGCCTGGTGCGCGACGCTTCCGTCGACCCCCGGGCCCTGGATTGGCCGGCGGCCTTTCCCCAGGTGTTCGGCCGGGACGAGCCGGGATTCGACGTGGTGATCGGCAACCCCCCGTGGGAGCGCATGAAGCTCCAGGAGCGGGAGTTTTTCTCCCTGGGGTCCCCGGACATCGCCTCGGCCGTCAACGCCGCCGATCGCAAACGCATGATCGCGGAACTGGAGGGGACCAACGCCGCCCTCTGGAAACGCTACCAGGAAGCCAAGGCCGCCGCCGAGGCTGCACTGGCCCACATCCGGTCAAGCAACGAATTCCCCCTGACCGCCCGGGGCGACATCAATACCTACATGCTCTTCGCCGAACTGGCCCGCAAGATCGTCGCGCCGCATGGCCGCGTCGGCCTGCTCGTGCCCTCCGGCATCGCCACCGACGACACGACGAAGGATTTCTTCGCGGATCTGGTCGAGAATCAGACACTGATCGCCCTGTATGATTTCGAAAACAAGCGGGGACTCTTTTCTGATGTTCACCGCTCGTTCAAGTTCTCGGTTTTCCTGACGGGGGGCGGCGCGACCCGGTATCCGGCCGCCGACTTCGTCTTCTTCGCTCACGACATCGAGGACCTGGAGGACAGGAAACGGCACATCGATCTCTCGGCCAGGGATCTCAATCTGCTCAATCCGAACACCCGCACCTGCCCGATCTTTCGCAGCCGGGCCGACGCCGAACTGACCAAGGCCATTTATCGACGCGTCCCGATCCTGATCGACCGCAATCGGCGCGAAGGGGGAAATCCCTGGGGAATCCGTTTTTTCACAATGTTTCATCAGACCAACGACGCCGAACTGTTCCAGACGGCCGAGCAACTCAAGCAGGCGGGTTTCAGGCTCGAGGGCAACCGCTGGATCAGACGCAAACAGGTCTGCCTGCCCCTGTATGAAGCCAAGATGGTCCAGGCCTACGACCACCGGGCGGCCAGCGTCCGCGTCGAACAGGACAACTGGATGCGCCAGGGCCAGCCGGAGGAAACCACCCTCGTCGAACACCAGAACCCGGAATACGTTGTGATTCCTCGTTACTGGGTCAACGAAGCCGAGATTGCTCGAGCCCTGGCCGGCGAGGTTCGGGGGTGGTTCCTCGGATTCAAGGATATCACCAGCGCCACGAACCAACGCACCATGATTGCAGCGATGCTCCCCTATGTCGGAGTGGTCAACTCCGCCCCATTGATGCTCACTGATTCCAAGATATCTCTGCGGCTGGTGTGCTGTCTCTTGGGCAACCTGAACAGCTTCGCCTATGACTTCGTTGCTCGCCAGAAGGTAGGTGGCCTGCACCTCAACTTCTTCATTGTTGAACAACTCCCGACGCTTCCCCCGGAGCAATACGCCGAGCGTTGCCCGTGGGAGCCGAGGCAGACGCTGGAGAAGTGGATCAGCGACCGGGTGCTCAAGCTGACCTGCACGGCCGACGACATGCTTCCGCTGGCCGAGGCCGCGGGCTTCAGGCCGGGCGTATGCCGCTGGAAAGAAAACGAGCGGGCCGAGATTCGTGCCGAACTGGACGCCGCGTTTTTCATCCTGTACGGCCTGTCACGCGACGAGATCGAGTATGCGCTCTCGACGTTCCAGGGGGTCGCTCAGGAGGATGAACGCGAGGGCGGGCGTGGCCAAACCCGGCAACTCATCCGGGAGGCCCTGGATCGCCTCACCGCGTAGCAGATCGGTCAATCTCGCGGGTTTCAACACGAACCGCGGCGTGCCATCGCCGGGTGTCCACAACGCGTGAAACCGACGGGAGGACCGCTGTCTTCAGCCTGTTCGCCAATCGAAAAGACCCGCGGGCATTCACCCACGGGTCTGTCAGCACACCGGATTGAAGCCGGCCAGAACAACCGGACCGAC
>DATIKE010000357.1:0-9452 GCA_035477895.1 Phycisphaerae bacterium
GGTCCGATCCTGGGAGCACATTGTTCAGCGAATCGCATTCGACATGCAACGCGACGCCCAGGCACCAGGTCGCCACCAGGCAACTGCCACGTTACACCTCGCCAGGACAGGGTAAGTACTCTGTAATGATGCTACAGTCTCACAAATGATGACGATTGTGGAGAAGGAAGTTCCTCGCCGAACCCGACCGTCGCGCCTGAGTTTCTGAAGCGGGAGCCCGCAGGCTCATTCATGTCGTAACGACTCGACGGGGTTGAGGCGCGCGGCCCGACGTGCGGGGAGCAGTCCGAACACCAAGCCCACGACAATCGCAAACAGCACCGGGGCCACCAGAAGCGTCGTGGAGAAGATTCCATCCCACTGAGTAAAATGGGTGATGATCTTGCTGCCAAACAGTCCAACCACCACGCCGAGCAGTCCGCCGACGCCGGCGAGGGTCACGGATTCAATCACGAACTGCCCCATGATCATCCGTGGGGATGCCCCAAGGGCCATACGGATGCCGATTTCGCGAGTCCTTTCCATAACCGTGACGAGCATGATGTTCATGATGCCGATACCGCCCACCAGCAGGCTGACTGCGGCGACACTGACCAACAGGGCGGTCATCACGTTGGAGGTCTCCTCGGCAGTGCGGGCGGCCTCTTCCAGCGATTTGACCGTGAAGTCGTCGAGGGCCTGGCCGCGGAGCTGGTGGCGTTGGCGGAGCAGGGCGGTGATCTGCGTGATGGCCGTGGGGATCTGGGCCTCGCTTGCCGCGGAGGCCACGATGGCATTGGGCCGATCCCCCCCGCTGAGATGCTGAAACGCGGTCTTGATGGGCACGACAATGGTGTCGTCCTGATCTTCACCGAGGGGGCTTTGCCCTTTGCGGCCCAGCAGGCCGATGATCGTCAGCGGCGTGCCTTCCACGCGAATGTGCTCGCCAATCGGGTCCATCGTTCCGAAGAGTTGTTCGGCGGTGCTGTGGCCGATGAGGCAGACCTTGGCGGCGGCCTCGACGTCGCGGGGCTCGACAGGCCGGCCGGCTTCGACGGCCCAGGAGCGGACCTTCAGGTAGTCGGCAGTGGCGGCGGTGATCTGGACGCCCCAGTTGGCATACTGGCTGACCGCCTGGCCCACGAAGCGCAGCACGGCGGCGGAGCAGGCGACAGCGGAACATTCACGGGCGATGGCTTCATTGTCATCGAGGGTCAAGGTGGAAGCTGAACCGGCCCCCGCGCGCACGCCGCCCTGGGTCGTCGAGCCCGGCAGGATGATGATCATATTGGTGCCGAGATTGGCGATTTGACCCTGGATGGTACGCTTGGCCCCCTGGCTGATGGAGACGACGGTGATAATCGCTCCAACTCCGAAGATAACTCCGAGCATCGTCAGAATCGTGCGCGTGCGGTGTCGGCGCATCTCGCGAAAGGCGATGTGAATACTCTCGATCCAGACGACGAATCCCACGGGGCGCAACTCCTTTCAGGAGCCAGGCGAAGGCACGGATGAAGGTGTCCCAGCCGCCGCTTCAATTCGCCCGGCGAGTGTCTTGATGCGTGGGATCGGCGGCCCGCCACGCGAAGGCGAGACCTGATCGTGAACGACCAGGCCGTCGTGAAGGATGACGATGCGATGCGCGCAGGCGGCCACATCGGGATCGTGTGTGACCATGGCCACGGTGAGCTGCTCCTCAACCTGCAGCCGGACGAGGAGGTCGAGGACTTCCTCGGCGGTCTTGGAGTCGAGGTTGCCGGTAGGCTCGTCAGCCAAGAGGAGCCTCGGGCGGGTAACCAGGGCCCGCGCGAGGGCAACCCGTTGCTGCTGGCCGCCGGAGAGCTGGGAGGGCAGATGGTCCATGCGGTCGGCCAGTCCAACCATTTCGAGGGCTTGGCAGGCGCGGTCCATCCGCTCCCTGCGGTTGACTCCCTGGTAGACCATGGGCAGCTCCACGTTCTCCAGGGAGGTCCCGCGGTGCAACAGGTTGAAGCTCTGAAACATGAAGCCCAGGCGTATGCGGCGGCACTCGGCCAGCCGGTCCTCGTCGAACCGGTCCACCCGCTCGCCTTCCAGGAGGTAAATACCCCTGCTGGGTTGATCCAGGCAACCGAGGATATTGAGCAGCGTGCTCTTGCCCGAACCGCTTGCCCCCATGATGGCGGCGAACTCCCCCGATGCCAGGGTCAGGCAGATGTCCCGCAGGGCGTGGACCCGGACGGCCTCCATTTCGTAGACCTTGCAGATACCACGCAGTTCGACGATGGGTGTCATTGATTGGGCCTGGTCAGCACGGACTGACGGTTCTCCGGTCGCGACAATAGGATGGCATCTTTAAGAAGGCTCCTGGATGAGGTTCGCCTGTGCACCTCGACGGCAAAGGCCGGCGCTGCGGCGGCATCCAGACCGGTGTAGACAGCCGTCTCGCGGTTGTCGGTGAACAGAGTCCAGACACCGATAGGTTCCCAGTGCTGGTCGAGATACCGCCAGAGCGTGGCCTTGGTCGGCTCGATGGGAGGGGGCACAACGGTGACGGCCTGCGGCTGGGTGGCGGCCACCATCACCGGAGGCGGTGGAGCGGGCCAAACCACCCCTTCCAACAACTCCCGGAGCTGGTCGGCGGGCAACGGCGGCCGGAAACGCAGCGCCGCGTTGGACAATTTGGGAATGTCCTTGCTGTGGACAACCTCGATGGTCACATCCGCGGGCATGCCCGGCCGCAGCATATGCTCGGGGTTGTCCACCTTGATGACGACGGTGTAGGTCACCACGTTGCTCACCGTTCGCGGCTGGTTGCGTACCTGGTGGACGATGCCGACAAAAGACCGGTCGCGGTAGGCGTTGACCGTAAAGCGGGCGGTCTGGCCCGGGCACAGAAAGCCGATGTCTGATTCGCTGACATCCGCCTGCAAGTCCATCCGCGACAGGTCCCCGGCCAGCACAAACAACACCGGGGTCTGAAGGGTGGCGGCGATGGTCTGGCCGACGTCCACTCGCCGATCGAGCACGACGCCGTCGATCGGGGAGGTGATGACGGTTCGGTCCAGATGGTACTGGGTGAGGCTGACCTGACTGTCAGCACTTTCGATGGCCGCTTGGCCCGCCGCGGTGTTGGCCTTGGCCGCATCGTAGGCGGCGAGCATGTTCTTGTCCTCGTGTTCGCTCGCCGAGTTGCCTTGAAACAGTTTGTGGACACGCTCGTATTCCCGCTTGGCCTCGCGCTCCTGCACCATGAGTCGATCCAGCTCGGCCTTGGCCCGGGCGAGGTTGGCCTTGGCCTGTTCATTCTCCGCACGATACAACTCCGGCTTCAGCCGGGCGATGACCTGGCCCTTGGACACCATATCATTATGATCGACCATGATGGCCTCGACCGTGCCCGAGACTTCACAGCCGACGAGGACCTCGATCGTCGGGGAAAGGCGCCCCGTGGTGGTTACGGCGAGGGTCAGCGGGCCCTGGATCAGAGTGGCGGTACGTACCTCAACCGACTCCTCATTACGGAAGGTCCGCCACGCCACCCCGGCCGCGCTTGCAAGCACCACAAGGACAAGAACTCGTAGCAGCCACTTTTTCACGGGTATGCTTTCCACCTTACGTCAGGATGGACCGAGGTCGCCGGCCGGCTTCCCCGACGGAAAACCGAGCGGTCAACACAGGCCGCTCCGGCTTCCTGGGCCGGCAAACATTGACAGGTGGGACTCGGCATGGCATCGTAATGATGGTTTGCTTTGTCCGTCTGTCCGACCCAAAGCGTAGCATAAACGGATTGTTGGTAAAAGAGGGAGCACATGAAGGCAGCACTCCGGCCTGTGGCCGTGATCGGTTCGGGTTCATTCCTCCCGAATGACCCGGTGCCCAACAGCAAACTCGATGAGGTCCTTGGGCATCTGGATCAAGCGCCGCCGAAGGTCCGGAAGTTCATGGAAAACATCGGCCCGGTGATACTTCAGCGGAGCGGCGTGGAGCACCGGCATTTTGCCATCGATCCGAAGACCCACAAGCTGACCCACACTCTGGCGAGCCTGGCGGAGGTGGCTGCCCGGCGAGCCCTGGAGGCCGGAGGCCGGGATCCCAACGACGTGGATCTGCTGCTGGTCGCATGCCCGGTGTGTGATTATTCGACTCCGCCGACCTCGGCCGTGCTCCAGGAACGCCTGGGCATCAAGTACTGTGCGGAAATGGAGATCCACTCCAACTGCTCGGGCGTAGGCAAATGCATGCAGATCGCCTTTGATGCCTTGCGCAGCGGGCGATACAAAACCGCGTTGGTGACGTATTCCCAGCTCTCCAGTGTTTACGTGCGGAGCTGCTACTTCAACCAGGCCCACATGACCAAAACACAGGCCGCCCTGAGGTACATCCTGGCCGACGGCAGCGGCGCGGTGCTCCTGGAAGCCCGGGACGATCCGGCCCCGGGCAGTCACGAGCTGATCGGCACGCACGTCGAGTCCATCGGGTTCGACCGCAAGGCGGGGATGACCGCCGGCGGCGGAGTTGTGGACCTGGTCGATCCGGAACGGCAGATCCCGGGTATGTTTGAAAGCGGCTCCCATCACCTGGACCAGGACTTTACCGCGGTCAACAACGACGCCGTCCCCACGCTGGTTCTGGGCGTCCGGCGCATGCTCGATTCGCTGGGTGTCGATCCTTGCCAGGTCGATCACTACGTGTATTCCATTCCCGGACGGCAGCTTTACGACGGAAACCTGGACAAGGTCACAAAGCCATTCGGCGTCACGCCGGAGCGCGTGAAGTTTCGGGCCAGCGACACGGGTTATTGCGGCGGGGCCTCGCTGCTTGTGCATTTCGACGAGATCGTGCGTTCGGGCGAACTGAAGGCGGGGCAAACCGCGGTGGTCTATTCCATGGAGTCCAGCAAGTGGATGTCCGGAGGCTTCGTGGTGCGATGGTGACCGGCGAGGCACGCCCGCGAGAACCAGAAGGAACCGGACACGCCGTCAATGGGCCGCATGCCCTGCTCGAGCGGATTCCGCTCGCAATACGAATGGGCTTCTACAGCTTCTTCTTCCTCGGCTTGGTGCTTGTCGCCCTGCCGTGGCTGTGTTACCGCCTCGATGTCGCGCTGCCGGCCTGGCACATGGAGATCGGCTGGTGGCGTCTGGCAGGAGTACCCGTGTTCCTGGGTTTCCTGGCCGCTTACGTCTACTGCTCGTATGAACTGACCTCACGCGGCCGGGGGGCCTACGTCGAGTTCGACCCCCCGTCGAAGTTTGTCGCCGAGGGGCCCTACCGCTGGGTCCGCAACCCGGTGGCAGCCTGCGTGGTCGGCATGGTTCTGGGGGAGGCCGTAGCCTTTTCGTCCACCGGCATCTTCCTGTTGTTTCTGTCCGGGATTCCCCTGGCCCATCTGCAAGTTGTGTTTATCGAGGAACCTCGGTTGCGGAAGCGATTCGGCCCGACCTATGAGGAGTACCTGCACCGGGTGCCGAGATGGATTCCTCGCAGGCCCGGCAAGGGGCCGGCATGAACGCGGCAATGACTGGCGGAACGGGCTTTCTTGGACAAGCCCTCTTGCGTCTGCTGTTGCCGACTGCCGAGTCCGTGCGCGTGCTGGTCCGCAAATCTGCCGATGAGGAACTGATTCGGGCCCTCGGGGCCGTGCCGGTGCGGGGCGATCTCACCCACGATCGAGGATGCGACGGCCTGGTGCGACAAGGAGACATCGTATT
Source organism: Phycisphaerae bacterium (assembly GCA_035477895.1). Taxonomy (GTDB): domain Bacteria; phylum Planctomycetota; class Phycisphaerae; order UBA1845; family PWPN01; genus JAPKGY01. The sequence continues at coordinate 5,673 of DATIKE010000357.1, forward strand.
CCACTGCGCCGCCCACATGGAAATGTGCGGTCCCTGGTCCGATTTTGAGCGGACCACGGTGCAGGGGACTCGCCGGCTGCTCGATGAGACCCTGCCCCGGAAACCTCGCCGATTCGTGTACGCCAGTTCCGGGGCGGTCTATCTGCGTCCGTCAACGCCCGGAATGGTGTCTGCCGAACACACCTTGGCCAGGCCCTCCTCCTACAATTACTACGGCCGGGCCAAGCTCGAGGCGGAGAATCTCGTTCGCCGCCAATGCGAGCAGGCAGGATGTTCCTGGTCCATCGTGAGGCTGGGGTTTCTATACGGTCCGGGGAACCGGCTGCTTTTCAGCCACTTCACTCCGATGCTGCGGTCCGGCTCGCTGCGCCTTGTGGGCCGGGGAGACAACCGGATCGCTTCGCTGGATGTGGATGACGGTGCTCGAGCGGTATTGCTGTGCGGCACGCATCCGGCCGCCGACGGCCGGATCTATGATGTGGCCAGCGACGAGCCCGTAACCCAACGTGAGTTCCTCAATGCCACCGCCGATGTCCTGGGATTGCCTCGGCCGGGGCATCGGGTACCGTATGGCCTGGCGTTTCTGGCCGCTGGATTGGGGGAATGGCTGGCCAGGCTGGCGGGACGCAGAGCCCGCATCACGCGAGCGATGGTGGTCCTGATGGCCATTGACCAGATCGTGGATACCGGTCCGATCCGCGACGAACTTGGGTGGAAGCCGGAAACCTGCTTTTCAGACGGAATGGAGCGGACGCGGCAATGGTATCTCCGGCAACAGGGGGTCGGCTTCTCGCCAACGCCCCGCGCAGGCGGCTGCTCCGGTCGGCAACATGAACCAGGGAGGTCGTGATTCGTGGCCGATGCCAAGCCCAACTCCGTTCCAGAAACCCCGAAGGGCATCGATCGAGACGCCTTCCGAATCCCCGACAGAATCCCCGATAACCTGTACGCAATGAGAGGGCTGCTGATCCTGGATCTCGCGGTGCGATTGGGCGTTTGGGGCGGGGCATTGTTCTGGTCTTGCCTGATCTTCTCCGTCCTGGACTTCTGGCCCGACGGCGGACTGGGCAAAACCGCCCCGGAACTCATCGGGGCGTGGGTTTGCCGCCTCGGTCTGTGGGTTGTTCTCTACAACTTGATCTATGTGGCCGAACTGGTCGTGCTGCGGGCCCTGATACCCACCCCACGGGAAGGCCGATACCAGATTAGACCAGGAAAACCTGTCGATCGACAGGTGATCTGGGCCTGCCTGATCGGCCTGCTGGTCAAGGCCCGCTTCGAACCGCCCTTTCCCGGGTTTCTCGTATTCCACGCGGCCAGCCTTCCCCCGATGTGCTGGCTGATGGGGCGAGTTTTCGGCCCGCGCTGCCGATCGTGCAACCTGACCGACGCCGTCATCTTGGATCCCGACCGCACGGTGATCGGCCGGAACGTGGTCATCGGCCTCAACGCGGTCATCGCCGCACACTACCAGGATCGCGATGCCGTTGTCTTCAGTCATACGACCATCGAGGACAACGTGGTCATCGGCGGGTACGCGGTGATCTTTGGCGGCTCGCACTTGAAAGCCGGTTGCATGATCGGGGCGCATGCCGTCGTTCTGCCGAATACCGTGGTCGGGCCCAACGAGTTCTGGGCCGGCGTTCCTGCCCGCAAGATTCGCAACTTGCCCCCCGTGGACGACGCGCCTGGGGCTCAAGAAGGGTTGGGATGACGAATCCCATGCCACAGTCCGCCTTGGATTCCTCGACGGCAGGGGCCATGCCGGACCTGTTCCGTGGTCCGCGGCCGCCCCATGGACGGACGGCGTGGTTTGCGGGATTGCTCATTCTGGCAGGCATGGTGAACAATGCCCCCAGCCTCCGCTGGGGTTTCATGTACGACGACTTCATGCACCAGGCGGTGCTCCGCGGCTTGGACCACGGCGCACGCCCCAGCACCTGGAATCTCTATGATTTCTTCGACACAGCCGACGCCTTAACAACCGAGCGGGGCGTGCTGGGTGTGCAGATCTGGTGGGCCGACCCGGACTCCAAGATCCGGTTCCTCAGGCCGGTGACCAGCCTGAGCATCCGGCTGGACCATGCGTTGTACGGCCGATGGGCCATGGGCTATCACATGACCAGCCTGGCCCTGTTCGCGGTCTTGCTTCTGCTGGCCCACAAGCTGTACCAGGCGTTGGGGGCGCCGTCGCGAGCCTCGCTATGGGCTCTGGCGTTTCTTGCCCTGGAGGATAACCACTTCCTGTCCGCGGGATGGATCGCCCACCGCAACAGTCTCCTGGCGTCATTGTTCACCCTGGCCACGGTGCTCGCGGTTCACCGCTACTGCCGAGGCGGGCGAAAGGTCCGACATCTTGTCGTCGGCGGGTTGTTCTTCCTGTTGGCCTGCGGATCGAAGGAATCCGGGATCATCTCCGCGGCTCTGGTCGGGCTGTATCTGCTGATGTTCGATCGCGGCCCGGCCCCCGAACCACTGACCACGCGGTGTCTGCGGCTGGCGCGTTCGCCGGCCCTGTGGCTCTTCGCAATAATGGCGGTCGCGTACCTGGCCGCATACGTGGCCGCGGGATTCGGCGCTTGCTCGATGACTTACCCGACGCCCTGGGGTTCGCCCGCGGAGTTCGCCCGGCGGACCCTGATCTCGCTCCCGCTGGCGATGATGAGCATCTTCTTCGGGGTCTCGGCCGACCTGTTCACCTTGTACCCGGGATGGACCCTGCCGGCGTTGTGCCTGGGCGTTCCACTGCTGATCGTCGCGGGCTTCATCCTCTTCCGCGCCGTGCGCTGGTCGCCGTGGGTCGGATTTGCCTGCGGATATGCGGCGCTGCCGTTACTGGTTTCAGGAGGTACGGAGCCTTCCGACCGGGTGTTGCTGGATACCTCGGTGGGCACGTCGCTGCTTATCGGGTTGTTCCTGGATCGGCTCGGCCCGTTGCGCCGCCTGCCGGCCGTCAGGCCGTATACCCGGCTGGTGCTGGGGGCCGTATTGATCCTGGTGGGCCTGGTGAACTCCGTGCCCTTGACCCTCGTCAAAGGCGAAGCCGTGCGGGACCTGGCCCGCCTCGATGAGTCCATCGTTCGAACCGCCCCGGTCACAACGCCGGCCTCCGGGCCGGCCAAGGTCGTTTTGCTGAACAGCCCGTCCAGCCTGCTTTCGCTGATGTTCGGACCCATGCGGATGGTGCTCGGCGCACCCGACCGGATCCAGGCTTTCCCGATGCAACTCGGCCGTCGACCGCTGAGCTGGCGTCGCGACGGCGATCGCACGATGACCCTGACCAGCCTGGCCGAGCCCTTACTGGCCAGCCGGTTCGAGGACCTGTTCCGCAGCCCGCATGCGCGCCTCGCGCCGGGACGGACATACCGGACATCGGATTTCAAGGCGGTCATCATGGCAATTGAGGACGGCGGCGTTCGCACGGTGAGAATCGAGTTCGATCGCAGCCTCGATGACCCTGGGTATCAGTTCCTCGCCTGGCAGGGAGATCGTCTGGTGAGGGTGAGCCCGCCTCCCATCGGCCAAGCCGTCGAGTTGCCCGCCGCGCCTAAGCTGAGACCGTTCGCCCCATAGCCGGACGTTCTTTGCGCCCCGTGCAGTTGCTCGTAACCGTTCACGGGGGTCATCGCCGAAAACCTTAGAGCGTGTGTGAGAAGCCCCATTAGCCGGGTGCGAGCCGATGAAGCATCACATTGATCATTGCGATATACACCATGGCTTCGCTACTGGCGGGGAGCATCTCGTAGTCCTTGCTCATCCGCCGGTGTCGCCCCAGCCAGC
>DATIKE010000358.1:0-23499 GCA_035477895.1 Phycisphaerae bacterium
GCCGACGCGGACACCCTGCCCGACGGGTGCGACAACTGCCCGAACGCCGGGAACCCGCTCCAGGAGGACTCGGATTCCGACGGCGCGGGCGACCCCTGCGACAACTGCGCGAGCACGGCCAACGCGAATCAGGCCGACACCGACTCCGACGGGGTCGGCGACGCCTGCGACATCTGCGCGGGGCACGACGACCACGCCGACGCCGACGCGGACACCCTGCCCGACGGATGCGACAACTGCCCGAACGCCGAAAACCCGTTCCAGGAGGACACCGACGGCGACGGCCTGGGCGATGAATGCGACCCGGACGACGACAACGACGGCATCCTCGACGACGGCGACGGCAGCGGCTGGCAGGACAACCCGTGCGCCTGCGGCAACACGACCGACTGCGACGACAACTGCCCGTGGGACGTCAACGCCGATCAGGCCGACTGGAACTGCGACGGGATGGGCGACGTGTGCGACCCGTTCAACCCGGCCCCGCCGCCGGAGGGCGGGCAGCAGATGCTCGCGGGCGGCCCCGAGGGGATGCGGATGGATGCCGAGGAGGCCGAGAGCCTGCAATCCATCGAGGAAGAATCGGCCGCCGCGGAGACCATTCTTGGCGACACCGGCGGGCCGGAGGCGTATCTGGTGGCGACCGGCGGCGGTTCGACGGTGACGCTCGGGGCCTCGGGCGGCGCCGTGACGGTGAACCTCGTGCTGAGCAGCGGCCAACCGGTCATCGCGTTCGAGGGCCACGTGGCCGTCGACGCGGCGGACGCGGTCGGCGTCGATATGTCAGCCGGCGTACCGTCGGTCACGCTGTCGGACCTGGAAGGCGAGTCGATCGCGTGGATGGACGCCTCTGCCTTTGCTCAGCCGGCGTCGCGAGCGTACGGCGGTGTCTTCGTCACCGACGGGACGATCGGCGGGATGACGTGGCAGCCGCGGGAGGCCGGCTCGCACATGGCGGCGACGCTGACGTTGCAAATCGCGGCCCAGCCGGGCACGTACCATGTGAGCTTCGCGCCCGGCTACGCGGTGACCGCCGACGGCGAGATGCACCGGCTGACCGCCGGCGCGGCCCTGACCGTCCAGGTGGGAGAGCAATAGCGCCGAGCCGGGCTCGCCAGTCTGATTGCCTGTGGAGAGCCCAAACCGCGAGGGCGCTCGAGTGATAACACCCGAGCGCCCCTTTTCCTGCATCCGAAGGGCAGGTACGCCCGTGCCCGCCGATTGTGTCATGCTCCCGACCTGCTCAAGCCCTGAGCCCGCGGTTGGTCGTGCCGACCCCGCCGATGTAGGATCATTCAGTGCGCGAATTAGTGCCGTTTTCGGTAAGACAGTTTCGTGTTCGAGGCGTAGGGGCGCGGAGGTTCAACCACCCCTACGAGGCTTTGGGTCTGTTTACACCGATAACCCAGGGCTTCGCCCTGGGCTACTGCCTGCCTGTGCGCACGCAGACAGGCCGCAGGCAGGGGTTTTAGGTCACACTGTTAGCGCGGCCGCGAGGATTCCGATGTCCGGGCAAGAGGACAAGCCGACTGCCATCAATCGCGTTCGCTGCCGGTTCGAGGTGCGCGGGCGGGTGCAGGGCGTTGGCTTTCGGCCCTTCGTCTATCGGCTGGCCCGGGACCTGCGATTGGGCGGGCTGGCGGGCAACGATACGCACGGCGCGTTCATCGAGATCGAGGGGCCTGCCGAGGCCGTCGACCGCTTTGTCCGTCGCCTTCGCAGCGAGCTTCCACCGCTGGCGCGGATCTCGGAGCTTGTGCGCGAGGCGATCGCGGCGCACGGCGAGTCTGAGTTTCGCATCGAGCACAGTCAGCATATCGGCATCCAGGACGCAGAGATCGCGCCCGACGTCGCCACCTGTCCGCAATGTCTGGCCGAGCTGTTCGACCCGCGCGACCGGCGGCACCGGTACCCGTTCATCAACTGCACCAACTGCGGCCCGCGCTACTCGATTATCCAGGGCGTGCCTTACGACCGCCCCAACACGACGATGCGCCGGTTCCGCATGTGCCCTGCCTGCCAGGCGGAGTACGACGACCCGGCCGATCGCCGTTTCCACGCCCAGCCGAACGCCTGCCCGGTCTGCGGCCCACGGGTGTGGCTGACGGACAAAACCGGTCGTGAGTGTGCCGGCGACCCGATAGCCGAGTGCGGCCGGCTTCTTGACGAGGGTCGAATCATCGCGGTCAAAGGCATCGGCGGGTTTCATCTGGCCTGCAGGGCGGATAACGACAGGGTTGTTGAGGCTCTGCGAGATCGCAAAGGCCGAGAGGCCAAACCCCTGGCGGTCATGGTCGACTCGTTGGAAACGGCGGGCCGACTGGCGGCGATCAACCCGGCAGCGGCCGAGGTGCTGAGCCGGCCGGAACGCCCCATCGCCCTGCTGGAGTTGCGGGATTCCGCGCCGATCAGTCGCCAGGTCGCGCCCGACCTCGACCGCATCGGGATCATGCTGCCGTATACGCCGCTGCACCACCTGTTGCTGCAGGCGGGGCCTAAGGCACTGGTGATGACGTCGGGCAATCCGACCGAAGAGCCGCTGTGCCGCGAGAACTCGGAGGCGTTGCGCCGACTCGGCCATATCGCCGACGGTTTATTGCTGCACGATCGTGACATCGAACGTCGGGTTGACGATTCGGCGGTGTTGATATCGAATCGCCCGGATGGTCGGGCATTGCCGATACGCAGAGCCCGCGGTTTTTCCCCGGCGCCGATCGAATTGGCGTTCGAGTCCGACCGGCCGGTGCTGGCCGTCGGCGGGGAACTCAAGTCGACCGTCTGCCTGCTGACAGGCAACCAGGCGGTCGTCAGCGAGCATCTCGGCGAGTTGCCGAACGCGGAGACGTACCGACATTTCATCGGCTCCATCGAACAATTCAAGCGTTTGCTGCGGATCGAGCCGGCCGTGGTCGCCGCCGACCTGCACCCGGACTACGCAGCCACACGCTACGCGGAGAAACTTGGACTGCCGGTGGTGAAGGTCCAGCATCACCACGCCCATCTTGTCAGTTGCATGGCGGAGAACGGCCTGACAGGGCGTGTGCTGGGGCTCATCTGCGATGGAACAGGCTACGGCACGGACGGGGCGATCTGGGGCTGCGAAGTGCTGGCGGGCGATGGCGGCGTCTTCGAGCGGCTTGCGCATCTGAGTTACTACCCGCTGCCCGGCGGTGATGCGGGCGCGAAACAGACCTGGCGGCCGGCCGCGGGATTACTGTCGCAAATCGAGGACGATTTCGCGCAAGCGGACCCCGAAGCGTTTGCCCGCGTGCCGACGGAGGCGTTGAACGTCACGCGCCAGCGACTTGAGCATGGTAGTCTCGTTCGCACATCGAGTTTGGGGCGCCTGTTCGACGCGGTTGCGTTTCTGCTGGGCATCCGCGACGAGAATCGTTATGAGGCTGAGGCGGCGATGATGCTTGAGGCCGCCGCCCGGCGAGCCGCATCAGCCGAGCCGCTACCTTACACCATCGTTGAGCCGAGAACTGACTCCGCGGCGATGCAGATCGACGTGCGGCCGATGCTGGTGGAAATCATCAAACAGCGTCTCGCAGGCCGTGCCACGCCCGAACTGGCTCGGGCATTTCATGAAACAATTGCTACAATGTTGTCGGAAGCAACGGTGCGGGCCGCGCGACGGACCATGCTGAATAGCGTGGTCCTGTCCGGCGGATGCATGCTGAACGACCTGCTCGGTACGCGGCTGTGCGAACTGCTGACCAGCGCGGGCTTACAGGTTTTCGAGCACCAACAGGTACCACCGGGCGATGGCGGCATCTCACTGGGCCAGGCCGTCGCCGCTACGACGCAATCGGCCTGAGGAGGAAACCGCGTCACATGTGTTTGGCCGTGCCGGGCAAAATCGTGGAGATCAAACCTTCGAGCGACGCCGCTCTCGGGTCGGTCGGCGTGGTGGACTTCCAAGGCACCCGGTTGGAGGTCGGCCTGACGTTCGTGCCGGAGGCCGTCCAAGGGGACTGGGTCCTGGTCCATGCGGGCTTCGCACTCAACGTGCTTGACGAGCAGGAAGCCAGGGAGACCTGGCAGTATCTGAAGGAAGCGGACATCGTGGTCGACCTGCCCGGAGAAATGGGCGGGGGCGCGAAGACAGGTTGATGCTTCAGACAGGCAAACCAGGGACACATAATCACTCGCGATAATGTGAATGAGCCACAAAGACACAAAGACACAAAGAAAAGCGAGCGGCATACAGCATAACAACGGGGGCCGCTCGAATCCCGGGATCGCTCCGCTCGTTGACCGGATCGCCGAGATCAGCCGGCGGACCGGGCCGGTGCAGATCATGGAGGTTTGCGGGACGCACACGGTATCGCTGTTCCGCACGGGTATTAAATCGCTGATGCCGGCCGGCGTGCGACTGGTCAGCGGGCCGGGTTGCCCGGTATGCGTGACATCTCAGGGCTACATCGACGCGGCGTGCGAACTGGCCGAGCGCCCGGAGGTCACGATCTGCACCTACGGCGACATGGTTCGCGTTCCCGGCCGCACGGGCAGCCTGGAGAGACTTCGGGGGCGCGGCGCTCAGGTGCTGGTGGTCTACTCGGCCCGCGACGCGGTGAAGTTCGCGGCCGCACACCCGGAGCGGCAGGTGATCTTCCTGGCGGTCGGATTCGAAACCACCGCGCCGGCGACGGCGGCTGCAGCGATCGAAGCGGATCGACTCGGCCTGGACAACTTCGGGATTCTGACGGGACACAAGCTGGTTATACCCGCGCTGGAGGCTCTGCTGTCGGGCGGTGACGTTCCGATCGACGGTTTTCTGTTGCCCGGCCACGTGAGCGTGGTGATCGGCGTCCGCGTTTACGAGCCGGTGGCCCGCGATCATGGCAAGCCGTGCGTGGTCACCGGGTTCGAGCCGCAGCAGATGTTGGTCGGCATCGTCCGGCTGATGGAACAGATCGACGAGAAACGTCCCCGGGTGGACAACGTGTACAGTGTGGTCGTCCGCCCGGAGGGCAACCCCGCGGCATTACGGGCGATCGGCGAGGTCTTCGAGCCGACGGACACCATCTGGCGGGCGATGGGAGTGATTCCGCGCAGTGGGCTCGAACTTCGAGATAAGTACCGCCGCTTCGATGCCCTGTCGCGTTTCGGCCTGACGATCGGGCCGGATTACGATCCTCCCGGCTGCCAGTGCGGGCAGGTCATCCAGGGCAAGGTCGAGCCGGCCGACTGCCCGCTTTTCGGAATACAGTGCACTCCCGCCGAACCGGTCGGACCGTGCATGGTGAGCAGTGAAGGGACATGCGCGGCATGGTATAAGTACGGTCGCACGACGGCACGGACCTGACAACAGGCCTGCGACCCGGATTCCGCTTGAACAGGAAGGCCCCTTGGCAGGCAACTTCGATGAACAGATTGTGATTGCTCACGGCGGCGGCGGCGAATTGACCCGCAAGCTGATCGCGGATCGGTTCCTGCCGCGGCTCGGCAACGCCCTGCTCAACCCGTTGGCTGACAGCGCGATCCTCGATGTTCCCGCCGGTCGGCTGGCTTTTACCACCGACGCGCACGTGATTCAGCCGCTCGAGTTTCCGGGCGGCGATATCGGGCGGCTGTCGGTCTGCGGGACGGTCAACGACCTGGCGGTGATGGGGGCGATCCCGCGTGCGCTCAGCCTGGCGATGGTCATCGAGGAGGGGCTGTCGCTGGCGGTGCTCGACCGCATCGTGGATTCGATTGCCGCGGCTGCGCGAGAGGCCGGTGTGGTCATCGCCACCGGCGACACCAAGGTTGTCGAGCGGCAGCGCGGCGATGGTCTGACCATCACCACGGCCGGCGTGGGCGAATTGCGCGACGGCGTCACGATCGACGCCCGCCGGGTGGCCGAGGGAGATGCGATCATCATCACCGGCCGGATCGCCGAGCACGGCCTGGCGGTCATGTCCGCCCGGGAAGGACTTACATTTCAGACCGAGTTGCGAAGCGACGTCGCCCCGCTGACGGATCTTATCGGCGCGATGCTGGCGACCGGAGCTGATATCAAGTTCATGCGCGACCCGACGCGGGGCGGGTTGGCCTGCGTGCTGGCCGACCTGGCAGACTACGCGAAGTTGAGCGTCGAAATCCACGAACCGGCCATTCCTTTGTCCGCGGTGGCCCGGCACACGGCGGAATTGCTGGGGCTGGACCCGCTGACGGTGCCGAACGAGGGCAAGGCGGTGGTGGTGACCGCGAGGGGTGATGCCGAGAAAGTTCTCCGCGCTTGCCGCGATCACCGATTGGGCCGCAATGCCGCGATCATCGGCAGCGTGGTACAATCACTGCCGCCGCTTGTCGAGCTGATCACACGAAGCGGCGGCCGCCGCCTCGTGCAGCGGCCTTACGGCGAGGAACTTCCGCGAATCTGCTGAGACGCTCCATGCATGAGGCTTCGATAGCCATGGCCGCCATCGAGCAGGCGATCGAGGTCGCCCGCCGGCACGGAGCAAGCCGCGTCACGCGTATCGAGATGGAGATCGGCATCCTGCGAGCCGTGGTGCCGGAGATCATGCAGGCCGCGTTCGAGGCCTGCGCGATCGGCACAGCGGCCGAGGGCGCCAGCCTGGACCTGCAGGTGAAAGCGGCTCTCGCCAGGTGCCGCGCTTGCGATCAGCAGTTCAAACCTGATCTCGAGGCGATCAGCTTCGCCTGCCCCGCTTGCGGTCAGGCCGACGCCGACCTGCTGATCGGCAACGACATCATCCTGAAGTCCGTCGAGTGCGAGACGCCGGAGGAGGCTGAATCCGCATGAAAATCCAGACCGCTGAGAACGTCCTCAAGGCCAATGACGCCGTCGCCGCCGGCAACCGCCGGATACTGGCGGGATCGAAACTCCTGGCGGTCAACCTGATGAGCGCCCCGGGCAGCGGCAAGACCACGCTTCTCGAAAAGACCCTGGCCCGCCTGCGGCCCGATCACCCGGCGGCCGTGCTCGTCGGCGACTTGCAGACCTCGCGCGACGCCGAACGCCTCGATGGCTTGGCCGTCGAAACCATCCAGATCAACACCGGCACCGGCTGCCATCTGTCAGCACCCCAGGTGGCCCAGGCCATCGCCGAGATAGACCTGACGGCCCTGGAGTATCTGTTCATCGAGAACGTCGGGAACATGGTCTGCCCGGCAGCGTTCGACCTCGGCGAGCATCGCAAGGTCGGCCTGCTCAGCGTGCCCGAAGGTGACGACAAGGTCGCCAAGTACTACACGCTCTTCCAACAGGCGGACGCCGTGCTGCTGACCAAGATCGACTTGATCGGCGTGCTCGATTTCAACGAGCAGCGGGTACGCGATGACCTGGCGAAGCTCAACACACGTGCGCCGTTTGTGCGGATTTCGGCGCGGACGGGGGAAGGGCTCGACGAATGGATTGCCTGGCTGCGGGAACAGCGGGCGGCCGTCATCGCCGAACGAGGTGGTCAATGAACTGCACAGGCCCGGGTCCCGCAACGCGTGCGGGACGGTTTCAGGGGGTAACGATGCGTTCTTGTCTTGGTACGCCGATCATCGCAGCGATTGTCACGTTCGCTTTATCAGTGGCAGCGGCACAGAACCCGTCCGGTACCGGGCAGGCCCCGCCCGAGTTCCGCGGGATGTGGGTCACGCGCTTCGAGTGGCCCGATCCAGACCCCGCCAAGGCCAAGGCGTACATCGACGGGGTGATGTCGGACTTGGCCAAGCATCACTTCAACGCCGTGCTGTTCCAGGTCCGGGGGCAGGCGGACACCTTTTACCCATCTGAAGAGGAGCCGTGGTCGCCGATGATCACCTCGTCGCCGGCCGGCCCGGGGTGGGACCCGCTGCAATACGCGATCGAGAAGGCCCACGCCCACGGCCTGCAGTTTCACGCATACATCAACACCCACGTCTGCTGGCAGGACCCCCAGGACCGGCCGCCGCCGATGGCCAACCACCTGTTCTACCACCACTGCAACGCCGCAGACCCGGATCGCCGCGACTGGCTGATCCACGACGAGCAGGGCCGGCCCGTGCAGTTCGAATCCGACCACTATGTGTGGATCGCCCCCGGCGTTCCCGCAGCCCAGGCTTACATCCGCCGCCAGGTGATGCACGTGGTGACCCGTTACGACGTCGACGGCGTGCACTTCGACCGGATTCGGATGCCCGCCCCGCACTATTCGCACGATCCGATCTCCACCGCCCGGCGGCAACCCGGCTCCGAAGGCAACCCGGCCGGCCTGGACTTCGCCGATTGGACCCGCGACCAGTTCACGCGACTGCTGTGCGACCTTTACGCTCAGATCAACGAGGTCAAGCCGCACATCACCATCAGCGCCGCCCCGGTCGGGCTCTACAAACAGGACCGTTACCCCAATTATCCGGCCAGCTTCCTGTTCGGCTGGAGCAAGGGCTACCAGGACGCCCAGGCGTGGATGAGAGCCGGGGCCCTGGATCTGGTTATGCCGCAGATCTACTGGGCCGACGGCCCGCCCCCGCCCGACTTCAACGAAATCCTGTCGGACTGGCTGGCCCACGCCGCCGGCCGGCACGTGGCGGCCGGTCTGAACCGCAGCCTCGCCCTCGACGAGTTGGTGCGACAGGTGCGATTCGCCCGCGAGAGCGGCGGCCAGGGAACGGTGATGTTTCACTATGGCGGCTTCGCCGGCGCAGGAGGCTTTAAGAAGTACAAGCAGCGCGGCGGCGTCTTCGAGCTTCCCGCGCCGGTCCCACCCATGCCGTGGAAAGAATCGCCGACCGAGGGCATTCTCATCGGCACGCTCGCCGATGCGGCCACCGGTGAGTCCGTCGTGGACGCACAGATCACCCGCCCGGGCAATGAGCAGGTCGCACTGTCGTCCGGTGACGGACTCTGGTCGATGCTGAAAGTCCCGCCGGGTACACACGCGCTGGTGATTCGCAAGGCCGGCTATTCAGAGCAACGGTTCGAGTCCGTGGCGATTGAGGCCGGCCGGGTCACGCGCATCGACGTGGCTCTCCATCCGCAAACCGAGGCCGTCAGCCGGAGCACATCGACGCCGTCGACTGCCTCCGCGGCCGAGGGCGGGGAGCCATCCGCGCCAACCCCGGCCACTGCCCCGCCCGCCGCGGAACAGCCGGGGAAATCGGATCATACAGGTCGGCGAGTCGCCGTGGCTCTCGCCGGAGTTTTACTCCTCCTGTCGGTGGGATTCGGCCTGTGGTATCGACGCAGACGCCGGGCGTAGGTTACAAGTCACCCGGACCACGGCAGGCCCTCACTCAGGGTACTTGCCGCGCAGAAGACTCTGCATCCGGGACAGGTTCTGACGCACCATGTCCTGGCCGTCCTCGAACTGGTCGGGAAATGCCTGGGCGAATCGAGCACAGAAACCCTCGATGTGACGGGCAAAAGCCTCCGCCTGCCAGCGGGAGTTCGGCCGGTCCAGGATCTTTCTGAACCGGTCGAGCACCGGATTCCAGTCCGTGCGGTGGGTATCCTCGATCAGCATGCCAGGGTACATCTCGACCAGTTCCTTGAGCACTGCCCGCCGCTGCGGGGTATCGGCCAGGTGCAGAATGGCCTGGCCGATGGATCGTGCAGGGTCGTACCCGTAGGGGTTGTAGGCGTAGTCGGCCTCGGTAATCAGCGGAATCCGGTTGATCTCGTTCTGCGGGCAGAGCGGGTTGGCCATGTAACCGTCGATCACCTCGCAGAGGTCCGGGTCCCGCTCGGTCACCGGCCCAAGGTGCAGAGTCGGGGCCTCGTCATTCACCGGGTAATTGTCCCAGATGAACAGGCGGTGGCCGATGGCCTTGGCGAAGGACTCTGCCGCATCCCGGGTGATCTCCCCGACACACTGGTCTCCGGTCCAGAAGCAATACACCTCCGGGTGAAGATCCGTCGCAAGAACCGACAAGTACCGGCGGTCGTCCTCCTTGACGGCCCGTCCGAGGTACACCGTGGGGCAGAAGATCATCCGGGCCTTGGGATTCTTCTCCCGCAGGCGACGAAAGATCTCGTTGACGAGCCTGGACTGCCCCTTCGGCTCGATCCCGGCCTTGATATCGTCGAGGCAGATGGAGAACCAGTTCACGCCCAGGTCGGCCATCCAGGCGTAGTGTTGCCACAGATCCTCGAGGTCTTTCGGGCTGTCGTAGTCCAGGATGCGGCTCGAACTCAGGTTCGGGTTCATCGCGAAGCAGAACTCGACACCGTGTTCCTTGCAGGAACGGACGACCTCCTCGTACTTGCTTTTCTTTTGCCCGGGCAGCGGGAGCCACCATTGATTGCCGCCGCCCTGGATATTCTCGATGTCGAACATCGAGAGGTAGCAATTCATCAGGAAGTTCATTTTGTACCTGGCCAGGACCGGGATCTCGGCCAGGTATTGTTCAGGGGTCCACTTCCATCCCTTGATACCGCGAATCGCAAACCCGGGCACCTTCTGTCCCGGCAACGCCGGCTCGGGCACCGGGCGCATCTTCGCGGGAAGGGTGACAAAGAAGTCCCGCGTGGCCGAGCACGCGGCCACATCGACACGCTGGGCTCCCAGTGCCGCCCGTGCCACCATGAACCACGGCGGTTCGCCGAGCGTTCCTTCCGCCGCGGTATTGGCGATTACCAGCTCGTTCCGCCCGACCTGCAGAGCATCGACCGGCAGCGCGAATCGTCGAGCCTCCCACTTGTCCGCGGCGAACCCGTTGGGGCCTTCAAAGATCGCCTTCCTGTTGAGCAGAATCGCGATCGGGCAGATGCCGGGGCCGTCGTCGTCGCGGGCCTGGAGGTGCAGGAACACCGGATCGGCAGGCTTGCTCTCCAGGTTGAATTGAACCGTCATGCGCGACCGCTCGCCGGTCGGCCGAGCGTACGCATAGTTGACGCCTTCCATGTCGAACCACTCGTTGCGCATGTCGGCGCAGCCGCCCTGGAAATCGGTTCCTTTCCAACAGGCGACGGGATCGTCGGCCGCGCGTGACGGAGCGGTGACGGCGGCGCAAAGGACGACACAACGCCACCACGAAAGACGACTCAAGAAATGCATCATGACGGTTCCTCCTGATTCGGCCGGGGCGGGCCGCCAGGTTTGCGGCGACGCGGCTGGTCCATGAGGATGGTAATACGATCCAGGTCGGACTTCTTGAGCAAGGCGTCCAAGGCCTGCTTCGCTTCGTGCATGAAGGTCCGCCGGGTGATATGGGCGATGACCACGTGGGGATTGTTCACCCGTTCGAGAACCGCCGGCAGGTCGCCCACGTGCATGTGCTGGCCCTGGCGAGCCCGATCGACGTGGTCCGGGGCGAAGAAGGTGCACTCGAAAATGAGCACCTCGGCATTCCGAACGTGGTCGTGGTCCAGGAATTCCCCGACCTGGGTGTCGCCGCAATAAGCGACCTTGGGGACCTCCAGCCGGTACTCGACCGTCTGGCCGGTCCGTTTCAGCTCGACGATCTGCTGCCCGCTGTAGGACGCATACTCGGGCTTGAGCTTCTTGCGGACTTCGATCACGGAGAATCCCAGGGCGTGCCCCCCGTGCCGGACGCGGAAAGGCCGGACAATGAGGTCCTTGCGGACGGCATAATCCTCATCCTCGTCCACGCCCACGATCTTGCCGGGCGAGGGGTGGCCCTCGATTCGCTCCCAGACCTTCATAAGGTCCTGGATAGCCGGCACCAGCCGGTGGTGAACCAGCAGGCAACCGGGAGGCAGATCCTGGAAAAGCCGCTGAGAAAAGTAGTATGCGATGCCGGCCGCGTGGTCCATGTGCCCGTGGCTGAGGCACACGGTGTCGATCGAGACCAGTTCCCGGGGCGCCCGCCCGATGTCGAACGCCACATTCATCTCGGGCAGCACGATGACCGTCTCTTCACCCGCCAGGCTGTGTCCGACGAGCTTGACCGACCCGACCTGTTTTTCGACCATCAAAGTTGGCATTGGGTCAATATCGCCGGAAAGCCGCCGATTGCCAAGTCCGGCGGCGGCGCGCGCTGCACCTGGACGCGGGTCGGGTGCCCCTGTATCTTGCCCCTGCTGTTCGGATATACTCCACATCCGGCCTCCGCCTGCCCCCTGCCCGCCGGTCGGGGGCCGACAGGCAGGCGATGCACGTGTGACCGGACGCGGACCCGAGCATCCTGAGCCGACGAGGACGCCATGCGTTGCCCGTATTGCCGAGAAATCAACCAGGACAAGGTAATCGACTCGCGCCTGAGCGAGAACGGCGAAGTGATCCGGCGGCGGCGGGCATGCATGTCCTGCAAGAAGCGGTTCACGACCAAGGAACGGGTCGAGCAGGACGTCCGGCTCATGGTCGTCAAACGCGACGGGGCACGTGTCCCCTACGATCGCAACAAGATCCTGGCCGGTATTCAGCGGGCCACGTACAAGCGCCCGGCGACCGACGAGCAGATTGCCCGGATCGTCGATGCGGTTGAGGACACCCTTTTCAAGAAGTACGACCGCGAGGTCAGCAGCCAGGCGATCGGGCAGATCGTCTGCGAGCAGCTCCGCAACTTCGACCAGATCGCCTACGTGCGTTTCGCCAGTGTGTACCGCCGGTTCAAGGACCTGGGCCAGCTCATCGACGAGGTTCAGGATGTCATTCAGCGCAAGGCAGCCGACGCGCCGGGTCAGCAACAACTTTTTCAGTAAACCCCGGTCAGCTTTTCGATTTTTATACCCCGAAAACCCGCATTGAGACCCTGTCGGCGGCGGCCTCGCCGGACTGGACGCAGTCGGGGATGCCGACGCCGCCGAAGGCGTTGCCGGCCAGCGCCAGGCCGGGGTGGTCGTCGAGAATACGTTCCATCCGGGCGACGTGGTTGAGGTGGCCGACAGGATACTGTGGCATGGACTCCGGCCAGCGGTGGATGTCGGCGAACAGCGGCTCTCCCCGGAGGCCGATCAGGTCGCGCAGATCGCGCAGTACCACACAGCGCAGGGCGTCGTCGTCCATCTCGTAAATCTCGGGCTGAACCGCCCCGCCGAGGAAGGCCCGCACGAGCACCTTGCCCTCGGGCGCCCGGCCGGGAAACTTGATGCTGCCGAAGGTTCCGGCAATAATCGAGCGGCGTTCGGCCAGCGGCACCACGAATCCGAAGCCGTCGAGAGTGTGCTTCACCTGTTGGCGATCGAATCCCATCGTCATCGTGGCCGACGAGGCATACTTGATGCTCGACAGCTCCGCGACCAGCGAGGCATCGAGATCCTTCAGCATTCCCGCGGACGCATAGGCCGGAGACGCCAGGACCACGGCATCGGCGGTCTCCGCGGAACCGTCCTCCAGTACGACGCGCCACCGCGAGCCGGTCTTTTCGACCCGGGCGACCGGCGCACCGGTCCGCACGCCGCCGGCCGGCAGCAGCGATACAAGCTTGTCGGTCAGCGTGGTCATGCCGTCGCGGAAAGAGACGAACATGCTGTAGCGGGCGCCGCTGTCGCCCTCTCCGCGACCGCCCATCGCCTTTCCGACTTTGCGCATACCGAGAATCACACTGCGGTACTTGTCCTCGAGTTCGAGGAATCGCGGCATGGTCGCCCGGAGGCTGAGCTTCTCCGGGTCAGCGGTATAAATCCCGCCGACCAGCGGCTGGGCGATGCGTTCGAGGGCCTCGCGGCCGAAGCGCCGCCGGACGAAGTCGGCCAGGCTCTCATCCTCGCCCGGGACCCGCTTGCGAGCCGGCAGCAGCACATCCATGCCCATGCGAAGCTTGCCCGGCCAAGTAAACAGCCCGCTGATGATGAACGGCCAGATCCGCGTCGGCGCCAGCAACAGGAACCCCTCCGGGATCGGGTACAGCCGGCCGTTCCGCACGACATAGACCCGCCGATAATCCGGGTTGGTCCCGATGACTTGGTCGGCGATCCCGATTCGTTTGCAGAGCGCGATGCCCGCGGGTTTCTGGGTGATGAAGGAATCCGGCCCGCCCTCGATGAGGAAGCCGTCGCGGCGGAGGGTGACGATGCTCCCGCCCACGCGATCGCGGGCTTCCAGCACGGTCAGCCTCAGGCGTCGCTGCCGCTGCCGCGCGAGTTCGACCAGCCGATGGGCCGCGGCCAGACCGGACACGCCCCCCCCGACGACGATCACGCGCCCGGTTGATGGCTGTTCAGCGCTGGGCATGGCACTCAGGTCGGCCGCGCTGGGCGGCGGAATACTCGTGAACGAAATCCACCAGGGCCAGCACGTGGTCCACCGGCGTGCCGGGCAGGATGCCGTGCCCAAGATTGAAGATGTGCCCGGGTCGGCCGGCCGCCTGATCGAGAACCACCTTGGCCCGGGCGCGAATCTGCCTGATCGAGCTGAACAACACGACCGGGTCGAGATTGCCCTGGACGGCCACGTCGTAACCCAGATCGGCCCAGGTTTCGGCCAGATTCATCCGCCAGTCCAGGCCGATGACATCACCGCCCGCCTCCTTGAGCTGCTTGAGCAGCGTGGCGGTATTGGTCCCGAAATGGATGATCGGAATGCCGGGTTTGATCGAGTGGATGAGCTTTTGGACATGGGGCAGAACGAACTCGTGATAGTCGCTCTCGCTGAGGCAGCCCACCCAGCTATCGAAGATCTGGACGGCCTGGACGCCGGCATCGATCTGGGCGTTGATGTAGCCCGTGTGGGCGGCGACCAGCCGACCCATCAGCGCGTGCCACGCCCCGGCGTCCCGGTACATGAACGTCTTGGTTTCCCGGAAATCACGGCTCGAACTGCCCTCGATCATGTAACTGGCGACAGTAAAGGGCGCGCCGCAGAATCCGATCAGCGGGATGCTTGGATGAAGTGCCCGCCGGGTGAGGCGGATGGCCTCCATCACAAAACCGAGTGACTCTTGCGAATGCACGTCGCGCAAGGTGTCCACCTCAGCACCGCTGCGGACCGGGCGGGTGATGGCCGGCCCCTCGCCCTCGATGAAGGACAGCCCGACGCCCATCGGCTCCACGATCAGGAGGATGTCCGCGAAAATGATGGCCGCGTCCACGCCGAGCTGATCGACGGCCATCAGCGTGACTTCGGCGGCCAGCTCCGGCGTCTTGCACATCTCCAGGAACGAGTGTTTGGCCCGCAATTCGCGGTACGCCCGCTGGTAGCGCCCGGCCTGCCGCATGATCCAGATCGGCGAGTATGGCGTGGCTTCGCGTCGGCAGGCCCGCAGAAAAGCGCTGTCGTGGAGCGGGTCGCAGACGGCGCCGCACTCGCGGTGGTCCCAGAGCAGGTCGATGCGGCGGGCGCGGTTCACTTCGATCCCCGCCGCGGCTGAAGCTCGTTTTCGCCGCAGGAGATAGCCGGATCGCCGGGCGAGCTGTCGGACAAGGTGGCATTTCAACGGGCGATCGGGCTCGAAATCGACGCCCAGGCCGGCTCGATGCAACGCCTCGCTGGTTCCCAGCCCGACCGAGCCGATTACGGCCCACTTCGTCGCTTCGGCCAGAAGCGCCGCCTTGCCCATCTGCTCCGCCACGTGCAACAGGTGGCACACCTGCATCGCCCCGGTGAACAGAGCGACCTCGACCCGCCCGGCGCAGAGCGCCTCGATCGCCTCTCGGAGTGGCATGAGATCCTCGGGCAAGGCTTGCGTGTGCACCTGGATTTCGGCGACATCGACACCACGATCACGGAGGGCCGCGGCCAACTCCTTCATGGCGTCGGCGGAAGCCTCGATGGCAATACGCTTGCCGGTCAGCGGGCCGCGGTCCTCGATCGCCGCCAAGACCGACCGCCAACAGTCCGCCTCGGCAAACGCGATCGACGGCGACAACCGCCACTCCCGCAAGGCGCCAACCGCCCGATGACACCTGGCAAGGATGCTGGTTTTCGAGAGCGCCTCGCGCAGGGCCGCCCGGGGGCGGTGCCGTTCGAGAATCGCCAGGAGGGCATGAGCACCGCGACCGGAGGGCAGGATGAGCGTGTCATAGCGTCCGGCCAGAAGGTCGTCGGCGAAGATCGCGGCGTCGGGGCTCTGTGGAATCGGCAGATCGCGCACCGCAGACGCGCAGACGGCGACGCCGCCCAGCTTCTCGATGAGCCGACTCATCCGATCGGCCAGGCGGCCGTCAAATGTCACCACGCGCAAACCGTCGAAACCTTTGGTCATTCATTCTCCTGCCAGCGGCCATCGATTCTTCCCATTCGCCGTCCAGATTTGCCGCTGCATGTAAACGTCGCTGCCGCTCCGGGCTCTGATTGGCCATCTCTCCGCTGAGTTGCCCTCAGTATCCCGGGACCTTCCAGCACGCCACGCAGTGGTTCGGCCTCAGCTCCTTCAGACCCGGATGCTCGGCCTGGCACTTCGCGTCCTCGCTACCCAACGGACAGCGGGGATGAAAGTGGCATCCACTCGGAAAAGTGAGCGGATTGGGCACGTTTCCCGGAATGACATCCAGCCGATGTTTCTGCTCCCCCACGCGCGGGATGCTTCGGAACAGCCCCTGAGTGTAGGGATGCATCGGGCCGGCGAACAACTCCTCGGCCGGGGCCCGCTCGACGATCCGGCTGGCGTACATGACGCACACTTCGTCAGCCATCTCCGCCACCACGCCCAGGTCGTGGGTGATCAGCAGGATGGACATGTGTTTGTCGGCCTGCAGCTTGCGAAGCAGGTCGAGGATCTGGGCCTGGATGGTCACGTCGAGGGCGGTGGTCGGCTCGTCGGCAATCAGCAGGTCGGGGTTGCACGACAGGGCCATCGCGATCATGACCCGCTGGCGCATGCCGCCGGACATCTGGTGCGGATACTCGCTGACCCGCTGCTCCGGAGCCGGGATGCCGACCTGACGAAGCACCTCGACAGCCAGGTTCCAGGCCGGCTTGCCGCGCAGGTTCTGGTGCAGCTCGATGGCCTCGACGATCTGGTTTCCGACGGTGAAGACCGGGTTGAGCGAGGTCATCGGCTCCTGGAAGATCATGGCGATGCGATTTCCGCGAATCTGGCGCATCCGCTTCTCGCCGATCGTGGCCAAGTCGGCGCCGTCGAAGAGGATCTGCCCGCCGACGATCCGCCCGGGCGGGTCGGGGATCAGCCGCATGATCGACAGCGCGGTCACGCTCTTGCCGCAACCGCTCTCGCCAACCAGGGCAAGCGTCTTGCCCTTTTTCAGCGACCAGGAGACACCGTCGACGGCCGTCCCGACGCCTTCCTCCGTGTAGAAGTACGTCTTCAGGTCGCGGACCTCGATCAGGTTGTCGCCGTTTGCCACCTGGCTCATTCGGACTGCCCCGCCAGCGTCCTGGGATCGAGCGCGTCCCGCAGGCCGTCGCCCAGGAAGTTAAAGGCCATCACAGCCGCAAAGATAAAGAGTCCCGGGATCAGAATCCAGGGATGGAACTTGAGCTCGGGAATGCTGGTCGCCTTCTGGAGCAGGTTCCCCCAGCTCGGAACGGGGTCCTGGATACCCAGCCCGATCAGGCTCAGCGAAGACTCGCCGAGTATGTAGAAGGGAATGCTCAGGGAGACGTAGACGATCGCGTAACTCAGGGTGTTCGGGAGAACGTGCCGGACGATGATTCGCAGGGACGGCAGTCCCAGAGCCCGGGCGGCCAGGACGAACTCCTGCTCGCGGATCGACAGCACCATCCCGCGGATCACCCGGCTGAACGATGCCCAGTAGATGAAGGCCAGGATGAAGGTGATGCCGAAGTACACCTGCGTCGAGGACAGCCCCGGCGGAAACGTATTCCGAAGTACTAGGAGGAGGTAGAATGTCGGGATGAGCATGATCATCTCGCACAGTCGCTGGACGGCGAAGTCCGTCCGTCCGCGGGCGTATCCGCTGACCCCCCCGACAACCATGCCGATCGCGAACGAGATTGCCGATCCCAGCAGCCCGATGGTCAGAGACACCTGCCCGCCGTAGATGATCCGGCTGAACTGGTCCCGACCGCGGTAGTCGGCACCGAACAGGTAGATGCGGCCGGGAGCTTCGACGCCGAACAGGTGCGTTCGGGCCTTGAAGACCCAGAGGATCGAGTATTCGTCGCCCTCGACGAAGAAACGGACGGGATAGCGCTT
This sequence comes from Phycisphaerae bacterium, assembly GCA_035477895.1. Taxonomy (GTDB): domain Bacteria; phylum Planctomycetota; class Phycisphaerae; order UBA1845; family PWPN01; genus JAPKGY01. The sequence continues at coordinate 17,941 of DATIKE010000358.1, forward strand.
CGATGTATCGGTCTTCCAGACCCTGTTGAAGTAAGCGTCGAAGTCATAGGAGGAAGCGTACACGAACGGTCGCCAGTGGAAGCGGCCCTGCTCGTCCACCATGTGAAAGCCGCGCGGCGGATGGTACGAGTGCTCGCGAACCTCGTTGTCGTAGTCATACGGGGCGACGAAACCGGCAAAAACCGTCACCGCGTACAATACGAAAAGAACTCGGAACCCGAAGATCGCCATGCGGTGCCGGCGCAGGCGGGTCATCGCGATCTGCCAGGGCGTTCGCGCCGCCAGTTCCCGCTCCGTCAGCTTCCGCTTGCCGTGCCTCATTGGTAGGAGATCCTCGGATCGACCCAGGCGAGCAGCAGCTCGGCCAGCAGGTTGCCCAGCAGAAGCATCACCGCGCCCATCATGAAGCCGCCCATGACCAGGAACTGGTCCTGGCTGCGAACCGCCGCGTACATCAGCGAACCCAGGCCGGGATAATCAATGATGATCTCCAGCAGTGCCGCTCCGGACAGGAGAGCCCCGAACTCGTAACCGAAGATCGTGATCAGCGGATTCAGGGCGTTGCGCAGGGCGTGCTTGTAGACGACCCGGTGCTCGCTGAGGCCCTTGGCCCGGGCGGTGCGGATGTACTGCTGGCCGAGGATTTCGAGCATGTTGCCGCGGGTGATCCGCTGCAGGCTGGCCATCGCCTGAATCACCAGGACGATGACCGGGATGACCAGGTGCTTGGCCACGTCCAGCACTTTTTCGCCGATCGACATCCTCGGGAAATCGATGGAATACATTCCGCCCGGGGGCAGGATGTTGAGCACCGACGCGAAGATGTACAGCAGGATCAGGGCACTGAAGAATCCCGGCAGGCTCATCCCGATGAAGCTGATGCCGGAGAGGATCTTGTCGCCCAGGCTGTATTGACGGACGGCGGCGTAAATGCCGATCGGGATGGCGACCAGCCAGGTCACGGCCACGGCGACGAGGTTGAGGATGAGCGTATTCAGCACCCGCGTGCCGATTACATCCGACACCGGCTGCTTGTAGGCGAAGGAATACCCGAAGTCCCCCACCATCGCCCGCCGCAGCCACAGGCCGTACTGCACATAGACCGGTTTGTCCAGGCCGTACAATTGGCGCTGCTGGTCAACGTACTCCTGTGGAAGCCGCGGGTCGGCCTTGAGAAGCGCAAAGTAGTCCCCCGGCGCCGCCTTGAGGATTCCAAAGGCCATCAACGACGCCGCCAGCAGCAGCACCACGCTCAGCAGCAGGCGTCGTATGACGTATGAAATCATTCCCCGCCCTCAACGTTTTCTAGCTTCGACTACTCCAGCGGATACCCTTCTTTGATGAACAACTCGTGGATGTTCCAGGTGGTTTCCTGCCGGCCGGCGGCGGACAGGACTGTCGGGTAAACGTTGTCGAACCGGTCCTTGAAACCATACAAGGCCATCGGTGCAACCGTATAGACGAACGGCTGCTGCTCGTTGACGATCATTTGCCACTCGTCGTAGAGCACCTTGCGTCCGGACCGATCCATCTCCTTGATGCCGGCGGCGAAGATTTCGTCGATGCGGGCCTCCCATGTGGTGCTCGGTTGCTTCTGGCGCGGATACCACATGTGCAGCCGGCCGTTGGACTTCCAGATGTTTGAGCCGCTGTGCGGTTCCGGCCCGCCGGTCAGACCCATGACCAGGGCCTCCCAATCGAATGTCTCGTCCATCTTGGTGACCAGCAGGTTGAACTCGATGAACTTGAGGTCCACTTTGACGCCCAGGTTCGCCAGATCCTTGCGCAGGATTTCCGAGACCTGCTCGCGCATGGTATTGCCCGCGTTGGTCACCAGGGTGAACTGGACCTTGTGGCCCTCGGCGTCCTCCAGAAGACCGTCGCCGTCGCGGTCGGTCATGCCGATCTGTTCGAGCAGTTGGCGGGACTTGGCCGGGTCGTATGGGTAGGCTTTGAGTTTGTCATTGTAGAAGTATCCCGCCCCCTCGTTCATCGGGCCGTACTGTGGCATCGCCAGTCCGTTGAACACCGTCCGGACGATATTATCCCGGTCGATCGCATGGGCGATCGCCTGCCGGAACCTCGTTTCGCGAAACCACTTGACCTTGTGCGGCTCGATGTACGGTTTGCCGGTCTCGGGGCTGGTCCCGGGATTCTGATTGAAGGTCACGAAAGCCGAACCCATCAGCGGCCCCAGCTCGTAGATCTTGAACTTTCCCTCTCGTTCCAGGGGCTTGAGGATCGGGTAATCGCTGCCGCGCAGGGCATACCCATCGGTCTGCCCGGTCTTGAACTGCAGCATCATCGCGTCGATATTCTGGACCCAGACGAACACCATGCGGTCGAGGTAGGGCAGACGGTTTCCGGCTGCGTCTTTCACCCAGTAGTGCGGGTTTCTCTTAAGGTAAAGCCTCTGCCCCGGCACGTAGCTGTCCAGCATGAAAGGCCCGGTGCCGACGATCTGGTCGGGCGTGGCCTCGGCGCCCATGAACGAGTTGAACGTGCCGGCCAGGTAGGCCGGCTCGCACACTTTCCTGCAGACGATTTCCACGGCCGAGGCCAGCTCGAGGAATATCGCGAACGGAGTCGGGAGCGTGAACCGCACCGAGAGGTCGTCAATTTTTTCAACCTTCCACTTCTTCCCCTCGACGGTCAGCAGGTCGCGCATGCTCGATGTGATTTTCTGATCGTAGATCACCTGAAAGGTGAACACAACGTCGTCGGCCGTAAGCGGCATGCCGTTATTGAACTTCACGTCGTCGCGGAGGTGGAAAGTCCAGACCAGATAATCGTCGCTATGCTCCCATGACCTGGCCAGCCAGGGGCGGACCTCCCGGGTCCAGGGGTCGGACCATCCGAGCCCCTCGAAGATCCGGGTTGTGTAATCGGTGGTGGAGGTTTCACCCGCGGTAATCGGGTTGAAGCTCTTGACTCCCTCGCCGAACGAGGCCTGGACAATCTGCCCGCCATGTCGCCCGATCTTCGGCTTGTATGATTCGCGCGACACCGGGCCGTACTTGACGATGCCCTCTTCAGGCGGCTGTCGCCCCGACTCGTTACCGCAGCCGGCCGGCAGCAGCGCCGACAGGACTCCTGCCATCCCTGCCACCCACCCCCACGGCCGATATCGTCGATGAATCATGTCCTGCTCACCGTCTTTGGATCGAATGCATCCCGCAATCCGTCGCCGACAAAATTCAACGCCAGCAGCGTCAGCCCCAGGAACAGACACGGGTAGAACAGGATCCACCAGAAGCTGACGATCGTATTGATGGCCGCCACGCCCTCGGCGGCCAGCGAGCCCCAGGTCGGCACCGGCGGAGCCACGCCGATGCCCAGAAAGCTCAGGAACGACTCCTGCAGGATCGCCTGCGGCACGGTGAGCGTCGCGTACACGACGATCGGCCCGACAAGGTTCGGCAGCAGATGCCGCGCGAGTATCCGGCCCGGCCCGACACCCGACGCCCGGGCCGCCTCGACGAACGCCATCTCCCGAAGCGACAACACCTGCCCGCGAATGACCCGGGCCATCGTCAGCCAGCTCACCGAACCGATCGCAACGAACAGGATCACGACGTTGGCGACCTGCTTGTCCCCGATGATCGCGGTCAGCGGCTGCTCGAACGCGACCTTCATCAGAATCACGAGCAGAATATAGGGAAGCCCGTAGAGGATGTCCACCAGTCGCATCATCGCGTTGTCGACTCTGCCGCCGGCCAGCGCGGCGATCGCGCCCCAGAGCACGCCGACGGTCACGCTGATCGCCGCGGCCCCCAGCCCGACGCTGAAGCTGATCACGCCGCCGAACAGGCAGCGCACGAGCAGATCGCGCCCCAGCGTGTCGTAGCCGCACCAATGTGAGGCGGTCGGCGGCTGGCGATTGAGCGCGAGCACCTGGTCGTCGAACCGGCTGAAGGTCATCGGCAAAACCGCGAGAATGGCGGCCATCAGCAGACCGAGGAAAACCGCGCTGCCGATGGCCGGCCGATTCCGGCGAAACCGTGCCCAGGCCCGCGAGCCGGGCGAACGGCCGCGATCCGCGTCAAGACCGATCTGTCCGGCCGCCTCACCCATCGGACACCTTCACGCGCGGATCGACCAGCGCGTAACACATGTCGACCAGCAGATTCATCCCCACCAGCAAAGCCGAGTACACCAGCACCGTTCCCATGATCAGCCCACGGTCGAGGTTGAGCACGCTGTTGACGAAGTGCTGCCCCAGGCCGGGGATGTTGAACAGCTTCTCGATCACAAACGATCCGGTCATCGCCATTGCCAGGGCCGGACCGAGGTAGCTCAACACCGGCAGGAAGGCGTTCTTCAGGGCATGCTTCCAGACCACTTGCCGCGGTGCGACACCCTTGGCCTGGGCGGTGCGGATGTAATCGCTGCCCAGCACGTCGAGCATGCCCAGGCGGGTCAGCCGGGCGATATAAGCCATGAAGGGCAGCGACAGCGTGATCGCCGGCAGCGGAAGCTGCCACGGATCGCCCCAGCCCCCCACCGGCAGCCACTGGAGCTTGAACGCGAACAGCAGCAGAAAGGCCGTCCCGGTCACGAACGTCGGCAGCGAAACCCCGATCAGCACCAGGGCCAGCGAGCCGACATCGAACCATGAATTACGTCTGACCGCGCTGATCACACCGACCGGAACACCGATCAGAACCGCCAGCAGAATGGCGCTTACACCCAGAACGAATGATACCGGCAGCGCCTGGGCGATGATCTGCGTGCAGGTCCAGTCGCGGTACTGAAAACTCGGCCCGAAATCCAGACGCAGCGCGCCGGCCAGGTACTCCCAGTAATAGCTCCAGTTGTCCTCGATGTGATAGCGGGCTTCCAGGGCCTGCTCAACGCCCTCGGGCATCTGGCGGTCCGGCTGCTGGAATGGATTGCCCGGAACGGTGATGACCATCAGGAAAGTGATCGTGTAGATCGCCCACAGCACCGGAATAATCAGCAGCAGTCGCCGCAGGAAATGCTTCATTGCGATCGCCTCGCCGAACGACCGACGTGAATGAACTGCATCGGGAACTGATTGCGCGGATTCGGGTGAATACCCTGCACTTCCGGTCCCCAGGCATACACCATGACATACGTGTACACGGGCAGCAACGGCAGTTGCTCCTCGACCAGGTATCGCTCGGCCTCGGACAGTATCTCGAGGCGTTCCGCCGGATCGGCCGTTTCGGACGCCCGTTTCAGCAGGCCGTCATAGTGTGGATCGTTGAATCCACCGCTGTTGTGGCCGTTCTTGCTGTGCAGCAGGTCCAGGAACGTCGTCGGGTAGATGTAGTCGCCGAACCAGTTGGACCGGGCGACCATGAACCGGTGCTCGGTCTTGTCCTCCGCGAAACCCTTGGTTTCCTTGCCGATGAGTTGCACCTTGAGGCCCAGCTCGCGCTCCCACATGCGGGCCAGCGCCTGGATGATACGCTCCTGGTTGGCGCCGGTGTTGTAGAGGAAGTCGATGGCCGGCATCCCCGCGCCGCCGGGGTAGCCGGCCTCAGCCAGCTCGCGCCGGGCGAGATCCGGGGCATATGACAATCCTTTCGGGCT
>DATIKE010000359.1:0-7644 GCA_035477895.1 Phycisphaerae bacterium
ACACCCGGGCCTACGCCACGGTCGACCCGATAATCGACCGGATCAAGGCCGCCACCGTGGCCGTGCCCACGGTTCATCACCTGTCGGTGGCCAGGCCGCTCCTGGAGCGCGGTATCGCCGTTCTGATCGAGAAGCCGCTGGCTCCCGACAGCACGGTCGCCCGCCAGCTCCTCGATGCCGCCCGCGAGCACAATGCCCTGTTGCAGGTCGGGCACACCGAGCGGTTCAACCCCGTTGTCCGTTCGATGCACGCGATGAAGGTTTCCCCGCGGTTCATCGAGACCCACCGCATCAGCCCGTTCACGTTCCGATCGGCCGACATCGGCGTGGTCATGGACATGATGATCCACGACATCGACATCGTGCTTTCGCTGGTTCGGGCGAGGGTGGTGCGCGTGGAGGCCGTCGGCGTGAACGTGCTCGGCCCGCACGAGGACATCGCCAACGCCCGCGTCACTTTCGAGAGCGGCTGCGTGGCCAACCTGACCGCCTCGCGGCTGGCCCTGAAGACCGAGCGCAAGATCCGTGTGTTCTGCCCGGAGGCCTATCTGTCGCTGGATTATCAGAAGAAAATCGGCATCGCGATCAAGAAAGACGCCAACACCGACCTGCTCAATTTCGCCCGCGAGCGCAAGGCCGATGATCTCTCACAACTGGCCGGCACGGACTACGCCTCGTTGCTCAAGGTCGAACCCCTGACGGTAAACGACGAGGAGCCGCTGCGGGCCGAGCTGGAATCGTTCCTCCACTCCCTCGAAACCGGCGCGCCGGCGGCGGTCAGCGCCGAGGACGGCGCCGCGGCCGTCGAACTGGCCGAGTGGATCACCCGGGCGGTCAGGGAACACGACTGGAAGATTACCGACCTGAAATGACAGGCCCCGAGACATTCCGCATCGCCGTTGTTCAGCATGCCTGCATCGCGGACCGCCAGATCAATATCGATCGCGCGGTCGCCGGGATCCGCGCGGCGGCCGGCCGCGGCGCGCAGATCGTGTGTCTGCAGGAACTGTTCCACGCCGTCTATTTCTGCAAAGCCGAGTCGCCGGATCGATTCAACCTGGCCGAGCCCATCCCCGGCCCCACTGTGCAGGCTCTTCAGCCGATCGCCCGCGAACTCGGCGTCGCGCTCGTCGTACCGGTGTTCGAACGTCGCGCGGCCGGCGTCTATCACAATTCCGCGGCGGTGCTCGACGCCGACGGCTCGCTCCTGGGCGTGTATCGCAAGATGCACATTCCGGACGATCCGCTGTACTACGAGAAGTACTACTTCGCTCCGGGAGACGCCGTGGGGCCGGCTCGCGGGTTTCAGGTCTTTCGCACACGCCATGCGGCGATCGGCGTGTTGATCTGCTGGGACCAGTGGTATCCCGAGGCCGCCCGAATCACCAGCCTGCTTGGCGCGGAGGTGCTGTTCTATCCGACGGCCATTGGCTGGCATCCGGGCGAGAAGGCCCAGGTCGGCCAGGATCAGGCCGCCGCCTGGCTGGCGATCCAGCGCTCGCATGCGATCGCCAACGGCGTCTATGTGGCCGCCGCCAACCGCATCGGCCACGAGTCCGAGCCCGGCACCGACGGAATCGAGTTCTTCGGGCAATCGTTCATCTGCGATCCGTTCGGCCGGTACCTCCAGCAGGCACCGGCGGACAAGCCCGCCGTCCTCGTCGCCGAAGTGAGCCGACCTCTCATGGAAGACACCCGCCGCAACTGGCCCTTCCTGCGCGACCGGAGGATTGACGCCTACGGACCCATTCTGGAACGTCACCTGGGAGGCCCGCCGAGATGAGTTCCCCCGCCATGCCCCCGAAATGCCTCATGCCGGCCGAGTGGGAGACACACGACGCCACGTGGATCGCTTGGCCGCACCACGAGCCGGACTGGCCCGGCAAGCTCGAAGCGATCCGGTGGGTCTACGCCGACATCGTTCGCGTTCTCGCGCGGAGCGAACGAGTCGAGATTCTCTGCACCGACGAGGCCTCACACAATCTGGCACGACGCTATCTCGACCAGACCCGCGTGCCGGCGGACAGCTACCGTCTGCACGTTCAGCCGATCGACCGAACCTGGCTTCGCGACTCGGCGCCGACGGCCGTCCGCGCCGCCGACGGCTCCATCACCTGGATACAGTGGAAGTTCAACGCCTGGGCCAAGTACGACGACTATCACCACGACGCCCACATCCCGGCCGCGGTCGAATGCATCACCGGGCTGAAGCGCATCGAGGCCCGCCGCCCGGATCGGGATGCTCCGCTTGTTCTCGAAGGCGGCGCGATCGACACCGACGGACAGGGCACACTGCTGGTGACCGAGGAGTGCCTGATGTCCGACGTGCAGTGCCGCAACCCCGGCCTGAGCCGCGAGGGCTACGAGCAGGCGTTCCGCGAATACCTGGGCATCGAGAAGGTGATCTGGCTCGGCTCGGGCTGCGCCGGCGACGACACACACGGCCACGTGGACGACATCGCCAGGTTCGTCGCTCCCGGAAAACTGGTGCTGGCTGTCGAGAGCGACCCCGCGGACGAGAACCACGCCCCTTTGCAGGACAATCTCCGCCGGCTGAGGAACGCCACCGACGCGGCCGGTCGGCGGATCGAGGTCATCCCGATCCCCATGCCGGGGCCGGTCTTCTTCGAGGACATGCGCCTGCCGGCCAGCTACGCCAACTTCTACATCGCCAACCGCATGGTCGTCGTTCCGACGTTCAACGATCCGAACGACCGCGCCGTCCTCGACACGCTGGCCGGCCTGTTTCCAGGCCGCCAGGTCATCGGCCTGCACGCCCGGGATCTGGTTCTTGGCCAGGGCACGCTCCACTGCCTGTCCCAGCAGCAGCCGTCCGGTCCATGACGGGTATACTGTCCGTCGGTACGACGTGCAGCCCCGTAGTCACAAGGTTGTCCGGGCAAACCGTGAAGGAGATTCCTGCTATGTACAGTGTCAGCTTTGCATTCGTTTTTTTGGCCGGCTTCGCGGCCGCCGCGCCCACGGACTCGGCACCAGACGCGGGATTTGCCGCCGGGCGGGTGCCGGTCATCTATGGAACGGATCTGTTCCATCCTCACAATGATCCGGACGACCATTTTGACCTGGCCACACTATTCTCAGTTCGCGAACTGGACGTTCAGGCGATTCTGCTGGATCAAGGTCAGCGTCAGGGGGACAAAACCGGCCGAATCCCGATCGAACAGATGCTCCGGCTCACCGGCCGCAGGATTCCTTTCGCCTCGGGGCTGTCCAGCCCCCTGACGAGTCCGCAGGATACCGGCGCCGACCAGCCCGCGGGCGATCAAGGCGACATCGAGTTGCTTCTGCAAAGCCTGCGCGCTGCGCCGCGCCCGGTCACCGTGATAGCCGTCGGCAGCGTTCGCGATCTCTGTGCCGCATTCAACCGCGAGCCCGATCTGCTGCGCCGCAAGGTCGGCCGGCTGTACCTCAACATGGGCAACTCGACCGACGGCAGCGAATACAACGTCGACCTCGATATTCATGCTTACGTCGGCCTGATGCGTTCCGGCTTGCCCATCTGGTGGTGCCCGTGCATGCCGCGCGGCGATGCGGGCAGCACGTTCTGGAACTTTCACCACGCCGACGTTCTCCGCGACGTGCCAACCCCCGTGGTCAACTATTTCATCTATGCTCTGCAGGCCGTTTCACCGCAGGAGATCGACCCCCAGTCGGCCTTGAGCGCAAACATACAGCCTTGGCGGCACCTGGTTCTGAAAATGGACCGCGAAATGTGGTCGACCGCCAGTATACTTGATGCAGCGGGGATGAAGATCTACAAGGTCGGCAACACGTATCGACCGGCCCGCACCCCTCCAGCCGGCGGCCAATTGGCCGAGGTCTATACGTTCGTTCCGGCTCGCGTGGACATCAACGACAAGGGGCGGACGAAAGCGGAACTTCGGCCAAGTGAGCCCAACATGCAGGCCTTCCGAATCACCGACGGCAGGAACTACGCCCAGGCCATGCGCGACTGCCTGGGGTGGCTTTTGCGAGACTTCCCGCTGGCCCCTGAATTCCGGTCCGGCCACTCGGCCAAGGAGTAACGCCGGCCGATGATGGCCGCGCGGGGCGAGTGCTCCAAAAAACCTGGTATTTCAACTATTGTTGAAGCGGCCGGCCGGGAAAGATGGGAAAAGCCCGATCAGGCGGTCATATCAAGGTTTGTGCCGAGTTGCTTGAGGGATTCCACGATCGTTTCCGTGGCCGCATTGACCAGATCAGCGGCTACCTGTTGCTGCCCTTGGGCGATCTTCAGAACCTTGATGCCGACCTCGTTCTGAAGGCGGGCAGTGCTCAGGGCGGTTGAGAGACTGGCTATCCCGGAGATCAGATCCATAACTCATATGTCGGCCGACCGGCCGGCCGTGTTGAATAGAATGGAGCGGTCCGATAATCAGCCGGGTTCGGTGTTTCGAGCGCGGGTTGGGGGAACGTCGGGCGGAAAGGATCGGGGCGGAAAGACGGTGCGTCGGGGGCCTCGATGTGGCTCAGGCCAGGGCGCCTGCCGGAGCTTCCAGGTAGAGAATGCGTGAGCACGTCTGGCAAACCTGAACTTCGTCGCGGGACTGCAGCGAGTTGGTAATCTCCAGGGGGACTGACATGTTGCATCCGCTGCAGACGTACTCGGCCCGCTTCGGGTGGACGCGCTCGACGAGGGCCATGGCCTCGCCTTCGTGCCGTTCGCAAGCCTTCTGGAAAACGTTCAGAGCCTTCGCGGGGATGCCGTCGGCCGCCTCCTCGCGCTGCCGCTCGAGGGCCGCGAGCTGGGTGGCGAGCTTGGCCTCGGCCTCCTGGGCGGACTTCATCAGGTCGGCGACTTGGGACATTTCCTTTTCCATGAGGGCATGGAGTTCCGTGTTTTTCTTTCGCTCCTGCTCGGCCCGGCCAAGCGCGGCCAGCGCGCTGTCCTCGAGCTTGGACAGGTTGACTTTCTCGGTGTTGAGTTGGGTCAGGATCGCCGCGTATTCCTTGTTGCTCTTGGTGCGATTGAGGGCCTCGCGCAGGCGGCCGACGTGCTCTTCCCTGGTCATGCGATCGAGTTCGAAGCGGTCGAATTCGGTCTGCGCCCGGCGAATGGCCGATCGCGTATCGGCCACTTGCTTCTCGATGTTCGCCGCGCGGCTCTGGCGGGCTTTGACCATCCGTCGTTTGGATTCGATCTGTTCGCGAACGGACCGCAATCGGTCCTCTGTGGACTGCAGCCGATGCAAGGCGTCGAGCGTGGCTCCCATGCCAACCTTCCCGTAACCTGGTACGCTGACCAGGAGTATCCTATTGTCAACCAAGTCTCCCCGCAATCGGGGCGACTCATCCGGAGGTGCCGTGGGCCAGCCCCGCGCCCTCCTCGCCTCGTTCGTCAATCCAGCTATTATCGTCTGGGCGGCCGCATGATGCAAGAGAGGCGGTCTTGTGAACCCACCGGGGCAGGCTTATGCTGAGGCGATCATGGCTGAACAGCCGACCAGACGAACGACCCTGGCCAGCCTGCGGGCGGGCAAGAAAGCCGGTCGTAAGTTCAGTGTTCTCACGTGTTACGACGCTGCGACGGCCCGGTTGATGGCCGCAGCCGGGGTCGAGGTGTTGCTGGTCGGCGACACCGCCGGCGAAGTGGTGCTGGGCCTGCCCACCACCCGCCAGGTGCCGATCGACTTCCTTCTAACCCTGACGGCCGCCGTCCGCCGCGGCGCTCCCAACAGTTTTCTGATGGCCGACCTGCCCTACCTGTGCCGTGTCGAGGGTCCGGACGCCACGATCGAATGGTGCCGACGCTTCCACCGGGAGACCGACTGCGACGCGGTCAAGATTGAGGTCACGGCCCGGGACGTGGAACTGGTAACTGCCGTCCGTCGGGCAGGTGTACCGGTGGTGGCTCACCTCGGGCTGCTGCCTCAGTCGATCGAGTCGCGCGAGGGATACCGGGCACAAGCCCGGGACGCGGACAGCGCCCTCAAGTTGATCGCCGACGCCCGAACGCTGATCGAGGCCGGCGCGGATATGCTGCTGCTGGAGGCGGTATCCAGCGAGGTCGCGCGGGAGATCACGGCTGGGACCGAGCATCCGGTGATCGGCTGTGTGGCCGGCCCGCATTGCGACGGCACGGTGGTGGTGCTGCACGATCTGGTCGGCTGGGGCGGCGGGCATCCTCCGCGGGCGGTCCGACGATATGCCGATCTGGCGGAGGTGTTCGCCGGGGCCTTTGCAGGGTACGTCGCTGATGTGCAGGCCGGCCGCTTCCCGACCGAGGAAGACGCCATTCACATGCGACCCGGAGAGCACGAACGACTTAAGGACGCTTTGCGGTCGACAAGCCGCTGAGCAGCCGACCTGCATTCAGCCGGTGCTCGAGGAGCCCACATGCCACGGCAAAAGATCATCTCCGGTGCGACCAGCGGGGCCGAACGCCATCTCGCGGTGCTGGTGGATGTCGTCCGCCAGATGAGTGAGACGTTCGAGCTGGAGCCTCTGCTGAGAAGCGCCGAGCGGGCCGGGCTGGCCGCGCTGAAGTGCGAGCGGGCAACGATTTTCCTCTACGACCGCGACCTGGATGAGCTATACAGCAAGGTGGCCACGGGCACCGGCGAGATCCGCTTCTCCGCGAAGCTGGGCATTGCCGGGGAGGCCGCCAGAAAGGCCTCGCTGGTCGTCGTTCAGGATGCCTACGCCGACCCGCGATTCAACCCCGCGATCGACCGCAAGACGGGCTATCACACGCGGAACATCCTTTCCGTGCCGCTGGTTACGCCGGATCGGGAGGTCATCGGCGTACTCCAGTTGCTCAACAAGCTGGAAGGACCCTTCGATGAGACGGACGAGCTGTTGGCCGGTGCGCTGGGTGCCCTGATCGCGATGGCGATCAAGCGGCAGATGCTGATGGACACGGCGGCCGAGAAGGAGCGTCTCGAGCACGATCTGTCCATCGCCCGGCAGATTCAGATGCAGTTGCTGCCCGAGACCAATCCCGAGGTGGCCGGATTCGACGTGGCCGGCTGGAACAAACCCGCCGACCAGACCGGTGGAGACTGTTACGGGTTCCTGCCTCTGGGCAACGAGCGGCTGCTGTTTCTGATCGCCGACGCTTCCGGGCACGGGATCGGTCCGGCCCTGGTGGTGACCCAGTGCCGGGCAATGCTTCGGGCGATGGCCGACTGGGGCGAGAGCCTGCCCTCGATCGCCACCCGGGTGAACCGGCTGCTGTGCCAGGACCTGCCGGTCGGCCGGTTCATCACCGCTTGCTTCGGCATCCTGGACGCCGGGACTCATCGCCTCGAGTATGTCAGCGCCGGCCATGGCCCGCTGCTGCTGTTTCTGGCGACCAGCGGACAGGTGAAGAGCTTCAGCGCGACCGGCCTGCCGATGGCCATCACCGAGGAGGCCGAATACCCCCACACCGAGGCCATTGAGTTCGCCCACGGAGACACCTTCCTGCTGCTGACCGATGGATTCATCGAGTGGGCCCGCCCGGACGACGAGCAGTATGGCCAGGACCGGCTCGTGCGGATGATTCAAGCCCATAGCGACATGTGCTGCGCGGATCTTATTCAGTCGATCCATCAGGATGTGCTGGATTTCAGCGAGGGCACGACCCAGGCGGACGACCTGACCGCGGTGGTGATTCGTCGAACGGCGGGGTGAGGTCTCTTC